>NZ_JBYOLA010000010.1:0-159895 GCF_057799055.1 Stenotrophomonas sp. 14P6.2.3
GAACACGCGAAGGATGCGGCGGCGACGCCCGCGGATGCTTCCAGCTCCGTCGAGCCCGCAGCAGACGACGCCCGCGCGCGCATCGAGACGCTGCTCGGCGATGCGGCGCAGTATGAAAAAGTATTCAATGCCTTCAAGACCGCCGTGGTCGCGGGTGACCGTCCTGCCGTGGTTGAAGAAGTGCGGTTCCCACTGAACATCAGTGGTGGGAAGAAGATCACCGGACCCGGTGAATTCCAGCGCAACTACGAAAAGATCATCACCCCGGCGGTGGTCAAGGCGGTGTCCGCGCAGGAGTTCGGTAAGGTCTTCGTCAACCAGCAGGGCGTGATGATCGGCGATGGCCAGGTGTGGTTGAACGGTGCGTGCCTGGACAAGGCCTGCACGCGCACGGAAGTGAAAGTCATCACCATCCAATGAAAGCAGACGGCCCCGCATGCGGGGCCGTTGCAGTTCGGTAGTGCCGGCCGCTGGCCGGCAACCCGGCCAATCAGGCCTTCGGCGTGAGCTTCAGCAGCCGTGCCTTGCTGCCGTCTTCCAGCAGCCACAGCGCGCCATCCGGGCCCTGTTCCACTTCACGGATACGCTCGCCCATGTTGAAGCGTTCGGCTTCGCGTGCGTTGTCGCCGTCGAAGGCAACGCGCACCAGCGAAGTGGATGACAGGCCGCCGATGAAGGCGCTGCCCTTCCACTGCGGGAACAGGTTGCCGCTGTAGAACATCAGGCCGGCCGGCGAAATCACCGGGTTCCACGTCACCTTCGGTGCGGCGAATTCCGGTCGGGTGTCGTGGTCGGGAATCGGACGGCCATCGTAGTGGTCGCCGTTGGACACGATCGGGTAGCCGTAGTTGGCACCGCGCACGATCAGGTTCAGCTCATCGCCGCCGGCCGGCCCCATTTCCTGTGCCCACAGCTTGCCGTTGGCATCGAAGGCGATGCCCAGCACATTGCGGTGCCCCAGCGACCATACCTGCGCGGCCACGCCACCCTGCGAGGCGAACGGATTGTCGGCCGGCAGGCTGCCGTCGTCGTTGAGACGGATGATCTTGCCCAGGTTGCCGCTCATGTCCTGCGCCGGGTCGAACTTCTGCCGTTCGCTGGAACTGATCCACAGCTTGCCGTCCGGGCCAAAGGCAAGGCGATGGCCGTAGTGGCCTTCGCCACTGACCTTCGGTGTCTGCCGCCAGATCACCTTCAGGTCTTTCAGCTGGCCGCCGCCGCTGGCGTCGAGGGCGAGGGTGGCACGGGCCACGGCCGCGCCGCGTGTATCCAGCGTGCCTTCTTCGGCATAGCTGACGTAGACCACATGGTTGCGGGCGAAATCCGGATGCAGGATCACATCACCGAAACCACCCTGACCGCCGTACGCGACCTTGGGGATACCGGTGATCTCATGTTTCTTGCCGCTGGCCAGGTCCAGGCGCTGCAGCTTGCCGCGCTTTTCGGTCACCAGCAGGCTGCCATCGGGCAGGAAGGTCATCGCCCATGGCTGGTCGAAACGGCTGACCTCGGTGGCGGTGAAGGGGCGTTGGTCGTTGGCGGTCGCGGCGGTTGCCGGTGCCTTCTGACCTGTCGCATCAGGACCGGCGGCATTGCAGGCGGTGGTGGCGAGGATCGGCAGCAGGCCGAGTACGAGCAGCAGGGGTGTGCGGGTCATGGGTATCTCCAGCGGAAGGGGATGCGGATGGCCAGGCTCACCTTTGTATACCACCGGCGGGGTGACGGTCGTGGCCCGAAGGTCCTGCTACCCCCTGTGCGGCATGGCGCGGATCGTCTAGGGTGTTCTCGCCCGGGCAAAGCATGCCCGCCTGTCTGCCAAGGATCTGCAATGAACGCACCGATCATCCATCGACCCTCGCCCGCCTTCATCGCCGCCTCGTGGGTGGCACTGCTGCTGGGCGCGGTGGCCTATCTGGTAGGCCTGTTCAATGCCGAAATGCCGCTGAACGAAAAGGGCTATTACCTGACCCTGCTGCTGTTTGGCCTGTTCGCGGCGGTATCGCTGCAGAAGAGTGTGCGCGACCGCGTCGAGAGCATTCCGGTGAGCGGCCTGTACTACGCACTGTGCTGGTTCGCGCTGCTGTCGGCACTGTTGCTGCTGCTGGTCGGTCTGTGGAACGCCACCCTGGTGCTGAGCGAAAAGGGTTTCTATGGCATGGCATTCGCGCTGTCGCTGTTTGGCGCGGTGGCGGTGCAGAAGAACACCCGCGACCTGATTGCCGCCAATGCCGCTGAGCCCAAGCGCGCCTCGTCGATTCCGCCGCTGCCGGAACAGGACTGACGGACGGTGGTAGAGCCGAGCCCACGCTCGGCTGCTGTGTATCGGCAGCCGAGCGGGCTCGACTCTGGATACCCAGCCGAGCATGGCTCGGCTCTACAGCTGAGGCGTCAGCCGAGCATGGGCTCGGCTCTACAGGGCATGGTTATCCGCGGCTGTTCCGGCGCGGATCCAGATTCACTGCCTCTTCCCAGCCGCGACGCACGGCGCTGCGCGCCTGCGCCCATTCCAGCCGGCTCTTGCCGCGCTCCTTCGCCCATCGCGACTCCAGCTCGCCTTCGATCTCTTCGTAAGCGCGGATCATGTCCTGCGCGCGTGCGGTGTGGCCGATCTGGTACGCCGGCTCGTAATCGTCGAAGAACAGCTGGTTGTCGTAGTACGGTTCGCTGGTATAGCGATCGCGCCAGTAGTCCGAAACCGCCTGGCGGGGTGTGCCGTCTTCCGGTACGCGGCCGGGGATCTGGTAATCAGTGCTCATGGGCAGGAGGCTCCGTGGTGGACGAAGCCTGATCCTGCCTATCGGCCGGTTAACGCATCGGGCCGGCAGCGTGATCGGCAGGTCAATCGGCGCTGGCGTCCTTGCGCGGCAGCTTGTAGATGACCGCGCCAACAGCGAAGGCGACCAGCGCCGCGGCGATGTTCTGCCAGCTGGCACTGGCGAACAGGGCCACGCACAGCAGCAGGGCCAGCACCGGAATCAACGGGCCACCGGGCAGCTTCAACGCACCGGGGCGGTCCGCATAGCGCTTGGCCAGCACCAGCACCGCTGCCGCGGTACCGATGTAGGCGAACAGGCGCGTGGTCATCGACAACAGCGCCAGCTGCACGAACGAGCCGGACAGCGCCAGGCCGAGGGCGATCAGGCCCTGGCAGAAGATCGCTGCGGCCGGGGTACGGAAGCGTGGGTGCACTTGCGCCAGCACTTTCGGGCCGTAGCCATCGCGGGCCAGGGCGAACAGGAAGCGCGGGCCCATCATCATCGTGTTGCTGTTGGTGCCGAGGATGGAGATGGTCGCGCCCACGGTGAGGATCAGCGCCAGCGCCTCGCCACCGAAGCTGGAGGCGGCATCGGCCAGCGGCGTGGCCGACGCGGCCAGGCCGGGCAGCGTACCTTGCGCCACGATCTGCACCGCCGCGTAGATCACGGTGACGGTGACGATCATGGTGATCAGTGCGAAGGGAATGTCGCGGCGTGGGTTGCGGTATTCGCCGGCCGCGGCCGGGATGTTCTCGAACCCGGCATAGGCATACAGCAACAGTAGTGCCGCCTCGCCCATGCGCTGCAGGTCGTGCGGGTCCGGGCGCTGGCCGGAGAAAGCGAGCTGCGGGTCGATGTAGAACGCGCCGATGGCCACGAACAGCAGCAGCGGCAGCATCTTGCCGATCACCAGCACGATGCCGGTACGGGCGGCCGAACGCACGCCGATGATGTTCACCCCGGTCAGGAAAGCGAGCGAGACCACGATGATCGCGATGCGGCCCATGCCGGCGCCTGCCCATGGCCAGAACCGCGCCACGGCGTCGGCCAGCGCATTGCTGAGCGCTGCGGCAGAACTGATGCGGGTCAGCCAGATCATCCAGCCGATCTCGAAGCCGGCAAAGCGACCGAAGGCCTCGCGCGCGTACAGATAGCTGCCACCGGGTTCATCGAAATAGCTGGCCGCCTGCGCGTAGCACAGCACCAGCAGGGCGACGACGATACCGGCGGCGACCACACCCCACAGACTGAAGGGGCCGAGCAGGGCAACCGTGGCCGCCGGCAGCAGGTAGATGCCGCTGCCAACCACATCGTTGATCGACAGGCCGACGATCTGCCAGCGGCTGACCGCGCGTTGCAGTTGTGGTTCGTCAGCGGCGCTCAACGTGCGGCTCCTTCAAGCGCGGGCAGTTTCCACTGCGCCTGCAGGCGCTGGTATTCAGCCCGCGGCAGCAGCACGAAACGCGGCGTGTCCTGCGGGCGCAGCCAGTCCAGCAGTGCCTGCATGCGCGCCTGCGGCATTGCGGTGCAGCCGGCGGTGGCTTCGCCGGGCTGGCGCCACAGATGGGCGAAGATGCAGCTGCCCTTGCCGGGTTGGTTGTCCGGGTTGTGCGCGATCACGAAGCCTTCCTGGTAACGCACGTCGCCCTTGTTGTGCAGGTCCAGCCGCATCGGTTCGGTGGAGCCGGTGATGGCGGCACTGCCGACCTTCTTTGCATCGACGATGCGGTTGTAGAACGGCGACGCCGGTACGTCCATGCAGTAGCTGCTCTCGAACATTGGCTGGTAAATCATCGCCGTTCCGGGCCGGGTGACGGCATAACCGAACGCGCTGCCCAGCGCGAACACGCCGGCCGGACTGCGACCGTCGCCTTCCTGTTTCTGCGGGCCATCGGCCTGGGCAGGATGCAGGCCCAGGCCCCAGGCACTGCCGGTGCGACCCAGCGCCACCGGGAACGACTGGCCGTGCTTGCGCCAGTGCTTGCCGTCGCGCACGAAGGCCTGCAGCTGGCCCTGCGTACTGTCCCAGGTATCGCTGGTGACGACGATCAATTGGCGAGCGTCGTCCAGCGGAGCAGCATGGACAGTGACGGCCGCTACGAGCAGCAGCGCGGCGGATGCAAAGCGGGCCAGCAGCAGATTCATTGGGCGCTCCGGTCAGGAATCCAGCAGGTGATCGATCCGTTCCAGGTTCACCGCCAGCTGCTGCTGGCGATCCGGATTGGCGTGGCAGAGCAGCACGAACAGGAAATCGAGCAGGGCGTGCATGGCGCTACGGTACAGCAGCTGCGCCACCTGCGGCGCGCGGTCGTGGGCGCACACCACCAGCGCCGCATCGGCATGCGCGCGCAGCGGGTTGGCGGTGTGGCGGGTGATCGACACCACCTTGCCGCCCATGTCCTGGAACTGGCGCGAGAGCTGTGACAGCTGTGGCAGGTTGCCGAACTCGGAAAACATCAACAGCACATCACCCGGACGCGCCGCCGACAGGTTGGCCAGCATCAGGATCGGATCGGTATGCGGCACCACCAGCAGGCCGAGCAAAGACAGCCGCATGGCGAATTCGCGTGCGTACAGGCCGTCGTCACCGAGGCCGTGGACGAACAGCTTCGGCGCGCCGTCGAGCAGCTGCACGATGCGTTCGATCTCCTCGCGCGGGTTGGCCTGGCGGGTTTCTTCCTCGGCCTGCGCCTTGCTGCGGCGCAGGGCATCGCCCAGGCGCAGGTAGTCATCGCTGATGTCCGGTGCGGCCGGTGCCTGCTGCGGGTCGGCACCGGCGCGGGCGACGTCCTCGCCGATGGAGTACTTCAGGTCCGGGTAGCCCTTGAAGCCGAGCTTCTGGCTGAACTTGACCACGCTGGACTGGCTGATGCCCAGGGCACTGGCCAGCTGCTGCGAAGAGTAATCGCGCAGCAGGTGCGCGTTGTCGAGGATGAAGTCGGCGATGCGGCGTTCGATGGCCGACATCTGCCCGCGCTCGGTGCGGATTTTCAGCAGGGGCGGCATGCGGGGCGTCCGGACATGTGTAGGCGCGTTGCGGTTGGCTGCGTAGAGCGTTTCATGGGTTGGGTCGGGCGGGTGGGGTTTGCAGGGGACGCCGTGAATCCGTCCATGGAGGCTTGGCCGCGCTTGCTCGTTTGCGCTGTCCTGCGCAAACGGCAAGGCCGGGGTTGGGCGTCCTGCCCAACCCGCCCGAGGCATGCCTCGGGCCCATGCGGCGGACACCCCTGCAAACCCCACCCGCCCGACCCCGGACAGATCGCGCGCGTGCCAGCCGCGAAGGGGATGCGGGGTAGGGCAAAAGCAAGGGCAAGGGCATCCACGCATGGCGTGGATCTACTGATGGCGGCGATCGTTGTTTCAACGATCAACCCAGCATCTCCAGCCCCCGCACTTCGGTGATGCCCAGCCCCGGCACATCGCTGATGCTGATTTCCGACTCGTTGAAACGCACGCCGCCGCTGACCGGATCGAACTGCCCCAGCGATGGGCCATCCAGGTCGACCTTGGTGATCACATCGCTCTTGGCTACCGCCAGATGTACTGCCGCGGCCACGCTGATGCTCGACTCGATCATGCAGCCGATCATGCACGGCACGCCGTAGATGCCGGCGATGTCGGCGATGCGGATCGCGTTGGACAGGCCGCCGGTCTTCATCAGCTTGATGTTGATGATGTCGGCGGCGCGCTGCTGGATCAGGTCCATTACCTGGCTCGGGCTGAACACGCTCTCGTCGGCCATCACCGGGGTGTTGACCCGGTCGGTGACGTACTTCAGGCCGCTGATGTCGGCGGCCTTGACGGGTTGCTCCAGCAGCTCCAGCACCACGCCGGCTTCTTCCAGCGTGCGCATCGCATGCACGGCCTGCTTGGCGGTCCAGCCCTGGTTGGCGTCCAGGCGCAGCAGTGCACGGCCTTCAACGGCGGCATGGATTGCCTTGACGCGCTCGATGTCCACGCCGATATCCTTGCCGACCTTGATCTTCAGCGACTCGAAGCCGCGTTCGATCGCCGACAGCGAATCGGCCACCATCTTGTCGATGTAGTCCACGCTGATGGTGATGTCGGTGGTGATCACCGGGTCGCCACCACCCAGCATCTGGTACAGCGGCGCGCCATGCAGCTGCGCCCACAGATCGTAGAGCGCGATTTCCACCGCGGCCTTGGCGCTGGTGTTGCGCTCCATCGCGGTCTGCACCAGCGTGCACAGGCGGTTGAGGTTGACCACCTCCTGGCCGATCAGGCGCGGGGCGATGAAGTGGCGGATCGCTTCGATGATCGAGCCGTGCGTGTCACCGGTGATGACCGCGGTGGCCGGCGCCTCGCCGTAGCCGGTGTGGCCAGTGTCGGTGCGGATCAGCACCACCACGTCTTCCACGGTCTCCACGGTACGCAACGCGGTCTTGAACGGTGTTTTCAGCGGCACGCGCAGCATGCCCAGTTCGATGGCAGTGATCTTCATTCAGGGATTCTTGGCACGCAGGCGTTGGATGTTGGTGATGCGGTCGATGTAGCGGACGCTGTCGCTGGCCATCATCGGCTCCAGCGGCGTGACCGATACGCCATTGAGATGGGCCTGCACACGCTTGCCGTCGGCGCCGAACCAGCTGCCGCCCGCGGTATCGTGGATCACCCAAGTGCGACCGTCGACGTGGCCGATGGCCATCATCACGTGGCCGGGGATGTAGACCAGATCGCCCACCTGCAGATCGGTGACGGCGCGGTCGCGCACGGCCTTGCTGTCCTTGCTGGTGAACGGCAGGCGGTCCAGCGCCGGGCTGATCGCCTGCGCGCTGGTATTGCGCGGCAACAGTACGCCGAAGCTGCGGTAGATCTCTGATACGAACCCACTGCAGTCGCGGGTGTCGTAGTCGTGGCCCCAGCCGTAGCGCTCGCCGAGGAACTTGAACGATTGCTGCAGCAGCAGGCGCGGGGTCAGCGGCAGGTAGTCGGCGGCGGTGTCCTGCGAGCGCGGCAGCAGTGCCGGCACCAGGCGCAGGCGGCCATCGGCCTCGCGCACCGGCAGCTGCACCACCCACGAGGCGTGTGCCTGCTGGCCGTTCACCGGTTCGGCGGCGGGCCAGTCGGCCAGCACCGGCAGGCGCACGCCCATGTCCAGCTGCAGGCGCGATACACGCGGTTCTTCCGGTGTGTAGGCGGTGTGCGCGGTGGCACCGGTGACGATGCGGTACGGGCCCTTCGCGCCGTAGCCGAGCACCGTGGCCTTGTCACCACTGGCCACGGCATCGGCTTCGATCCAGGCGCTGTAGCGCTCGCTGTGCACGAACAGCCAGCGGTCATCGGCACTGCGGTGGACCACGGCTACCTTGTCACCGGGGAACAGCGCCGATTCCTGGAAACGGTCGATATCGGTGTCGCCGACGGTGCTGAAAACACGCTGACGGGTGGGGAAGGTGCGCAGCGCGGCGCGCTTCACCACCAGCCCGTACGACGGTGCGACCTGCGCAGGAACCGCGTCGAGGCCGAGGTTGGCTTCGATTGCAGCCCGCAGGCCGGGGGCAATGGCCTGTCCCTTCTCGTCATACAGCGCCCGCTTGGGCCAGCTCGAAAGCGCGCCGATGCTGTCGCGCACCTGCGTGGCGCCGAGCTGTGCAGGCAGCGTGGCGATGTCCTGGATGTGGCTGTCCTGGGCACGCATTCGCGCGTTCTGCGCCTGGATCTGCGCGCGGTCGAGGATCGGTGCGTCGGCGTTGTCCAGGCGTGCCGCCCAGTAGTCCGGGGTGAGGTAGGCCTCATGCAGGCCGATCACGTAGGGCAGCGGTACGCCGGGGTCGGGTGCAGGCGTGGCCGCTTGGGTAAAGGCCGGTACGGCCAGCAGGCCCAGGGCCAGCGCCAGGGTCAACCTGCGCGGCCAGTGCCGACGCGGTTCGCGGGAAGCCAGGATCATGCGCTGCACACCCTCCTCGAATGCCTTTTGGAATATTTATTCCTTTTGGCGACGAAAGCAAGAATAAATTATTGACCGGTCCCCCGGCCCGTGTTACACAGCCGTTACCACCCGCGCTTGGGAAGTGTCGCTGTGGATCCTGCCGTTCGCAAACCGTCTCTGCCTGTCGCTGCCGGACTATGCGCCGCGCTGCTGCTGTGGGCGTGGGCGGCACCGGCCGCGGATCAGCGCAGTGCCGTCGATCGTGAGCAGGAAACGCGGTTGATCGATCTGGTCGACAGCGGTCGCTTCAGGGATGTCGATGCGACGTTCGCCGCAGACGGAGTGCCCGCACCCGCCGACTTCCAGTACGAGCGCATGCGCCGCATCAAGCTGGATTTCAGCCTCGACGAAGCCGCAGCCAAGGCCGCCGTGCGTCGCTGGATTCCCAACCTGACCGACGAGGAGTTCGCACGCTGGGACCAGCTGGGCCTGATCGAACACTACGATATCGACGGAACGCGCTGGTACTTCAAGCGCGCGTCCTCCAACCTGTTCCTGCTCAGCGACGAGGCGCGTGCGCGTCGTCGGGCAGATGCGCCTATGCCACCGCCCGGCCCGAATGAAGTGCTCAATGCGCATCACGCGCGCGCAGTCGCTGTCTCCGAACAGAGCGGCACGACATCTGTGCTGCCGCAGCGCATCGAATTCACGCAGTCGCTCACGGTGAAAGCGGACGCAGTGCCGGCAGGCGAAACCGTACGTGCATGGATTCCGTACCCGCGCGAGATTCCCGGCCAGCAGGAGCGCGTGCAGTGGATTGCCAGTTCGCCGGGCAAGGCGCGCATCGCCCCGGCCAGCATCCAGCAGCGCACCGCCTATCTGGAAGCCAAGGCCGTCGCTGGCAAGCCGACGCACTTTGAAATCCGCTATGCGGTGACGATCTTCGCGCGCCACACGGCAATCGACGCGACCAAGGTGCAGGCCACGCCGGATGATCCCGCGTTGAAGCCCTATCTGGCCGAGCAGCTGCCGCACGTGCGTTTCACGCCCGCCCTGAAGCTGTTTTCCGACCAGGTGCTGCAGGGCGAGACACGCCCGTATGAAGTGGTACGCAGGCTGTTCGCCGCGGTTGATCGCATTCCGTGGGCCGGTGCACGCGAGTATTCGACGATCAGCAACATCAGTGACTACGCGCTGCGTGCCGGTCACGCCGATTGCGGGCAGCAGACCCTGCTGCTGATCGCCCTGCTTCGCATGAACGGCATTCCCGCGCGCTGGCAGTCGGGCATGGTGTTTTCCGACGATGACAGCGGCTACAACAACCTGCACGACTGGGGCCAGGTCTACCTGGCGCCGTATGGCTGGCTGCCGATGGATGTGACCACCGGTGCGCTGGCCAGCGACACGCCCGCGCTGCGTGATTTCTACCTCGGTGGCCTCGATGGCTACCGCATCGCGTTCAACGACGATTTCGGCCAGGCCTTCGTGCCGGCCAAACAGCACTACCGCTCGGAAACGGTCGACTCGCAGCGCGGCGAGGCCGAGTGGTCAGGCGGCAACCTGTACTTCGACCAATGGAGCTATGACTTCCAGTGGCGGGTACTGCCAGCCGGGCAACGCTAGCGCGACACACCACCCCACCACCATTCAATTCTTGCAGGAGAGAGCAGGGGATGAAGGCTTACAACATCAAGCGGGCGGCCTTGTGCGTCGCCCTCGGTACGTGTCTGGCAACGCTGGCACCCAGCGCATTCGCACAGGACGGCGCGGTCGTCGGTCGCCTGACCAGCGATACGGGGCAGGTGCCTGCCGGCGCCACGGTCACGGTCCGCAATCCCGCCACCGGTTTCGTGCGCTCGGTGCAGGCCGACAGCAAGGGCAGCTATCGCATCCCGTTGTTGCCGGTCGGCACCTATGACATGGAGGTAAACCTGCCAGGCGGTGCTGCCAGCCGCGTCGGCCAGGTCACGGTCAGCCTGGGCAGCGCAACCACGGTGAACGTGCCGCTGGGAGCTGTCAGCACGCTGGGC
Source organism: Stenotrophomonas sp. 14P6.2.3 (assembly GCF_057799055.1). Lineage (NCBI taxonomy): Bacteria > Pseudomonadati > Pseudomonadota > Gammaproteobacteria > Lysobacterales > Lysobacteraceae > Stenotrophomonas > Stenotrophomonas sp. 14P6.2.3. The sequence continues at coordinate 10,677 of NZ_JBYOLA010000010.1, forward strand.
ACCGTGGAAGTGCGCGCGCCGCAGGTGGTGTCGATGGTGGACGTGAAGTCCACCGAGTCGGCCACCAACATCACCCGCGAGGAACTGTCTCGACTGCCGGTGGACCGTGACATCACCGCAGTGGCGCTGCTGGCGCCGGGTGCGGTGAAAGGCAAGGGCTCGCTGGGCGGGCAGGGCATCTCCTTCGGTGGCTCGTCAGTGGCCGAAAACACGGTCTACATCAACGGCCTGAACGTCACCGATTTCTATAACCGGGTTGGCTTCTCGTCGGTTCCGTTCGCGTTCTACCAGGAATTCCAGGTCAAGACCGGCGGCTATTCGGTGGAGTTCGGGCGCAGCACCGGCGGTGTCATCAACGCGGTCACCCGCTCGGGCAGCAACGACTTCAAGGCCGGTGCTGAACTGGTGTTCGAGCCGCGTGCCTGGCAGTCGCAGGCGCGTGACCGCTACGACGGCGAAGGCAGCCGCTACATCTCGGCGCGTCGCGACGACTATTCGCGCAGCGCACTGAACGTGTTCGCTTCCGGTGCGCTGGTGCAGGACAAGCTGTTCTTCTTCGGCATGTACGAGGCACGCGACTATCGTCCGACCTCGACCAATGACGCCGGCACGTTCCTCAGCCAGGGCAAGGCCGACGAGCCCTTCTGGGGCGGCAAGCTGGATTGGCAGATCACCGACAACCAGATGTTGTCGCTGTTCGGCTTCTCCGACAAGAACAAGACCCTCACCGACGTCTACCGTTACGACTACGACAGCGGCGACATCCTTGGCGAGCGCAGCAACCAGATCGTCAACACGGTGGGCGGAAAGAACTGGTCCGGTACGTACAGCTGGCAGGTCAACAACGACCTGACCATGAAGCTGATGTACGGCGAGAACAAGCGCAACCGAGTGCAGAGTTCGCTGATGGACGAGAACTGCAACCGCGTGTTCGACAACCGTACCGCGGCCCAGGGCGTGCCACCAAACCTGCAGGGTGACCGCAGCTGTACAAGCAGCTCGCAGCTGGAAGCGGCGCTGGATACACGCAAGGCTGCACGCGCCGACTTCGAGTGGTCGCTCGGCAACCACCTGCTGCGCTTCGGCCTGGACCGCGAAGAAAACACCTCCGACTACGAACGTGCCTATCCCGGTCCCGGTGGGCTGCGTTATGACATCTATTACCGGAATCCGGGCAGCCCGCTCAATGGCGGTACCGTACCTGCCAGCGGCCTGGTCGCACGCACCCGCCGCTATGAAGTGGCCGGCTCGTTCGAAACCATCAACTCGGCGTACTACCTGGAAGACAACTGGCAGGTCACCCCGAACTTCCTGCTGAACATCGGCGCGCGCGTGGAGAGCTTCGACAACAAGGGCGGCGACGGCGACAGCTACATCAAGATCGACAACATGATCGCCCCGCGCCTGGGCTTTTCGTGGGACGTGCGTGGTGATGGCACCACCAAGGTGTTCGGCAACCTGGGCCGCTATTACCTGCCGGTGGCCAATGTCATCAACATCAAACAGGCCGGCGGCTTCCTCGATGAGCGCACCTGGTACGAATTCCTGGGCTACACCGGGGCCGCCAACAACATCCCGAACCTGGGTGGGCAGATCGGCCCGGTCGACAATTCGCAGGGCGACGGCAGCGTGCCGGACCTGCGCGCCGAGGTGAACCGGGACATGGACCCGGTCTATCAGGATGAGGCCATCCTCGGCTTCCAGCACATGCTGAGTGAATCGTGGTCGGTCGCCGCCAGCGTCACCTACCGGCGCCTGCACAACGCCATTGATGACATGAACATCACCGCCACGGGGCAGTGCGGTGCGATCGACGGCGTGTGGATCATGGGCAACCCCGGGCGCACCAACACGGTGTGGGGCGATACCAACTGCGATGGCAGCAACGACGGCTGGATCGACATCGATACCTCCAAGGAGGGTTGGGCGCTGTATGACGACGATGGCAACTATGTGGGCCAGCGCGGCTGGGTGAAGCCCAAGCGCGACTACAAGGCGCTGGAACTGCAGGTCGACCGTGCGTGGGACGGCAAGTGGGGCTTCAATGCCTCGTATACGCTGGCCTACGGCCGCGGCAATGCCGAAGGTCCGGTCAACTCCGATACCGACTTCGCGGACGCCGGCCGCACCGAGAACTTCGACAATCCGTGGGTGAACTATCGCGGCTATGGCTACCTGGCCAACGACCGCCGCCACCAGTTCAAGTTCCGCGGCAGCTACGCGCTGACCGAGAACCTGAGCGTGGCGGCCACGCTGGGCGTGCAGTCGGGAAGCCCGATCACCCGCTTCGGCGCCGGCAATCCCTTCGACGACACCGATTTCCACAGCTACTACGTGTGCGTGTCCAACTGCCAGTCGACGGTGCCGTCCGAGCGCGTGTTCGTGCATTCGCCGCGCGGCGGTGACGGCCGTACCCCGTGGACCTACGACCTGGACGTGAGCGTTTCCTACAAGGTGCCCATTCCCACCGACCTGCGCCTGAAGCTTGCGGTGTACAACGTGCTCAACCAGCAGCGTGTGGTCACCGTGGACCAGGACTACGAGCCGCAGGACAGCATCGGCACGCCGAACACGATGTATGGCTATGGCACCGGGTTCCAGTCGCCGCGCTACGCACAGCTGACGGTGACCTGGAATTATTGAGGACGCATCTGCGCGCCGCCCTGCCGGGGGGCGCGGATTTGTGATCGCCGGATGTGATCCGGCACCGCCTGACGGAGACTGACTTGCATCGTCTGTTGCTACTGCTCGCGGCACTGGCCAGCCCCGCTGCCCATGCGGTGGACAGCGCACGCCTGGATGCCGACATCGCCTTCGTGGACCAGCATGAGCACCTGCCGGGGGTGGCGATGGCGGTGGTCGAGGATGGCCAGGTGGTCTATCGCCACACCGAAGGGGTGCGCGGTGACGGCGGCCGCATCGACGAGGACACGCTGTTCAAGATCGCCTCCAACAGCAAGGCGATGACCGCCGCGCTGCTGGCCACGCTGGTGGAGCAGGGCAAGCTGCGCTGGGACGATCCGGTGCAGCGCCATCTGCCGGCATTCCGCATGCATGACCCGTGGGTGGGCGAACACCTGCAGGTACGCGATCTGCTGATCCACAATAGCGGCCTCGGCCTGGGTGCCGGCGACCTGATGCTGTGGCCCGAACCCAACATCTTCACCCGCGCCGATGTCATCGCCGGTCTGGCACACCTGAAGCCGGTCACCAGCTTCCGCAGCGGTTACGCCTACGACAACCTGATGTACGTCGTTGCCGGCGAGGTGGCCGCGGCCGCCGGTGGCAAGCCGTATGACCAGCTGATGCGCGAGCGCGTGTTTGAACCGCTGGGCATGACCCGCTGCCAGGTGGGCGCATGGTCGGTGGAGCAGGTCGGCAATGTCGCCCAACCGCATGTGCGGCGCGACGGCCGCAATGTGGTGGTCGGTGCGGATGGAACGCTCAGCCCCGACCTGACGTCGATGGCGGCTGGTGGCATCCGTTGTTCGCTGCGCGACATGACGCGCTGGATGCAGGTGCTGCTGGACCCGTCGCTGGCGCCGACGTGGTTGGGTGCTGAGCAACGCCGCATGCTGTGGACACTGCACATGCCGATGCCGTTGGGCGAACGCCAACGCGACTGGGACAACGCCCGTTTCTACGGTTATGGGCTGGGCTGGCGGGTGTCGGACATGGACGGGCACTGGAAGGTCGCGCACACCGGGACACTGTCGGGCATGTATTCCTCGCTGGCGCTGCTGCCGGATCGGAAGGTCGGTGTGGTGATGCTGATCAACGGCGAGGCCGAAGACGCGCGTACCGCGCTGATGCAGTCGACGCTGAAACAGTTCACCGCGCCGGAAGACGCGCAACATGTGGGGTACTACCTGGCTGAGCTGGCCGCCGAACGGGCCGTGCGCGCCGCCACGGGAAGTCGTGCGCCCTCCACCCGGACTGCGCAACCGGCTGCTGCCACCGATCTGGCGCAATGGCAGGGGCGTTACCGCGATCCCTGGCTGGGCGCCGCCTCGCTGTGTCCCACCGGCAACGGCCTGCGCTTCAGTGTCGACAAATCGCCCACGCTGCAGGCAACAGTGAAGCGGCTGGAAGGGCGCTGGCTGTTGCAGTGGGATACGCTGGAACCCTCGGCGCAGGCGTGGCTGAATCCCGGCGCAGACACGCCGACGCTGGAGCTGCGCGCCATCGATCCGGAGATCGACTTCAGCTATGACTTCCAGGACCTGCATTTCACTCGTACTGGCGATTGCCCTGGCCCCGGCGGCCCACGCCGCTGAGTCACCACGCATCTCGCCCGCCACCGACGCCACTGCGGCGGGACTGGTGGAGATCCGCATGCTGTCGCCGCGCATCGAGATGGACATCCGCTATGCCGGTGCCAACAACTTCACCGCTGCGCCAGTGCCCGGCTATGAGGCGCCTGCATGCTATCTGCTGGCGCCAGTGGCAAAGGCGTTGGCCGATGTGGAGGGCGACCTGCGCGCGCAGGGCTTTGCGTTGCGCCTCTACGATTGCTACCGCCCGGTGCGCGCGGTGCAGGCGTTCATGGCCTGGGTGAGTGATCCGCAGGAACAGTCGCGCAAGGCGCTGCAGTATCCGGATCTGGGTAAGCCGCAGCTGCTGAGCGACGGCTACATCGCCGAGCGTTCCGGCCACAGCCGCGGTGCCACCGTGGATCTTGGCCTGCTGGATTGTCGCAGCGGGCGCTGCACGCCGATGGACATGGGCACCGACTTCGATTTCTTCGGCCCACGCGCGCATACGCAGACGCCGGGCTTGAGTGATGCACAGAACGCCAACCGCCAGCAGCTGGTGCAGGCGATGGCGCGGCGTGGTTTCGCCAACTATGCGCAGGAGTGGTGGCACTACACGATGCAACCCGAGCCGGATGCCGGTACTGCCTACGACGTGCCAGTGCGGTAGGGGTGTCGGCAGGGCTGCGCCCTGCACCTGCCGAAGCCTCAAGCCAGAGCAACGGCAACGGCAACAGCGGGCATTCCGTGGGATGGCGGGGTGGGTCCGGTTGCGGGGGACGCCGTAAATACTTCCCTGTAGGCTTGGCCGCGGCATCCATGCCGCGGACACCCCCGCAACCGGACCCACCCCGCCTTCGACAGATTTCCGCGATCTGCCGGAATGGCATGGCCTGCGCTCGGTGGGTGTCGACCTTGGTCGACACGTAGATCCACGCCATGCGTGGATGCTCTTCGATCAATTGTCGAGATATTCGATCTCGATGGAGATTCATCCACGCATGGCGTGAATCCATCAGCCACCGGGAATCTGTCGAAGGTGGGGCGGTGTCGGATTGCGGGGTGTCAGCCGCATGGATGCGGCTGCCAAGCCCCCAGGGATGGGTTTACGGCGTCCCCGCACTCCGACACCGCCCCGCCACCCCACGGAATGCCTGCTGTTGCCGTTGCTTCGGCATCTGCAGGTGCAGGGCGCAGCCCTGCCGATACCCCTTACACTGGCCGCCTTCTCCTGCGTCCCCGCCCGATGAACCTTCCCCTGCATTTCGGCCTGCTCGGTACGCTTGAAGCGGGCCTCATCGCCCTGCTGGTCGGCCTGTTGGTGTACTTCCTGTGGCACCACCTGTGCCGGTTGCTGCACTGGACCGTGGGCCATGCGATCGGCTGGTCGTGCGTCATCGCGGTGATCATCTCCGCCGGCATCGACGCCTGGAAGCTGTTCTACATGGGCATCGTGCGGCTGGAGTCGCCACTGTATGCGCGCCTGTTCCTGTCCACCATCCACGATCCGAACGAACTGGGCAGCCGCGTGGTGCTGGAAATCGCCGGCGCGCTCTCCGGTGTTGCATTGGGCTGGGTGTTGTTCAGTTCGCGGTCATCGGAAAAAACCGTCGACTGACGCAGGTTTTTCGTTCGCTGCCGGTTAAATCCGGTAGCGCTGAATGCTCGTCTTACTCCCTGCTCACTTCGCACTAACCACCGCGCTAACGCATGCGTCTGCGTGGGTGGTTAACCATGCGTGTTCGCGGCGATCGCCGCGCAAAATCGATTCAGAAACGCGGTGGCAGGGTAGGTGCCGTGCGGAGACAACGACCGCGCACTACCACCCTTCAGGAGACACCCCAGATGACTATTCGCAACCGCAAGCCCCTGATCGCCCTGATCGTCGCCGCCGGCAGCGTGTTGGCCATCCCGGCGATGGCGCAGACGGCAAAGCAGCAGGCCGCGCATGCACAGAACGAAGCGGCGCAGGCCCAGCAGTCAGCGGCACAGGCAGGCCAGGCCGCCGACCAGGCGACCGATGCGGCCGCGGCAGCATCGGCGCAGGCCAACGGCGGTGGCCAGACCTGGGCCAGCATCGATACCGATGGCAACGGCACCATCAGCAAGAGCGAAGCGCAGGTGAATGCGGGCCTTGCGCAGGTGTTCGACCAGGCTGATGCCAACAAGGACGGCCAGCTGAGTGCCGACGAGTACAAGGCCTACGTGGCCGCCCAGCAGGCCGGTGCCGGCGCAGGTGGCACGGCCGCGGGCCAGGGCCGCTGATCCACGGTTGAATTCGGGACAACCGGTGCATGGGCAACCCGGGTGGCTTCGGCCACCCGGGTTTTTTTCGTCATCTCCGCGCCTGTATCCTAGGGCGATGAACACCTCCACGCCTGCGCCTTCGCGCGCCATCGGCCTGGTCGGTTTTGACGGTGACGACACGCTGTGGAAGAGCGAGGACTACTACCGCAAGGCCGAGCAGGATTACCTGGACCTGCTGTCGCGCTACATCGACGTCCATGACACCCAGACCGCCCGCCACCTGCTGGAAGTGCAGCAGCGCCACCTCGGCGTGTTCGGCTACGGGGTGAAGAGCATGACGCTGTCGATGATCGAAGCGGCCATCGAGATCACCTCGCAGCGCATCGAGGCCAAGGACATCCAGCGCATCCTCGACATTGGCCACGACACCCTGCGCCATCCGGTTGAACTGATCGACGGCGTACGCGAGTCGGTGGCGGCCATCGCCGCGCAGTACCCGGTGGTGCTGATCACCAAGGGCGACCTGTTCCACCAGGAAGCCAAGATCAAGGTGGCGGCGCTGTCCGACCTGTTCCCGCGCATCGAGATCGTGTCCGAGAAGGACCCGGAAACCTATGCACGCGTACTGGCCGAATTCGACCTGCCGATGCAGCAGTTCGTGATGGTCGGCAATTCGCTGCGCTCGGATATCGAACCGGTGATCACCCTCGGCGGCTGGGGCATCCATACCCCGTACGCGGTGACCTGGGCGCACGAGACCCAGCACGGCGTGGCCGACGACGAACCGCGCATGGTCAACGCCGATACCGCCTGGGACTGGCCGGCCGCGCTGGCGACGATCGAGGCCAAAGCAGCTGCCGTGGCCTGACACGGAGCGCCCGCTGCGGCAGAATCGGGTCATGAAACTGCCACTGCGCGCGCTGCTGCTGTCCCTGCTGCTGGCGCCGGCCATCGTGCTGGCCCAGCAGACCGCCGAACGTTCGGCGACCTACGAGGTGGATACCGGCGACGCCTGGGTCGACACCCAGCTGGCTGACATCAACCACTACGCCGAGCGCTACCCCGATGCCTTCCTTGACGAGGTATCGCGCTACGCCGGTGTGCCGCGTGGCTACATCGCCGCACTGGCCACCACCCACCAGTGGCAGGCCGGCGACATCTATTTCGCCTGCTTCTGGGCCAAGGCCAGTGGCCAGACCTGCCGCGACAGCGTGCGCGCCTTCAGCCAGGACCCTGAGGGCGGCTGGGCCGAGGTGGTGAAGCGGATGCCGGCCAAGCCGCAGAACCTGCACTACCGCGCCGTGCGCCACGCCATCGTGGCCAGCTACGAGCACTGGGACCGGCCGATCACCCTCGATGCCACGCTGAAGCGCCAGCTGGGCAGGTAGCGCCGGGCCGTGCCCGGCGAGCGCGCAGCGCGGCCCTGGGGTCCGCCGGGCATGGCCCGGCGCTACCGATGTTCTTCATGCTGCTCTGCGTATCGCCGCGGCCGCGCACTCCGGCGACAATACGGGTTCTCGCCGTTCCCCGTTCCCGTAATCGAGTGACTGATGAGCGCCTCTTTCGTTTCGCCTGATGTGATCCGCCGCCTGTTCGCCCAGGCCATGTCCCGCATGTACCGCACCGAAGTGCCGCTGTACGGCACGCTGGTGGAACTGGTGGAGCGGATCAACTCGCAGGTCCTGGCGCAGGACCCGGCGCTGGCCGCGCAGCTGCTGCGCAACGACGAGCGTGCCCGCCTGGATGAAGAACGCCATGGCGCGATCCGCGTCGGCACCCCGCAGGAACTGGCGACCCTGCGCCGGCTGTTCGCGGTGATGGGCATGTACCCGGTGGGCTACTACGATCTGTCGGTGGCCGGCGTGCCGGTCCATTCCACGGCCTTCCGCCCGCTGACCGCCGCTGCGCTGGCGTTGAACCCGTTCCGCGTGTTCACCTCGCTGCTGCGCCTCGAACTGATCGAAGACGAGGTGCTGCGTGCGCAGTCGGCCGAGATTCTCGCCCGCCGCCGCATCTTCACCGACGACGCGCTGGCACTGATCGAGCAGGCCGAGCGCGAGGGTGGCCTGACCCAGGCCGATGCCGAGCGCTTCGTCGAACAGTCACTGGAAACCTTCCGCTGGCATGGTGACGCCACCGTGGATCTTCCGACCTACCACGCCCTGCACAAGGCGCACCGGCTGGTGGCCGACGTGGTCAGCTTCCGTGGCCCGCACATCAATCACCTGACCCCGCGCACGCTGGACATCGACGCTGCACAGGCGGCAATGATCGAGCACGGCATGGCTGCCAAGGCGGTGATCGAGGGCCCGCCGCGTCGCGCCTGCCCGATCCTGCTGCGGCAGACCAGCTTCAAGGCCCTGGAAGAGGCCGTGCACTTCCCGGACAACGAGGGCGGCGACGCCGGCACCCATACCGCGCGCTTCGGCGAGATCGAGCAGCGCGGCCTGGCACTGACCGCGAAGGGCCGCGCGCTGTACGACCAGCTGCTGACGCAGGCGCGCGATGCCGGCGGCGCGGGCAGCACTGGTGGTGACTACGGCCAGCGCCTGCAGGCGGTGTTCGCCAGCTTCCCGGATGACCATGACACCCTGCGCCAGGAAGGCCTGGGCTACTACCGCTACCAGCTGACCGACGCGGGCCGCGCCGCACCGGAACGCGTGGCCGATCTGCCGGCCGAAGTGCTGGTTGCAGCGGGCCTGGCCACGGCCGATCCGATCGTCTACGAGGACTTCCTGCCGGTCAGCGCCGCAGGCATCTTCCAGTCGAACCTGGGCGGTGGCGAGCAGCGCGCCTACACCGCACATGCCAATCGCGAAGCCTTCGAACAGGCGCTGGGCGCGGCGGTGAACGCTGAGTTCGAGATCTACGAGCGCATCCAGGCCGAATCGCTGGCGGCGCTGCGCGGATAAGCCGCGTGCTGCGGAGCCGAGCATGGGCTCGGCTCCGCAGGATGTTGCGGTGCTGCCAGTTGTAGAGCCGAGCCATGCTCGGCTCCACAGAAGCGGGCGTCAGCCCTTCATCGTGCCCGTATCCAGCCAGCGCTGGTGCCACGACAGCGCTTCCGGCAGCAGGTGCGGGGTGTGCTTGCCGTAACTCTCGCGGCTGGCGCGGTCGAAGTAGTCCTGCAGCTGCGCGCGGAAATCCGGGTGCGCGCAGTTGTCGATCAGCACCTGCGCGCGCTTGCGCGGGGTCAGGCCACGCAGATCGGCCAGGCCCTGTTCGGTCACGATCACCGACACGTCGTGCTCGGTGTGGTCGACGTGGCTGGCCATCGGCACGATCGCCGAAATGGTGCCGTTCTTCGCCGTCGACGGGCTCAGGAACGCGGACAGGAAACCATTGCGCGCGAAGTCGCCCGAACCGCCGATGCCGTTCATGATCCGCGTGCCCATCACGTGCGTCGAATTGACGTTGCCGTAGAGGTCCACTTCGATCATGCCGTTCATGCCGATGCAGCCCAGGCGGCGCACCAGTTCCGGATGGTTGGAGATCTCCTGCGTGCGCATGATGATGCGCTCGCGGTAGAAATCGATGTTTTCCTTGAACGTCTCGTTGGCCTGCGGGCTCAGCGCGAAACCGGTGCATGAGGCATAGCTCAGCACGCCGTCGCGCAGCAGGTCGAGCATGCCGTCCTGGATCACTTCGGTGAACGCAGCCAGGTCGCGGAAACCGCTCTTGGCCAGGCCGGCCAGCACCGCGTTGGGGATGTTGCCCACGCCCGACTGCAGCGGCAGCAGGTTGGCCGGCAGGCGGCCGCGCTTCACTTCGTGCTGCAGGAACTCGATCAGGTGCGCGGCGATCTGCTCGCTGGTCGCATCGATCGGGCTGAACGGGCTGTTGCGGTCCGGGCCGTTGGTGCGCACCACTGCCACGATCTTGTCCGGGTCGCAGCGCAGCGCGGTCTCGCCGATGCGGTCGTTGGCATTGACCAGCGGAATCGGCTTGCGGTGCGGCGGCAGCGCGGTGCCGTAGTAGATGTCATGCATGCCATCGACGCCGGCCGGCTGCCACTCGTTGACCTCGATGATCACCTTCTTGGCCAGGTCCAGCCAGGTCTTGTTGTTGCCCAGCGAGGTGGACGGCACCAGCGAACCATCCTCGCGGATGGCCGAGACCTCGATCACGGCGGTATCGATCTCGCCGTAGAAGCCGAACCAGACGTGCTGGGCGACGTGGCTGAGGTGGATGTCGATGTAATCCAGCTTGCCCTCGTTGATGCGGTTGCGCGCATCCGGGTCGCTCTGGAACGGCATGCGCATGGCGATGCCATCGGCCTTGGCCAGCGCGCCATCGAGTTCCGGTGCAGTGGAAGCGCCGGTCATCAGGCTGATCTGGAAGGGCAGGCCCTGGGCATGCACCGATTCGATGCGGCGGGCCAGTTCAACGGGAACGGCCTTGGGGTAACCGGAGCCGGTAAAGCCGCTCATGGCCACGGTTTCACCGGGCTGGATCAGCGCGGCTGCGGCCTCGGCGGAGACCACGCGGTCACGAAGACGCGCGTTGGCGATGCGATCAACAGTCATGACGACAGCGTTTCTGGGGGGAATCCCGATTATCGGCCATCCCCTGCCGTACGGGGGGTTCTACCTTCGTGGAATGGTGTTTCCGGCAAGGCCTCTCCCATACCCGTCAGTTTTGTTTTGCAGTGCAGCGTGCAAAGTACTTTCGTACACCGCACGATGGCCCTGCATCCCGACGTGGGGGAGGGAGCAGAGCCCGCTGGCAGTTCGCTGCAAGCGGGCTTTTTTATTGCCTGCCGCTAAAGCTGAATGCGCGGTGCCGGGGTCGGATCCTTTTGCCAAGGGCAAAAGGCTCTGACCCCACAGGCCACGGCAACGGGTCACAGCCCTTCGCCGTTGGCAAAGGGATCCGACCCCGCGAGAATCACGGTATGACCCTCGCCCCCGCCGAATTGCCCGCCACCCTGCAGCCCCTCGTTGACCGCGCACTGGCGCGCCTGGCCCAGGCAGTGCCCGATCCCATCCCGGCCGAGCTGCAGCCGATGCTGGTGCAACTGGCGGTCAGCAGTGACTTCGCCATGGACACGCTGGTGCGCCAGCCCGGCCTGTTGGCGCAGCTGTCCGCGCCGGGCTGCCCGCCGCTGCCGGCGCCGGTGCTCGACCCACTGCAGCCCAGCGACTGGCCGGCACAACTGCGGCGCTGGCGCACGGCGATGTCGACCCGCTTGATCTGGCGCGACCTGGCCGGGCTGGATGACGTACCGCAGACCCTGGCGGGCGCCACCGCGTTGGCCGAGGACTGCCTGCGCTTGGCGCTGGACGCCCTGCAGCAGGAGTTCGCCCAGCGCCACGGGGTGATTGCCGATGACAACGGCCGACCGCAGCAGCTGGTGGTGTTCGGGCTGGGCAAGCTGGGCGGTGGCGAGCTCAACTTCAGTTCCGATGTCGATCTGGTCTACGCCTACGTGCAGGGCGGTGAATCCGACGGTCCGCGCGCGCTGGCGGCCGAAGAGTATTTCGCCCGGCTCGGCCAGCGCTTGGCCAAGCTGCTGGATGAAACCACCGTCGATGGCTTCAGCCATCGCGTCGACCTGCGCCTGCGCCCGTTCGGCAGCGCCGGCCGCGTGGCGCTGTCATTCGCGGCGATGGATCAGTACTTCCAGCGCGAAGGCCGCGACTGGGAGCGCTATGCCTGGTTGAAGGCGCGCGCGGTGGCCGGTGACATCGCGGCCGGCGAGGCGTGGCTGCAGACCCTGCGTCCGTTCGTGTACCGCCGCTACCTGGACTTCACCGCGCTTGATGGCCTGCGCGAGATGAAAGCGGCAATCACCGCCGAAGTCGCGCGCCGCGAGATGCACGACGACATCAAGCGCGGCGCCGGTGGCATCCGCGAAATCGAATTCCTGTGCCAGGCACTGCAGCTCATTCGCGGCGGCCGCGAGCCGGCGCTGCGCGAGCGGCGGCTGCTGGTCGCACTGGATGCGCTGGTCGCTGCCGGGCAGATCGCCAGCGAGGATGGCGCTGCGTTGCGCGAGGCCTACCTGTTCCTGCGCCGGCTGGAAAACCGCCTGCAGATGCTGCGCGATGCACAGACCCATGTGCTGCCGTCCGATGTGCTGGATCGCGAACGCATTGCCGTCGGCCTCGGCTATGCCGATTGGGATGCGCTGCGTGCTGCATTGAGCGTGCAGCAGCAGCGCGTCAGTACCGAGTTCGCTGCGCTGCTGGCACCACGCAAGGGCCAGGCCGCGCCGGATGCGCTGGCCAACTACTGGCGCAGCCTGCCCGAGGGCAGCAACGCGCCGCTGCTGGCCGAGGCGGGGTTCCTCGATGCCAATGGCGCCGACCAGTCACTGCGCGATTTCGCCCAGGGCACGGGCGTGAAGTCGCTGTCCGATGCGGCACGTGCGCGCCTGGATCGCGTATTGCCGGCCTTGCTGCACGCCGCCACCCGTTCGCCGCAGCCCGACGCTGCACTCAAGCGCGTGCTCGGCCTGCTGCAGGCAGTGCTGCGTCGTACCAGTTACCTGGCGCTGCTGGACGAACAACCCAGCGCGCTCGCGCGCCTGGTCGACGTGCTGGCACGCAGTGCATTGCTGGCCGAACGCCTGGCCGCGTATCCGCTGCTGCTGGACGAACTGCTGGATGTTCGCGTGTCCGGGCCGATGCCCGATGCAGCCGGCATGCTGGCCGAATGCCAGCAGGTGCTGACGGTTGAAGATCCCGAATCGGCGCTGCGCTGGCTCAATGAAACGCGGCTCGCCCTCAGTTTCCGCATGGCCATGGCCACGCTGGATGGACGCCAGGGCGCGGTCGACAGCACCCGGCAACTGGCCGAACTGGCGCAGGCGGTGGTCATCACCGTGCTGGCGATGGCCGAGGCGGATATGCACGCCGCGCACGGCGCTATCGCCGGCGGCCGCTTCGCGATCATCGGTTACGGCAGCCTGGGCGGCCTGGAGCTGGGTTTCGGCTCGGATCTGGACCTGGTGTTCCTGCACGATCACCCGGCGGGTGTGGAAGCGAGTGATGGCGCCCGCCCGCTGGAGCCGGGCCGCTGGTATGCGCGCCTGGCCCAGAAGGTGATGGCGCTGCTGGCTGCGGTCACCGCCGCCGGGCGGTTGTACGACATCGATGTGCGCCTGCGCCCGGACGGTGGCAAGGGCTCGTTGGTGTCTTCCCTGGCCAGCTACACCGAGTACCAGCGTGATCGCGCATGGACCTGGGAGCACCAGGCGCTGGTACGCGCACGCGGCGTGGCCGGCGATGCCAGCCTGCTGCAGGATTTCGAACAGGTACGTGCGCAGACGCTGGGCCGCGAACGTGATCGCGCGACGCTGTACGCCGATGTGCTGAAGATGCGCGGGCGCATGCGCACCGAACTGGACCGCAGCGATGCCGCACGGCTCGACCTGAAGCAGGGCGCAGGCGGCGTGGTCGATCTGGAATTCCTGCTGCAGACCGGCGTGCTGGCGTGCAGTGCGCAGATACCTGCGTTGCTGCAGCCACGTGCCACGCCGGCGTTGATCGACGCGTTGGCAGCGGCGGGATTCCTGCCCGACGCCACCGCGCAGGCGCTGCATGGCGCGCACGCCACGCTGCTGGAGGTAGGGCTGGCCTGCACGCTGGATCGCAGGCCGCGGTTGGCGCCGACGACGCCGGCCATCGAAGACGCGTGTGCGGCGATCAGCGCCGCGTGCATCGCCGCGGATCTGCCGTTCGCCTGACCACCTGCAACGGCTGTAGCGGCTTTGGGTAGGTGCCGACCGTTGGTCGGCACAATCTCTCAGCTGCGATGAACCCTGAAGAAGCGTGCCGACCAACGGTCGGCACCCACCGGGGTCTGGGAATGTGCCAAACAAGGATGGCAGCCACCGGGTTCAGGGAGTACGCCAGCCAAGGTTGGCAGCTACCGGTTCAATGGCCCGGCGATGGCCTTACATTGGTAGGTGCCGACCGTTGGTCGGCACAATTTCTCAGCTGCGATGAACCCTGAAGAAGCGTGCCGACCAACGGTCGGCACCCACCGGGGTCTGGGAGTGTGCCAACCAAGGTTGGCACCTACCCGTGCAACGGTGGTCAGCCGGCGGTCCGCAGCGGCGCCATCTTCCACAGCAGCGCGCGGAACGGGGCCAGCAGGCATACGCCGATCGCCAGCTTCACCGCCAGGTCGCCCGCGGCCCAGCTCACCCACGGCAGGGTGGAACCGGCGAAGGCGATCGACCAGAAGATAGTGGTATCCACCGTCGCGCTGCAGGTGGTGGCCACCATCGGCGCGCGCCACCAGCTGCCACGGCGCAGGCGGTCGAACACGGTGATGTCCAGCAGCTGGGCAACGATGAAGGCCGAGCACGAAGCGATCGCAATGCGCGGAGTCGCCACCCACACCGACAGCAGCACCGCCACCGCGAAACCAATCCACGCCACGCGGCGGGCCGGGCCCGGGCCGAAGCGGCGGTTGATCAGGTTGCTGACCAGGAAGGCCACCGGGTAGCTGAAAGCACCCCAGGTCAGCCAGTCATTGATGGGGTACTGCACCAGCACGTTGGACAGCAGCACTACCGCGCCCATGGCCAGCACCGCCAGCACCAGGGCGCGGGCGGTCAACGGGGCAAAAACAGGCGCAGGACGCACGGACATGGCGAGCCAGGGGAAAAAGGGGATCGCTCATTATCCGCCCGGCCCGCCGCAAAGCCAAAAACGGCCGTTCAGCTTTACAGCTGCTCGCTCAGCGCGTCGCCGGCGGCATAGGCCGTGGGCACATAGGCCAGGGCCTTGCCGTCGCTGTTCTTCACCGTCCAGCCGGCACCGGCATCGGTCGGGTCGAAGCGCACCTGCTGGCCGACCACGAAGCCGGCCACCGGGTCTTCGCCCTCAATCGCCGGCCACTGCAGGGTAGCGGTCTGGTCGGCCTTGTCCGGTACCTGCAGATGCACCTGGCGCTCGCCAGCGGCGGTGGTCGCCACCTGCTTCACTTCCATCGGCGGCAGCGGCACCGCCGGGGTGCGCTCGGCGACCTTGCCATTGCGCTCGCTGGCCTTGAACGGCGCCTTGGACAGCGCGGCCAGGCCCATCGAGGTGGCCAGCGGAACCGACACCACGATCAACGAAGTGACCAGCACGCTGGCCTGGCCACTGTTGAGGTGCGGGGCGGCACCGGCGTGCACGGTCGGCACCGTCAGGGCAGACAACAGCAGGGCGGCGGCGGGGGCGCGCAGGGAACGAAGCATGGTGACCTCCTGGTCGGGAAGAGAAGCAGCGGCTCAGCGCTGCGTATCGAAAAGATCGCGTGGGCCGGTGGCCTCGGGCAGGTATTCCAGCGGCCGGCCCTGGTTGTCTCGCACCTGCCAGCCGTCGCCCGATCCGGTGGGTTGGAAGTTCACCGTCTGCCCGACGTTGAACTGCACGGCCGGGTCGCCGGGGCGCTTGGGCCACTGCATCGAAGCAGTGTTCTGTGGATTGTTGGCATCGCGCAGCAGTACTTCGCGGCGACCATCGACGGTGGTGGAAATGGCGCTGACCTGCATCTGCGGCAGCTTCACCGCGCCCTGGCCCGCAGGCACGCCGGTATCTTCGGCTTCTTTGGCCGCCGCCGCTTGCGCAGCTGCCACCATCGGTGCGGACATCTCCAGGCTCGGCCCTTCGGGCACGCTGTTCTGGATGATCACGATGCGGCGCTCGGCGTGTGCCGGCGCTGCGGACAACAGGCTGCCGCACAGAAGCACGGCCAACGCGGAAAACTGCAGGTTGCGCATCATCTTCTCCTTGCCAGGTCAGGGCGCAGCGGCGGCGGTGCCGTCGACCGTCGCATGCGCAATGGTCAGTTCCTGCTGCAGCTGGCTGCGCTGGTGCAGGAAGTCGAATACCGATTCCACCGTCACCACCGAGTAGTTGCCGGAAATGCGTTCGCTGGCCGGATGGTCGGTGGTGGTGGCGTTGGCCACGAACAAGCGCGCACCCACGCGCTTGCCCAGGCCGATATGCAACACGCTGGGCTGGAACTTCTGCGCGCGCAGCCATTGCTGCGCCTGTTCGCGCTTGACGATGACCGGGCCACCTTCAGCCTGCGCCATTGCCGCGGCCAGCACTTCCAGGATCCACTGGTTGGAATTCTGGAAGTCGGTGGCGAACGGATAGGCCACGACGTTGTACTTCGATTCGTGCAGCGCCTTGGGCTGGATCGCCGGTGCTGCCAGCATCCGCTTCAGTGCCAGCTGCAACGCCGGCGGCGGCACGCCGATGCGCAGATCGGTATGGGTGCCGCTCTCGCCGACGAAATTGCCCAGGCCCTCGCGGTACAGCTGCGAGCTGTCGGTCTTGCAGCGGTTGAGCAGGTGCATCGCACGCCAGCGGCCGTCGTCTTCGCGCAGCAGGAAGGCCAGGTGGCTGTGGCGCAGGCCGTAGCGGCTCAGGTCCTGGCCACCACGCGCGGCGATCACCACGTCAACGTCGGGCAGCGCATCCAGGCGCTCGGCCGTGGTCCACGCCACATCGAACATCGCCGCCTGTGCGGCCACGCTGGGGTAGCGCTCCAAGCAGGTGCCGCTGTCGGCCCATGCCGGCGCGGTGGCCAGCAGGCCCATCAACAGCAGCAGGCCGCAGCGCAGGCGATGCAGACGTTCCATGTATACCGCTCCAGACGCGGGCAGGCCCGCGCGCCGATCATACCCGCATCGCTGGAATCAGCGCTCCACGCCCTTGCGCCGCAATTCCTTGTCGCAGGTATCGCTGATCGGCGCGATCGGCAACGGCGGGCGCTCGTTGCGCGGATTACGCAGCGCCGGCTGCTCGCGGTAGGCATCCAGCTGCTGCTGGCAGGCGTGCGACAGCGGATCAAGTTCGGTGGGGGTGGTAGAGCAGGCCGCCAGCAGGGCCAACGGCAGCAGAAGCAGGGTACGCATGGGGACGTCCAGTCCGAGGGGGAGGCTGGACTCTAACCGCGCAGCCGGATCGAAATGTTCAGAAAACGCTGGCCGGCGTCATCCCAACGCCAGGCGCGCTTTGACCTCGGCGGCAATCCGCGCGGTCTCGCGCAGCGGCTCGATGCGGTCGTACTGCCAGTCCAGCCAGCGCGCCTGCAAGCGCCCGCGCTCGCGCAACTGCTGCTGGAAGCGCGCCAGCCGTCCCTGCGCGGTATCGGCCAAGGCCACCATCACCGGCATGCGCGTGGCGCTGGCCTCGGACAGCAGGTTCACCGAATCGGGCGACACCACCACCCGGTTGGCCCAGCCGAGCAGGCCGGCATACGGGTTCACGCCATCGCCGCCATCACCCCAGATCACATGCGGCAGGTCGGCGAACTTCGCCCGCAGGATCTCGGCCAGCGCCGGCGGCGTGCGCCGCGAAGTGGTTGCCAGCAGACTGCCGCCCTCGCTGCGGATCTGTTCGGCCAGCGCCTGGAACACGTGCACCATCGCGGTCTCATCCCACGGTGCCAGCGGCGTCGGGCCGCCCACCAGCAGTGCCGTGCGCGGGCCGGGCAGGGTGCTGAAGCTGGCGAACGCGGCGCGGCCCCAGGACAGCCAGTCATCGTCCACCGGGTTCAGGCTGCCGATCAGGGTCAGCACGTTGCTGCCGCGCAGGGCGTCATGCTCGGGTACCACCACCACGTCCCAGTGGCGGGAACCGATGCGCGGGTCGAGGATCTGCACCACCTGGCTGCCGCGCGCGCGCAGCACGCGCAGCGCACTGGCGGCCTGGCGGCCACAGCCGATCGCCAGCGTGGGCGCATCGGCAGCGAGGGACGCGAACGCCTCGCCGTAGCCGTTCATATCACCGGGCAAGCGCCGCGGTGACAGCCAGCGCCACGGGGCGCGGGGTTGCAGAACCAGGGGGCGGTGGCTGCCCAGGCGCAGCGCCGTCGCCAGCGCGACCGCCTGGCGGACATTACCGGCACGGCCATCGGTGACCGTCCATGGCGTGCTCGATCGTTTCACCATTGGCATTAATTCGTTTCAATCCTGCTGGGTGTTGCAACAGTCGCGACACTCTACACTGCGGATCGACGTTTCGCCCCGCGCCGCCCGCGGGCACTGACCTTAGCCGCCCTGGAGATCCACCGATGTCCCACGCGCTCGACGCTGCTGCACTGGACCAGTTGTTCCGCACCGCCCGTACCCAGAACGCGTTCCTCGACAAGCCTGTCGAAGACGCGCAGCTGCACGCCCTGTACGACCTGCTGAAGTGGGCGCCCACCGCCGCCAACGGCAGCCCGGCCCGCTTCGTGTTCGTGAAGTCGGCCGAAGCCAAGGCCAAGCTCGCACCGGCGCTGTCCGAAGGCAACCACAACAAGACCCTGGCCGCCCCGGTCACCGTCATCGTCGCCTTCGACCAGGACTTCCACGAGAAGCTGCCGTACCTGTTCCCGCACACCGATGCCAAGGCCTGGTTCGACGGCCCGCGCGAAGGCCGCCATGAAGGCGCGTTCCGCAACGGCAGCCTGCAGGGCGGTTACCTGATCCTGGCCGCGCGCGCGCTGGGCCTGGATGCCGGCCCGATGTCCGGCTTCGACAACGCCAAGGTCGACGAAGCCTTCTTCGCCGGCACCAGCATCAAGTCGAATTTCCTGGTCAACCTGGGGTACGGTGACGATTCGGGCCTGTTCCCCCGTCTGCCGCGTCTGTCGTTCGACGAAGCGGCGCGCATCGCGTAAGTCGCTGTATCGGTTTCGGGCCCGCCCGCCGTGGCGGGCCATTGCTGCACTGTGTTCCCACCCTACGATCCGGAGAGTTCCTGAGATGAGCGCCACCCGTAAACTGCTGCTGCCGCTGGCCCTGACCCTGGCCATCGCCGCCTGCTCCAAGCCGGCCGACACCGCCGCCCCGGCCGCCGATGCTGCTGCCCCGGCCACCACCGAGCAGGCTGCCACCACCCCGGCCGCCGATGCCGCTGCTGCTGCCCCGGCGGCCGCCGCCATCACCATCGCCTCGGGCACCTACAAGCTCGACCCGACCCACACCGACGTGCTGGCGCAGTGGAGCCACTTCGGTTTCTCCAACCCGAGCGCGCACTTCGGCAACGCCGAAGGCACCCTGGTGTACGACGCCACCGACGTCACCAAGTCCACCGTGGAAGTGAAGCTGCCGCTGAGCGGCCTGAACAGCTTCACCGCCAAGTTCGACGAGCACCTGAAGAGCGCCGACTTCTTCGACGCTGCCAAGTTCCCGGCCGCCAGCTTCAAGAGCACCAAGGTCGAATCGGCCGGCACCAACAAGCTGACCGTCACCGGCGACCTGACCATCAAGGACATCACCAAGCCGGTGACCCTGGATGTGACCGTCAACGGCGGCGGCGAGCACCCGATGGCCAAGGTTCCGGCCGCCGGCTTCGATGCCACCACCACGATCAAGCGCAGCGATTTCGGCGTCGGCGCCTACGCCCCGAACGTCAGCGATGAAGTGAAGATCCGCATCACCACCGAAGCCACCGGCGAGAAGCCGGCTGCTTGATGCAACATCCCGCTCACTCGTCGTGAGAAGGCAGAAGGCCCGCTGAAAAGCGGGCCTTCTTTTTTGGGTTCTGGTAGAGCCGGCCGCTGGCCAGCTGCGGACCTGGATTCGGTGGGTGCGGACCGTTGGTCCGCACAATCTCTCCGAAGCAGGATTTCTCAGCGCAGCGTACCCAGCCACGCGGTCGACGCTTCGCTCGGGCTCTGCTTGGCCTTCACCACCAACCCGCTCGCGCGCACGAACGTCTGCGCGGCCTGTGCCACCACCTGGCGGGCGATCAGCGCGGCCTGCCTGGTAGACGCCTGCTGCTTGCGTAGCTGCACGATATGCACCGACGGGCGACCCACCGGCGCGTACTTCTGGTCGCGGCGCAGGATGTCGGCCACCTGTGCCACTTCATGTTCGGCCTGCAGGTAGCGGTGCTGTGCTTCGACCAGCTCACGCAGCGGTACGCGCGCCGCAGCCGGGTCGGCGAAGGCGGACAGCGCTGCGTCGCAGGCGCTGTCATCGGCCAGGCGGGTACGCAGCGTGTCCACGCCGCTCAGGGTCAGTTTGCCCACGTGGGGCCTCGTTGGTGCAGGAAAGGAGCGCGATTGTCGCATGGGGTCGCGGTTACCATGGCGGCCGCACTGAACCACGGAAGACAACACCATGCAGGAAGCGCAGTACTGGCTTGGCGAATTCTGGACCGGCCTGAGCGTGCTCGATCTGATCGGCGGCAGCGTGCTGGGCACCCTGCTGGGGCTGGCGCTGGGCATCCTCGGCTGGCGCTGGCTGCATCGACGCGGTTGGCTGCGGCGGCAGCGGCGTTGGCACCATGGGCTGCTGGCCTCGTATGTGGTGCTGCTGCCGTTGCTGGTCGCGTTCTTCGGCCTGCAGCTGGGCTTTACCGCCGGCGCGCACCGCGCGCTGTTCAAGCAGCTCGATCACTTCCAGCCGCACCTGCAGACGATGGTGGAAGGCTGGAGCAGTGGCTTCACCGCCTCGCTGGAGGACGAGCGCATGCGTGCCGCGCTGCAGAGCCAGGGCACGGTGGGTGATGTCGCGGATTCGCTGGCCGCGATCTACCTGAGCGAGCATCCGTTGCCCGGTGTGGACCGGCTGGGTGACGGGCCGATGGCGCGTGGCGTGGGCTGGGTAATCGGAAAGGTGCGCGCCGGGCTGCTGCGCGCGATGGTGGAAGACACGCTTATCGACAAGGCCGGCACGGTCGGCCTGGAGCCGAAGATGGTGCGCGAGGCGCTGACGATGCGTATCGACGAGCTACTGCATACGCGCGGCGTGCTGCGGCTGGTGAAGGCGCAGATCAACGGCATGATGCCGGGCGTATACCTGGGGTTGCTGCTGCCGCTGGCGATCATCGCGCTGCTGCTGGCGCTGGAGATCTGGGCCGCGCATCGGTTTGGGTGGGCGCGTGGGGCTGCGCCCCGCGCTCCTGTAGAGCCGAGCCCATGCTCGGCTCATCGCGCGTAGCGCGAGGGCGGATAGAACAGCAGCCGAGCGTGGGCTCGGCTCTACATAGTCAAAGACGTGCGGACCAACGGTCCGCACCTACCGTTCTGCGGTCAATCGCCGTCGGTTTCGTCCGGGTGCGCCTTCCAGTAACCGGTCGAGCGGATCCAGTCGCGCGGCACGCCCAGGTGGCCTTCGATGAACTTGCGCATCATCCGTGCGCGGCGCGATTCGGTGGCGATCCAGTAGAACGCATCGCCGTCCGGGGCCTCGAAATCGGTCAGCATGTCTTCCAGCAGCGTGCTGCTGGCCGCCGGGAAGCCATTGCGCTCCAGCCAGTGGATGCGCACGTTCTCGTACTGCGGCAGGTCCTGGCGCTCGTCCTCGTCGGCCACTTCGATATACGCCTGCACCTGCGCACCTTCGGGCAGCACGTCCAGCCAGCGGGCGATGGCCGGCAGCGCGGTCTCATCGCCGATCAGCACATAGGCGTCGTAGCTGTCGGCCACCACGAACGAACCGCGCGGGCCGCCGATCACCAGCGTGTCGCCGGCCTGTGCGCGCTCGGCCCACGGCCCGGCAATGCCCTGGTCGTGCAGCACGAAGTCGATGGCCAGCTCGCCGGTTTCGTGGTCCCACCAGCGCGGGGTGTAGTCCCGTGCCGGCGAAGGATGCTTGCCCTCCGGGTAGCTGCGGCCCTCGGCGGTCAGCACCGGCAGCACCATCTCGCCGCTGGCGTTGGGGAAGAACAGCTTGATGTGGTCGTCGGCGCCGGGCGAATCGAAGCCGGCCAGGTCGTCGCCGCCCAGCACGATGCGGCGCATGTGCGGGGTGACAGTCTCGGTGCGCAGCACCGTCAGTTCACGGAAGCGCACATCCAGGCGCAGGCGCGAGTTGTGATGTTCGGTCATGGGGGTACCTGTGGGAAGGTCGCGCGGGGGCGCGCGGCATGGGGGAAGACCTGGCTGGATTCAGTCTGGCTGGGTCGTAGAAAAGGGAGAGGACACGTTGCCGGCCTGGCCATTGATCAGCGCCGACGCGCGCGACAGCAGCGCGGCCACCTGCTCGGCTTCACCGTCGGCCCAGCGCCCGTGGTGGTGCACCAGCGCCAGCTTGAACTCGCGCAGCGCAGCGGCCAGCGGCGCCGGCAGCGAGGCCTTGGTGATCTCGCGGGCGCGGTCGAACGCGCGCCGCTGCGCCAATCGCACCTGGGTGCGCTGCACCTTCAGCTCGAACTCGCCAGCGGTGGTGATGCGGAACACACGGCGGCCGTCCACCTCTTCCGACGCCACCCAGCCGGCCTGCTCGAAGCTGGCCAGCAGCGGGTACATGGTGCCGGCACTGGGGGTGTAGGCCTGCATGAACATGGTGCTGATGTGCTGCATCAACTCGTAGCCATGGCGCGGCTGCTCGCCGATCAGCGCCAGCACCAGCAGGCGCAGGTCGCCACGGCTGAGCACGCGCGGCTGGCCGTTGCGGCGGGGTACCGCGGCATCGTCGGTGCGGCTTTTGGGGGAGGGGGAGCGACCCATTTCGATATATCGGTAACGTGTGTCGTAAACGATATATCGATAAACCGGACCCGACAAGTACGGTTTCGGCCACAACGCTTGCCAGATCGGGCCACGCCGCCAGGTACTGCAAGGGATCAGGGGACGATTGCGTGCGGCGCAGGCCACCGTTGCGCGGCCCGACATCCGTATCGGGCCACGCAACAGCGCTGCGGGTTTTCGCCCCGGCCGGGGCGCAGCAGACGAGCGGCGAACCGCGGGAAGGGGCCTGCTCGCCGCCAACCGTGCGCAGCGGCCCCATCCGCGTCGAGAGGCGCGCGCGACACGTTGTCGCGGGTTCAAGCGGCAGGCCGTCAGACAACGCCGACACGGCGCCGGGCTTGCCCTACAACGGTCATCCGCAGCAGTAACACTGCGTCCTGCGCATGGGCGCAGCAGGCCGCGAACGACAGCTGGCGCAGCCCTTGCAGGCAGCCACAGCGGCCTGCAGCAGTGCTTTGTCCCGCTGGTGGACGTCCCGGGACATGCCGTGCAGACAGGGGTGGCCTGCCTCCATACGCCAGCGTAGCCAAGTGACGAAAGCCCTTGGTGCGCTACACTTTGCGGTCTAGAAATCTATCAACAGTCGCGCGCGTGCGTGCGGTAATGGGAGCGCTAATGAACTGGTTGAACGAGGTGCTGAACAACGACCCGAATCCTGTGGAAACCCAGGAGTGGATCGAGTCGTTGAAGGCCGTTATTGATGTCGAGGGCCCCGAGCGCGCGCATCAGCTGCTGGAAGGCATGGTGGAACTGACCCGTCGTTCGGGTGCCTATCTGCCGTTCTCTCCCACTACCGAATACGTCAACACCATCGAGCCGCAGCTGGAGGCCAAGAGCCCGGGCAACGCCGAACTGGAATGGCGCATCCGTTCGATCATCCGCTGGAACGCGATGGCCACCGTCGTGCGCGCCAACCGCAAGCCGGGTGACCTGGGCGGCCACATCGCTTCGTTCGCCTCCGGCGCAACGCTGTACGACGTGGGCTTCAACCACTTCTGGCGCGCCCCGAGCGAAAGCCACCCGGGCGACCTGCTGTTCATCCAGGGCCACAGCGCCCCGGGCATCTACGCGCGTTCCTTCCTGGAAGGCCGCATCAACGAAGAGCAGCTGGACAAGTTCCGCATGGAAGTGGACGGCGGCGGTTTGTCGTCGTACCCGCATCCGTGGCTGATGCCGGAATACTGGCAGACCCCGACCGTGTCGATGGGCCTGGGCCCGCTGGCCGCCATCTACCAGGCGCAGTTCATGCGCTACCTGGAAAACCGTGGCCTGATCGAGAAGTCCGACCGCAAGGTGTGGTGCTTCATCGGCGACGGCGAGAGCGACGAGCCGGAAACCCTGGGTGCCATCGCGCTGGCCGGCCGTGAAGGCCTGGACAACCTGATCTTCGTGGTGAACTGCAACCTGCAGCGTCTGGACGGCCCGGTGCGCGGCAACGGCAAGATCATCCAGGAACTGGAAGGCGTGTTCCGTGGCGGCGGCTGGAATGTCATCAAGCTGCTGTGGGGCGGTTACTGGGATGCCCTGCTGGCCAAGGACACCAATGGCGTCCTGAAGAAGCTGATGATGGAAACCGTCGACGGCGAATACCAGAACTGCAAGGCCTTCGGTGGCGCGTACACGCGCGAGCATTTCTTCGGCAAGTACCCGGAAACCGCTGCGATGGTGGCCGGTCTGTCCGACGACGACATCTGGCGCCTGAACCGTGGTGGCCACGACCCGCACAAGGTGTACGCCGCCTACCACCAGGCCGTGAACACCAAGGGCATGCCGACCGTGATCCTGGCCAAGACGGTCAAGGGTTACGGCATGGGCAGCGCCGGTGAGGCACTGAACCCGACCCACCAGACCAAGAAGCTGGACGACGAAGCGGTGCGCCACTTCCGCGACCGCTTCAACATTCCGGTGACCGACGCGCAGCTGGCCGACGGCCAGGTGCCGTTCTACCACCCGGGCCCGGATTCGCCGGAAGTGCAGTACCTGCAGGAACGCCGTGCGTCGCTGGGTGGTTACCTGCCGCAGCGCCGCCGCAAGGCCGAAAAGAGCTTCAACGCACCGAAGCTGGAAAGCTACGAGCGCCTGCTGAAGAGCAGCGGCGAGCGCAGCTACTCCACCACCATGGCCTTCGTGCAGAGCCTGAACATCACCCTGCGTGACAAGGAACTGGGCCCGCACATCGTGCCGATCGTGGCCGACGAAGCCCGTACCTTCGGCATGGAAGGCCTGTTCCGCCAGATCGGCATCTACGCGCCGTTCGGCCAGAAGTACAAGCCGGTCGACGCCGACCAGCTGATGTTCTACCGCGAAGACCAGAGTGGCCAGGTGCTGCAGCAGGGCATCAGCGAGCCGGGTGCGATCAGCTCGTGGATGGCCGCCGGTACCAGCTACTCGGTCAGCAACGTGCCGATGCTGCCGTTCTACATCTACTACTCGATGTTCGGCTTCCAGCGCGTGGGCGACATCGCCTGGCAGGCCGCCGACATGCGTACCCGCGGCTTCCTGCTGGGTGGTACCGCCGGCCGCACCACGCTGAACGGTGAAGGCCTGCAGCACGAAGATGGCTTCAGCCATCTGGTGGCCGGTGGCATTCCGAACGTGCGCAGCTACGACCCGACCTTCGGCTTCGAAGTGACGGTGATCCTGCAGCACGGCACCAAGGCGATGATGGAAGATCAGATTGACGAGTACTACTACGTCACCCTGATGAACGAGAACTACACCCACCCGGAAATGCCGGAAGGCGCGGCTGAAGGCATCGTCAAGGGCATGTACCTGCTGACCGACGCCGGCAAGCCGAAGAAGGGCGAGCTGCGCGTGCAGCTGCTGGGTTCGGGCACCATCCTGCGCGAAGCCATTGCCGCGGCCGAGTTGCTGGACAAGGACTTCGGCGTGACCGCCGACATCTGGAGCTGCCCGAGCTTCAACGAACTGCGTCGCGATGGTTTCGACGTGGAACGTGCCAACCGCCTGCATCCGGAAGGTGAGCAGCGCAAGGCCTACGTGACCGAGCTGCTGGAAGGCCGCCAGGGCCCGGCGATTGCCGCCACCGACTACGTGCGCGCGTATGCGGACCAGATCCGCGCGTTCGTGCCGATGTCGTACACGGTGCTGGGTACGGATGGGTTTGGTCGTTCGGATACGCGTGCGAACCTGCGTCGGTTCTTTGAAGTTGACCGGTACTACATCGCGCATGCCGCGATTGCGGCGCTGGCGAAGGACGGGAAGATGACGGCTAAGGATGTGGCGCGGGCGATCAAGCAGTACAAGATTGATCCGGAGAAGGCTAATCCTGTTGGGGTTTGATTGACTGAGGAGCGCCAGCGCACGTATTGTGCGCTGGCGCTCTTCTAGAGCGAGTTGATTTCCAAGTAGTTACAACGGAATCATGCGCAGGGGGCGCAATCATGGATGCGATTCTGAAGTTCTGGCCGGAAGTAGTTTCTTTTCTAGTAGGTGGCGGCCTAGGTTCGCTGATCACGTTTCGACTTACCCGGACACAAGCCTCAGGTCACGGACGTGTCGTCGATCAGAGTGGTGCAAAGGCTGGTGGTGATGTTGTCGCTGGAAACAAGACGACCACTACAGGCTCAGAACGCACCTAAATAACTACGTGGCGGTGCGTGATGAACCTTGTTAATCAGCACGGCGCTGTTGCTGGCGGCGATGTCGTGGCCGGAGACAAAGTTGTTACGGTCAATAACTATGCCGTGCAGCCAGGACAGTCCCCTAAGATTAGAGTGCTTATGGAGAAGCTCGCTCAAGAGCATGCGGCGGGGATGATCTCTGACGCCGTGATTGAGGAGCTGACGGACTTTTATAAAAGAATTCCGGACGACGCTGTGGTCGGCCTTGAAGCAAAACTGCAGAGAGCTGGGCGAGACGCTGAGCTGATACAGGCATTGGCTAAAAAAGAACGATTTGCAAAGCTTCTGGAGCGCTGGTCGCTTTACGGCTCTGCTCAGGAAATATTTGTCCACATTCTAGCGATGGTTGACCATCGATACTCAACCAGGGTACTTCCTCAGGTTGACGTGCTCTCGCCTCATCAGCTTGATAAAGTTGTGGAAGATGAAATCATCACTCCGCTCATTGAGATGGTTGGCGCAGACGTCTTTAGCATGAATCATCATAGTGCTATGGGAATGATCTACTGGCTGGCCGAGCAATGTCGTGTCCGGTGGCATTCATGAATCAACTATCATTTCAGCCAGCGTTTGATGTTTATCATTCGAGTTTTCGATTTCTTCGAATATTCGGCTACATAGGCAGTGATAAGCCGCTGAGCTTAGACCTTGCGAGGATAATTGATTATTATCTTCTCTTCTTTCATAGGATGGAATCTGTCAGGCTTAGGAGGACAGATTCGGCCATAAAAAAGCTTGCGAAGCAAAAGGCTGGAGACGTCCGATACGAGCTTCAACCCGATGATAAGCTGCTGTTTGCTAGAATGGAGCCATTTCAGCTTTCAGCGCTTCGAACACTGGCATTGTCAGGTTACCTAGATCTTGATGGATTAAATAACCGGAGGGTGAGTTTTCTTGGGCGAGAAATCCCGTTACCCCTGAGGGAAAGGGTATTGGAGGCAAATCAAAAAGACCAAGACGTCATGGATGCTCTTTTTGCGGTGGCTAGAGAATATCCGGTAATGGGAAGGGATGGACTGAAAGATAGGACTGGACTCCTGGAGTATAGGTATGACCCGGTTTGATCCCGTGCTCTTTGTTCAAAGGCTTATTGTAAAGAAGGTCAACGTCGTCATGTACGACGAGGTGTTCCATCGCGGTGTAAATATCGTTAGAGGGGAAAATTCCTCTGGTAAGTCGACTGTCCTCAACTTTGTCTTCTACGCTCTCGGTGGAGATGTCGTTGAGTGGAGTGATGCAGCTCTTCAATGCGATAGGGTTTTCATAGAAGTATTTCTTAGTGGCAAAGTTGTAACACTGTCTCGCGTGGTTGAGGAAAAGTCCGGCCGGCCGATGGATTTCTTTATGGGCAACTATGAAGAATCATTGCTGGCAGACGCTGCATTGTGGTCTCGTCATCCCTATAGGCGATCGATTAATGCTGAGAGTTTCTCTCAGGTAATTTTCAGGCTTCTCGGTATTCCTGAGGCGGCGAACGACTCGAGTGGCAACATCACCGTTCATCAGATGTTGCGATTGCTCTATGCGGACCAACTCAGCCCTGTTGAGTCAATATTTCGATTTGAGAGGTTCGATCACGCTGCCACCCGCGAGGCTGTTGGAGAGCTTCTATGTGGCTCGATGGGCGAGGAGCTGTATTCGAACATAATTGCGTTGCGTGATCTTGAGAAAGTATTTGATCAAGTCTCGAGCGAGCAAAGTAGCTTGCTTCGCGCGCTTGGGACTGCTGGGCATGACCTGACAATGTCATGGGTTGTTGAGCAGCGTGCTCGGGTGCAAGATGAGCGTCGTGATATAATCGAAAAGATTGACAACTTAGTCCGAAATTTTGCTAAGAATCCTCAAGCTCCTGATCTGATTGCCCAGAATTTGGCCTACGCAGATCTTGTGAAGGCACAGGAGGATCTAGCCGATTTGACAGCCAGGCGTGATGCAGTTTCCTTTGAGGTTGCTGACTCAGAGGCATTTATGGCAGCGCTTGCAAAGAAGCTGGATGCACTAAAGGATTCAGAGGTCACGGCACAGACCATAGGCGCTGCCCAATTTTCATCCTGCCCTGCTTGCTATTCAGTTGTAGCTGAGGCCCCGCATGGGGTTTGTCCGCTTTGCAAGGAAGACGCAGATCCAGACAGGATTCTGGAGAGACTGGCGTCGCTAATAAATGATACGGCACTTCAATTGCGGCAGTCCAAGCTGCTTCAGGAAACGCGACTGACGGAGTTGGCTGCACTTGAGAATGCTGTGATCGACGAAAGGTCGCGCTGGGAAGTTAAAGCTCTAAAGTATAAGGAGACTCAGCAGCGTCCAACCAGTAGGGATGAGCATCTAATTTCAGATCTCAATAAGTCGCTCGGATATCTTGACCGTAGGGATGAAGATATAAATGAGAAGGCTAAATTGATTGATATTGTGGATGCCCTTGCAAAAAGAAAGGCGGAGCTCAATAGTGAAATTTCGATAATTAGAAGTCGGAATGAGGTTCTTCGGCTGTCAAGAGTAGACCGTCTGAATGAGGCATACCTTTGTATCTCCGAAAGTGTGAGAGATCTATTGATGGATGACCTAAAGCGAGAGGAAGCCTTCGAAAATCCTTCGCGTGTTGATATCGACTTCTCTGCAAATAGAATAAGCGTTGACGGGAAGTCATATTTCTCAGCTAGTTCAAGGGCAATTCTAAAAAGTAGCTTCTACATAGGATTTCATGTTGCGGCAACTTTAAAGAAGTTCTTCAGACATCCTCGTTTCTGTTTGTTAGATACAATAGAAGATAAGGGGATGGAGCAGGCGAGAAGTCAGAATTTCCAGAGGTTGATAGTCGAGCGGTCTGAAAGGTCTGGTGTGGAAAATCAGGTTATTTTCTCTACTTCGATGATTGCAGAGGAATTGGACATCCCAGAATATACGGTCGGACGCTTCTACACGAGGGATGAGCGGGCTCTTAGGGAAGTGCCGCGACTTGGTGGGAAGTAGTACTCCTTTTAGGTAAGGCAAGCGGCGCGGCGGCTGTGCTTAGTGCCCGAACTGGAGAGAGCCGCGCCTCGCTCCACTGGCTGCGGTTTCAGGCATGGAGGCACTTCGGTTTCTTTCAGTAGTGGAAGACTTCGTACAGGCGATTGCGCTCAATGGTGACCCCAAGCAGAGGGCGGCAAGCCAGCAAGCCTTTTCTCTGCTCATGGATGGTTCGCTTGCGTCATCGGCATGATTGCAGCGCTGCCGACGCATAAGCTCCAATGCCTACGGTCATATGTTGCATGGGCGCGCTTTGTTGCTTGCTCGTTTGGAGATTGGGTCATCTGGCTAGCTCATCCCGTGCATTTGGATGAGCCAGCAAAGTGGCCGCAGGCTCTCGGGAAGACTTGGCCTGGGCCTCTGATGCCTCAGAGTACGCGGCGTCATCTGGTCGAATTGAAAGTGTGCCGATTGCGACACTAAAATCCTCCGATCTACAAATCGGGGGGAAGCATGGCGTTACATGAGACGTTCGATACGCGAGCACTTGTCGTCGGCAAGGAGTACAGCCGCGTGCAGATGGCTGAAGCGGGTGGCGTAGCGCCACCGACGGGATCCAGAGATCCGCATTGGTCAAACGGGCTTGTTCGATTCAATAACGCAACGCTGCTGTTGGTCACCTTGGAAAAGGACGACGGTGGCTATGACGATCGTTTTGAGGGCGAGCAGTTCCACTGGCAGAGCCAGTATCGTCAGAGCCGAACGTCCAAGGCGCTCTTTGACATCAAGACCGGCTCTGTCGCCGCGCACCTCTTTGTTCGCATTTTCGCAAAAGGCGGGAAGACCGCAGAGCCCTTCTATTACTTGGGCGCGCTGTCATTGAAGTCCATGGAGGGCGATCAGCCGGTTGATTGTGTGTTCGATGTTAAGGAAAGTTTGCAGGATCGATCGGATTCCATTGATCAGATCCTTCGCTGGCGCCCGCTTAAGCCAACGGACGAACTCGGCGCAGCGCTGTTTCAGGCCAGGGAAGTGGCCGAGCAGGAGGCGGAAGCCCACAATGGGGAGGATCGGCGGGACAAGGAGTTGCGCGCAATCTTTGTTCGTCGCGGACAACGGGCGTTCCGTAGGAAGCTGCTGAAGGCTTATGGCAAGACGTGTGCCGTGACCGGCTGCAAGATCACCGAACTCCTGGAAGCGGCGCACATCAGCCCTTACCGGGGTGACCATACCAACAAGGTGAGCAATGGTCTGCTCCTGCGAGCTGATATCCATACGCTTTTTGATCTTGGACTGCTGTGGATCGATGAGGCGTTCACTGTGCACGTAGCAAAGAGTGCACGAAAAGCCCCCTACGACACGTTGCAGGGAGCAAGGTTGGCGGTACCTGGAGCTGCTACCGACGAGCCTAGTGCAACGGCACTCGCGGATCACGCGAGGGTTTCCGCGGAGCGGCGACAGAAGCTGCGGGAACGAAAGGCGGCGGGAAATCTGGTGTGATGAAGAATTGACGGTGGGCATCAGGAGTGCAGCAGCGGCAAGGGTGCGCTCCTGGCACCCCGCAGCGCCGGTGCGCGGCTAGCGCCACTGATCCCAGTCCGGCCGCGTGCGCACGCACCATTGCTGCTGCAGATCCAGAAGATCCGGACTCCGCTCTCCCGCATTCCCTGCAACCATCACCACCAGTTGCATCGACGAATTGTCCACCAGCATCACCGGCTGCCCGTCGGCAAGCAGTACAAAGTACCGCTCACTCCCATCCGCCGAGCTCACCTCCAACCGGACGCCACCGCGCGCCAACGCAAACGCCTCAGCCTCATCCCGCATGACCCCGAAGGAGTAATCCGACAGCCTGCGGTAGGCCTTCACCTCCAGCGCCGCCTGGGGAAGGAAGTAGTCCGAGATCACCAGGCCCATCACCATGAGCGTGCTGGTGACAACAACGGGCGGCACCCTCATGGGCAGCGCTGCGGCAACCCAGCCGCAGCGCACCAGACCCACATCGCAGGCACTAACCACGCACCTGCAGGCAGGCGCTGGCCTGCGCCGTCAGCGCCACGCACGCCAGCATCAGCCCTTCCATCGTGCGGTCGCCCAGGTGCTGCGCGGGTTCTCCGTTCTGTCGCGCGCGCTCTCCGGCCAACAGCATCTCCTGCACCACGCGCAGGCCTGCCAGGGCGCAGTCGGCGTCGGCCAAGGCCATACGACGGCCCGGCGCTGCCTGGCGCTCCGGCCAGGGCTGGCCATCGGCAGCGGCGCCGCTCTGGATGCGGCGCAGTGTGGTGAGGAAGGCGGTGGGGTCTGCACCGCCGCCCAGTTCGGGCTCGGCATTGGCCGGGTCCGTGGCAGCGTGCAGGGGGCGGAATTCCGATGCGTTCATGGCAGTGCTCCGTACAGGACAGACGGCAGCGCCACCCCGAAGGGTGGCGGACGATGCGTGGCTCGAAAACCGGTAAGTACCAGACCGGCGGGCTCGAAAGCCCCCACGCACCGCCCGCCATGGAACGCGAACGGATTGCCAGCCGGCGCCACTCGAAGGTGACGCCGGCTGACAAGCGTAAACATCTGGTACTTACACGGGTTTTCGACGCCCGTACCACCCTTTTCCGGTGGCACGCAAAGGTGTACCCGCACAGATGTCTAATGCCAAGAAACCGCAGGCAAGAAGGCCGACAGTTCTGACGCATCCAGCATTGTGGCACGGCAGAAAAGCCGCGAAACCCCTTGCAGCACAGTGCTTGCGGCGAAAGTTAAGCTGCCGCCGCTACGTCGAACGCGGAGCGCACTTTTCGCAACAAGAAATGCTTAATTGCGACACATCGCCATCCAGCGCCCAAGGCGAAAGCGGGCCAATTGCGTCATCTACTTAACACTGACGCCCAACCCAGGGCGTGGCCAGAGCGCATCGTCGCGCTCCAGATCGTAGTCACTGCCAAACGCCAGCGCCGCCTCGCACGGCGTCAGATCGGCGTAGCAGCAGGAAACACAGGCGCGGCCGGTCGGTACGAGCTGGCGTGAGGAAGCCACGCCAGAAAACCTAAGCCGGCCCTACCCACCTTCGCAGCATCTCCTGGAGCTCATCAGGGCCCTGGTCAGGCGACAGAACATGCACGCCAGTTCGATGGCTGGCGTGGAATGCCACATCCTCCAACCACGGGGCTCCACCGGCACGTGGCACCAACAGTAGTGAGCAGTCGGGGCGCTGCCCATTCCAACGCAGCGCATCCTGATAGACGTGCGCGGAACGCATGGCGTGCAGTACGTTCTTCCGCGAGGTGCGGTACTTGGCATCCAGCACCAGCATCTTCTTGTCTGCTCCAATCTCGGTGGTTACCACGATGTCAGGCTTCAGCTGCAGCGAAACGCTGCTCATTCCCGATGTGCTCTGCTCCGCGGTGGAGAAGGTTCGCTGCAACAAGACTTCTACCCGAGTCCCCTCGCATTTGCCCACGTGCCGGACGATGTCTACCGTCGCGCTGCGCTTGCACGCCCATGTCAGCCCGGGGAAGAGGGCGCGAACTGCCTGAACGACCTGCACGAAGCACCAGCGTTCATAGATCTCCCAGGTAGGACTCAGCCATAGCGATTCGTTTCGATCCGGTCCATCCACGCCCGGGCGAAGCGCTGCCCATCCCAGGCGGTACGCTCTTGCATAGGTGGGGTTGGCGGAGATTGCAGTCAGTCCCGATGCATCGACCTCTGCGCGCGCGACTGCAGCATACGGATCGCGTTTTGCAAGGCTGCGCAGCCGTGCAGAGAAAGCATTCAGAAACATCAACTTTCTCCCCATACGCGTGGCCAGCGGTGTGCGAGCGCCTTCGGCGTCCTCGTGCCGTGCTATCCGACGAAGGGCCTCTTCCACGTTGCTGCAGCGCAGACGCAACGCGGCCAAAGAGCGCGCCAGCGCACGGTTCGCGGGGTTGTCCAGATTCTCGTAGGAGTGCATCACCTCCATCGGAGGTGCGCACGCATCCAACCCCGGCTGCCGCCGGAGAACGGCGCCAGCATCTGGATGACGCATCATCCTTCGCGCTGATGTGGCATCGATGCGCTTCACTTGGTGAAAAGGGATCCGCCGGCGCTCGTGCCGTAGCCGGGTAAGAGGGCGCTCGGCTACTGCTGTGAAGGCGGCGAGTGCGGCATCGGCATGGCGCCTCAAGCGCGCGTACTGCAGCAACACTGTAGTCAGATCGCCAGTCACGCCGATTCCAAACTGGGCGGCTTCGGTGCCAAGAACCAGTGCAGGATCGAAAGCGTAAAGATCGTCCAACATGCCTTGGAACACGTCGGACCCCAGCTTTCCTTCGTCAGGTGCCACATCCAGGTGGTACGTGGCTAGCCGGTGACCCGCCATATCCACAAGCTCGACAGACACCTGGCCTGCATAGAAGCCGGGGCACCACTGCAGCATCGGTCCGCTGCTGGTACTCACCGTATCCAGCAACGCCTCGTCAATATAGAGCAAGGCGTTTGCCGGAACTGCCGGGAATTGGTAGACCCCCCGCTCACGAAAGCCGCCGCAGACGGCGCCAGGTACCAGGTGGAATTCGACGCCCGACTGGTCCAGGCAGATCAGTGCTGTCATCGCATTAGCGCCAGAACCGCGCGCTTCCCTGCTCGCGCAGATCCGCACAGAGTTCACGTGCCTTGCCGGCAGACTTGCTCAACCCATGGCTTTCCAGCACGCCTGCGACCGCATCAAAGGCATCGCGTAGCCGCTTGGTGTCTTCACCACGCAGCTTGGGCAGGATCTTGGCATACACAGAGTGATCCAAGGCTTGGGCTGCGGTGAGAGCACCCCCTTCCACGCCCGCTTCCACGTAGCCCAGCACATCGGCAATCGTGCGCCAGCCGAAGTGCAGTCGAACGGCACGCAGCGGCGTCATCAGTGCGTTCAGTACAGCTTTTACCTGTGCCAGTGCTTCTGCGCCCAGCGCCGAAGATGTCCAGCCGGGGTAGTTGTTCACCGGTATGTCCCAGAACTCAATCACGGCACTGCGGTCCAGCACCTTGTCACTCAGCCCGTGGGTGGTCTCGTCCATATTCACCGTGCCGATGATGACCAGGTTGGACGGATAGTCGATGTGTCCGGGCACATCGCCAACCTCATCCCCAAGCGCATGCAGCTCAACCGCATCGCCGCTCTCCATGGCCGACAGCAGGGGCGCCAGGTACTGCTCGGGATGGGAGAGATTCATCTCATCCAACAGCACAACGTAGGGACGGTCAGGATCTGCAATCGCACGCAGCAGGAACTCCAGGAAGCCGGTGCGCATGTAGACATCGGTGTCGATCGGATTGACATAGCCAAGCAGGCTGCTCGGGTCATGCCACCCGGGTTGTACGGCAACAATATGGTACCCGCGCTGCCCTGGATCGGCCTCAGCCACGCCAGCCCACAGTGCCTTGGCATAGCCCAGCGCAAGTTGTGTCTTGCCGGCGCCGCTCAACCCGGTCAGTACGGCGAAGTGGCGGCGCGGGTGTCTGCGGTTCCACAGCCCAGCGTGCAACTGCGCAATCAGACTGGGGTCGAAAGCCAGATCGGCGGGGAACGATGCGGTGATCTCGCTAAGCGAGGGCAGGTTCGACCAGAGGTCCTCAACTTCATCGACGGGCGAATCGGTCCGGACCTCGTCTGCATCCTTCACTACGGGGGACAGCTCGCCCGGTGTCCAATGGATACGGGACGCCCACGCACGGCCCCGCTGGGTCAGGTGCAGGACCTTCCC
Source organism: Stenotrophomonas sp. 14P6.2.3 (assembly GCF_057799055.1). Lineage (NCBI taxonomy): Bacteria > Pseudomonadati > Pseudomonadota > Gammaproteobacteria > Lysobacterales > Lysobacteraceae > Stenotrophomonas > Stenotrophomonas sp. 14P6.2.3. Next base: position 45,915 of record NZ_JBYOLA010000010.1, read on the forward strand.
GGCATCCAGCTCGGCCAGTTCCATTCCCTTGATCCAGTTGATGAGCACGGTCGGGGCGAAGTTGCTGGTCCAGCCGGGATTGACCTTCTGCAGACGGCTGATCGCCTGCTTCTGCGGAAGGGGGGCCTGGTTGAGCATGTAAAGGAGATTGTCGAAGCCCAGGATCTGGGTGAGCAGCCAGTCAGAGACCTCCTCTGTTTCGCCCGATTCCAGGAAGGCCTCGCCTCGCGGTGTCAGGAAGAGATCATCGCCAGACGAGCGCAATGCGCCCCATTCGGCGATCAACGCGTTCAAGTTGGTACCCAGCGAGTTGGTCGCCAGCTTTGGATTCACCGAGCGGATATGTTCAAGGAAGTCCGCACGCTTGCGACCTCCCTTGGCAAACTCCAGCATCGCCAGCACGCTGGCAACCGATCCGTTGATGGCCAGCATGCCGCGCCGGCGGCGTCCAGCGGGCAGTGGGTTGAGCCGAAGGTCACCGGCAGACTCGCTGGGAAGCTCGGTCGCCTCGCTCCCATTCTCCTGAACGTAGTGCACGTACAGGACCCACGGAAGGGTCATGCGTTCCTCGCGACTACGGAAGACAATGCCAGCGCTATCCAGCCGCTGCAGGATGCGTTGGTGCAGCTCCGTGCGGTGGTCGGAGCCAATGCTCAGCCCCAGCGCTCTGGCGAGGCTCTTCAGCTTCTGATAGTGCGCAACGGTGGTGAAATCCTGCGGCCACAGCGAGGCGAAAACGCGGTACTGCTTCAGTCTGGGTTTGCGGTCAGTCAGCGCAACTACCAGTGCGCTTACTTCTTCCCAGGCCACGCCCAGCCAGGCTACCCGTTCGCTGAAGGAGTCGGGCAGCTTGGCTTGCTTGAGTGACCAGAGCTGCTCAGCGATTTCCTTGCTGGCAATGACGGCAGACACATCAATGTGGCCTTGCCCGGTAGCCGCGATGGTCTGGACTTCCCAGAGTTGGTGTTGGAAGTCGCGCCCGACGAACGTGTCGTGGTCAGCGCCTTCCACATGAACAAGCCATTCGGCTACGCGCGAGATCCAGCTATCCAGGCTGTGCCCATTCCGGTGTAGCTCCAGCGCTCTTGCGCTAGCTTCTCGCAGTCCGGCGTCATTAATCAGATCAAAGGCCATTGCAGCCATCCCCTTGGCAGGTCGAACAAAATTCACAAGAAAGCCCGTGCGCGGTCATGCCCGCAGCAGGCGTGCGTACTCGCCATCGAGGTACTCATCAACGGCGTCGTGATCAAGGCTGCCGGCGGCGATGAGTGCCTTCGTTTCAGTCAACGACACGCACCCGAAGCGCACCCATGCCACCATGTTTCCTCTAAGCAGGAAGCCAATGATGTCGCCGCCAGAGCGTAGTGCTGCGTCGCCGACATCCACCAGGCAGAGGCTGCCATGGCTGACGAGCAGCATTCTCCGAAGCTCGGGAATGCTGCCAAATGGCATGCACTGCGACAGCGGGCGGTTATGCACCGCCCACTGCTTAACCACCCAGGTAATGCAGGTTAGAACTTCGGTCAGCATCACCGGTATTGCCATCGCCAGACCGTGGCGGAAATCATAGCCCTGCTCGAAAACCCTGACCGCAATGGTGGCGAAGGTCTGCCGGTCTTTACCGAAGCTTCCTGCATTCACAAACTGAAGCAGAGAATAGAACGGCATCGGAATGCCGGAACCGCGCCCCTGCGCGCCAGAAGATCCGGCGACATCAGAGAACAAGTGGCCGATCCAGTTGACGAAGCCGGCGAAGATCTTTGCCGAAAGCGTTCGGCCTTTCAGCTCGAAGGTCTCGGTATCCACCGAGACCAACTTCCCATCGGCAACGAAGTGCGCGGTGCTGCAGAACTGATCAAGGATGGAGAAGAACAGGCCGACCAGGTCAGGCGAATGACCAAGGCTCTTGAGGTGGTGGTTGCGGGTACTCATCTTGAACAGACCGCCAACATCGCCACCATGGCGGTGGTCATAGTTGATACCAAAGGTCCGCTCAAGCCAGCCTATCGCGCTTCTTGTAGGATCGCTGCCTTCGGCGGGGCCCTTCCAGCCCATCAGGCGGGCAAACTGCCGTACCGCCCCGTCAACAAAGGAGTCAGCTGCATTGCCCAGTGGGCTGGCATCCTCGCCTCCTGTCGCGCTTGCCGCACCCACAAAAAGCACATCGACAAGGCCGCCGATTACGCCGCAAGCACCTGCCAGCATGTAGTCGTACTTATCACAATCCGCGGCCTTCAACGAGAAGTCCTCGAGCACCATCTTCTCGAGTGCCACGCGTTGACTGGGTGTCATCAGGTTTGCGAACGGATCTTCCTTTAGATCGATCCTGTTCCGTGCCGCATAGGCAATCAACTGCGCCTCGTACCCCTCGTCCGAAGTATCGGGAGAGATCAAAATGCCATCGATCAGCGAGAGCGGCGCTATTGTTCCGGGCTGGGCATCGGGTTCGCAATGCAACTCGGCATGAATGTTGAGTACGAGCTCTGTATCTTGCCCAGGGAAAAGTACAGAGGCATCGGCACTGGCAAGCATTGCTTCTGCCAGCGCAATGGCGTCGTCCAGCAGAACGTCCTGCTCGACCTGGGCCAACGCCATGGTATCCAGCACAGACGAGATGTTGCCGAGCTGTGCTTCGATTGCGGCGACCTGGTGCAGCTGGACACGCACGCGATTGCCGTGCGCATCCAGCTCTTCGTCTGGAGTCATGACCACAGGCTGGAAATGCCCCGGGTGGCCTTGCTGGCAAGATCTGTCACCTTGCCGGCAACCACATCGGACACACTGAAGTAGCCAATCGCCTGGAACGACTGGGCGAGATCCTCCAGCTCCCGAACGCCGTAATCCGCCTTCAGTACAAGTCGCTCCACCTCGACGGTGGTCTCGTCCTTGGTCTCCTGCACCATGTGGGGCTCATAGTGGCTGATGATCCATTCCCCCAGCTCCTGTCGGGTGGGATCGCGTGTGAGACTACGAACCCGTTCCTCATCAAGGTAGCGGGCGCAGCTGAGCTTTGTTGCGCTGCTCTGTGCGGCTTCAGAACGCTCGTTAAGCACCTTGCCGGCACCTGTAAGCTGGGTCATCAGCCGCATCAGCTTTTCGATCTTGTCGCTTTGCGCGCCGTGCATTTTGATCTGGTCATTCAGCCGTAGCGTGACGCTGTTGATGTCCGATACGAGCAGCGAAAGGGTCAGCTGGGTCTGCCTGATGACTTCCGCAAGCATCAGGCCCCTTCGCTTGAATCGGGTCAGCTCATTGGCGCCGGTCAGCTTGCGGATACCTGCGTACGTCCCGACGCCGATGAGTACAGCCACGCCAATGCCGGTGGCCATGCTGGAAAGTCCAAGTATGCCGCCCAAGCCCAGCGTGGCCAGCCCGGACGTCATGCCAGCTGCAGACATGCCAATGACCGACCCGGACAGATACACAGCAGCCAATGGCGTGCCGACTGCGGCGGCCTTGGCTGACAGAAGCTTCATGGTTTCTGTCAGCTGATCGTCGGTGACATCTTCCTTCAGCATGTCGTGCTCGCTCTTGATGGCGAGTACAACCAGTTCAACGTCTGCCTCGGAGACGTGGAACAGCTGCTTGTGTAGATCAAGGAAGGCGAACTGATCTCGATAGCGTCCGGTCATGCAGTGATGAAGGTTGATGAGCTCCTTCACCAAGGAAACGTGGACCAGGTGAATCTGGCCATCCGGGCAGGCCTGGCCGAGGTCTGCAACCAGCGTCTCAACGAGCTCGCGCTCGTCGCTTGCAGCGATGTACACGCGTACAGCCATGCGCGATTCTTCGTTGAGATTCAGGCGCGTCATCAGCAGCATTAGCTCGGCGAACACCTTGTGGCCGAGCTCCTGCCGGTTTTCGTAGGCCGCGTTCACTGCAATCTTGACGTATGCCACCTTCAGCGACTCTGCCATGTCCTCGATAGGAATGGACTGGGCCTCTTCCTGGTGGTTCTCGAAGTTGCTGATGGCTTGCTGGAGAATATCGGCAAGAGGCGGCAGATTCAGGTAGGCGCCGCGGATATCGATACTGGCGCCATTGATCTGCGAAAGGCGGACCAGCTTATCCACCTTCCCGGCCTTGCCTTCGATGGGGACCTCGAGATACTGCGCGCTCAGCAGTTCGGAGTAGGGGAACGGCTGGGGCTTGCCCAACAGAGGGCGGTAGATGACCTGTTCGCCAGTGAACAAGAGGCCTTCCTTTGCGCTGCCGAGCAGGGTGTCGTCGTAGACCGCGACCACATTTCCCGGCTTTCCTGCGTAGCCAAAGGCGCCGATAGCGTTGTTGAGCTTCTTCTCTTCGATGTTCGGTGCGATGTAAATCCGCTTCGCGGAGATCTCCACAAGGCGTTCCCGAAGGAATACGTTGATGTTGCCCATATAAGCCCCTGTTGCGACAGATAATCGACCTGGCAGGGCGCTCATCCGAGCAGGGAGAGCAGGACCCGGCCTGGCCCCGCTAAGAGTGTGACGTGTTGCTCATCTTTAGAACATCAGATTTGTCTGATGTGGTGTCGGGATTAGCCTGACATCCATTCATCAGGCTGTGGCCGGCTGTGCGGTTAGCGCGTGGATCACTAGCGACATGATTGATCGTTCAATGGGTTCCAGTTGAGGCCGATGGACTTCAGCGATCCTTTGCGGTCCTGGACAGACTATACGGTCGCCGCCTTCGTCATTCCATAAGTCGGGCCCCGGTGTTCGGTACTGCGCCCGGGCTCACACGTTCAGCAAGCCAATTTCGTCAACTATTCAACCCTCACGCCCAACCCAGAGCGTGGCCAAAGCGCATCGTCGCGCTCCAGATCGTAGTCACTGCGAACGCCGCCTCACGCGGCGGCAGATCGGCGTAGCAGCCCATCAGGAAGGCATCCATGCCAGCATCCTGGTGGTCGATGGCGAACAGGTAGAGAAGCTCGGCATCGAAGGCGGCCAGCCATGCGGAATCGATCGGCGTCATGGGCATGATCCAGGAGGGGATTCGTGGATGCCGGGCGGCGATCACCCCATACTCGCCGCACGCCCTCTCACCTCCTGCTGCACCCGCTCCTCCTGCGACTGCTGCTCAAGCTCACGACTCATCGCACGCTGCTGTGCTTCCTGGCTCACGCTTTCATATCGCTGCAGCGATTGCTCCACAGGCGTCTGTACGGCCTGCGCCGTCGGCATCGAGGCCCGTGCGTGTGACGGGTCGTTCAATTCGCCCTGTACCAGGAACACCGTGTGTCCCGCAGGGTTCTGCATGGTCGCGTTGCTCAGCAGCACGTGGTCTACGCGCGACAGATCGTTGTCTTTGGCCAGCACCAACAGGCTGGCGCTCATCCGCTCGCTGATCGCGTCGAAGCTGCGCCCGTGTTTGGCATCCAGTGCCGCAACACCGTCACGTATCTGCTCGTAGAGTGGGTGGTCAGGGTGACCCGGCGACAGCGGGTCGCCTGCGGTCTGGGAATCCTCCACGGCCTTGCGGGCGTGGTCGTGCACCGCATGGGCGGGGTGTTCCTGCACCTGCACCACGGCGGGGATAGTCGGTTGTTCGCGTTGCTGTCCCTCTGCCTGCGGCAGGGGAGGGGAAGGCGACCGATGGACCGATTGCATCCTCGCCATGTCCTCCACGGTGGTGGTGGAGGTCAGCACCATGCGGTTATCCGCGGCAGTGCCGAAGGAGGCAATCGCACTATCCGGGCTGGGTGCGTGTGTGCGTGGGTCGGGCATCAGCTCCAGCGTGATGTCGGCCTGTTTTCCAACGGCGGCAAGATTCTGTTCAACCGCGGCAGTGGTAGCGGCAAGCTGCTCCTCGGTGCGCTGGATGCCATGTTTCGCGTACAGCGATTCCACCTGTCCGCGCACACCCTCAGGCGCGATGTGCACGGTGGCCCTGATCTGCTCGGCCATCCTGCCCATGTCCGCAATACCGGCGTTCTGGCTCTGCCAGGTGATCTCCAGCTCATCGCCTACGTTGCGATTGGCCTGGCTGTTGTAGACCACGCCTTCGTGCAGCCACTGGCCATCCGCCTGGCGGCTGTAGGCACGGCCGTCGCTTGCACGCAGGGTATTGGCGCTGTCCTGGGCATCGCGAATTGCCTGCGGAACGGACGGGTTCTGGGCGTCGCCAAAATCACCCCAGCGGCCCTGTTCGTGGGCCACCATGTAGCGCGCGGCCACGGCCGCCTTGGTGTTCGCTGCGTTCTGCGCGATCACTGTGCGCGACTGCTCATCCAAGGCGGGTTCGCGTTCCGGCGGAACAGGTTCGCGTCGCGCGATGGGGGTGCGCCCGTCCACGACTTCCCTGATCTCCAGCTGCCATTGCCGCGAGGCGGTGTCGCGTACGAACGCCCTGCCGGTCTCGAACGCGCCGGGTGGTGGTTCGCTCACGCCATTGGCGCTCAGTCGGTAAGGATCCCGTGGCGGCGGCAGGTTGGCCAAGCCCAGCTCGTAGGAGGCGCGCGCCGCCTGCCAGTTCAATTGGCGCTCCAGCGTGCCCGTGGCCACATAGTCGGCGCTGAAGGTGACATCGGCGCCCTGCGCCGTCTGTACTGGCCGTACTTCCACGCCTGTACCCAGATCAGCGCTCTGCACCTGCTGTTGCTTGGCGCTGCGCAGCCAGAGGCCATCCGGGTCTGCCGGGTTGCGCGCCCAGGTGCGCTGCAATGGATCCTGCTGGATATAGACCCGCTCGATGTCCTTCTGTTCGGCCCACTTCTCACCCAGATGGGCGCCCAGCACACCGCCACCGATGCCAGCGACGACAGCGCCCGGGCCCGTCCACGAGCCGGATACGAGGCCAATGCCTGCACCTGCTGCGAAGCCGCCCAGCGCGCCCCCCAGGTTGCGGCCGACGAAATGCGCCGAGGTGGAATCTGCACCTGCGGTGTTGCCTTGCGAGTTCAGCTCCACCCATTTATGGCCGGAGGTGGCGAAGTCATGCGCCATCAAGGCGACGCCGGCAACGCCCAAGGCCTTCATGCCGGGGTTCACGCCGTGGGGTACAGCTTCGGCTGCTGTGGCCGCACCCGGAGGCCCGCGTGGCGCGCCCGGTTGCAGCGTTGAATGCGGAGTTGGCTCAGGCAGATCGGCGAACAGACGCGGGCCTGTAGACAGCGCCGAGCGAGCAGCGACCCAGTCCGCGCGGGTAGCCGACATCTCGTGGAGGCTCAGTGCGCTGTAGTCGTGCAGCGGCTTTTCGAAGAGGGTCCTGCCCACGGCGTCATAGCCATCGATGGGCTTCAGGTGCAGGCGCACCTGGGCCACGTCGACTGCTTGACCAGTGTTGGTGGTGGCGTGCTGGGCCAGAGTGCGCTCGAGGGATTGGTACTCGGCCGCGGACTGGCTCACGAAGGTGAGCGGGTCGGCACCAAAGGCACTGATGGGGTAGCCGTTGATGCGGACGTGGGGATGTTCAAGCGCAGTGGTCAGTTCAAAATTACTGAAACCTCGATTGGCAGGTGCATTCTCAACGAATGCAACGAGCGGCTTACCCGTAGCAATAGCGTTCTCGAAGAACCGGGGACTGCCGGCATTCCACATGATGTCCTGGAGAGCTCCCGCGGCTTCACCCCCGAGTGGTTTGATTCCTCGCGAGTTGAGGAAACTCTGCAGCTTTCCCTCAATGACGCCGAAGTCTGGATGATTTGCCGGATTCTCGTAGAGGTCCTGAACAAAGCTACCCCACGGAGTATCGCCAATGATGCCTGCCTTCGTACCCAGGTCTCCGCGGTAGGTCGTAGCATTGCGGTAGTTGGAAATGCCGGCGCTGTCCTTGCCCGAGAATCCCAGGTAATCCATGCCGGCGGGAAGTTCTGGAGGAAGGCTACGCAATCTCCCTTCCATATATTCTGCAAAACTCGTCGCGCTATCGGGGCCCGAACCTGGTGACTTCAGATAGCCGATCAGCTCATCCATCTGCTGGGGACTGATGACGCTGTTGTCCCCCATGTTTGTCGCCACGGAGAACGTCGTCCTGGCATAGTCATCGAAGATGAATCTGGCCATGATGACCCTCCTCAGACTTGGTGAGCGCGGATGAACGCGCTGGCGAGGATGATTACGCCGTCATCAAGGATTGGAGTTCCTTCCGGGATCGGTACGGCAACTCGTGTCAAGGCATCTGCACGGGTGAAAGCTACATAGCGCAGATCTTCCAGGTTGCCCGTCTGTACAGCGAACGAATTTACAAGACCCTGTGCAAGGCTCTGAACAAACGCGAATGGTTCGTCTGAACTGCCGAGTGAGTCTTTGAGCTTGAGCATGTCTTCGAGGACCCAGTCAGGGCCAAGATCTAGCGTGTAACGTCGTTCACGACCTCCGTTCGTACTGATGAGAGCTTCCTTGCCAAACAATCCCATGGCTCCCACAGTCATTCCGTTGCGGCGGAACGTGTACTGGTACTCAATGCCTACGCTGCCGTCTGACTGAGCATCCGGAAGCATCCTGGGTCGCAGGATGGAGATTCCGCTCTTCTGATCTACGGCGGACTTCTCTTTAGGTTCGAAGTTGAACGGCATGACAGTGTTCATCGATTTCTGTTGCTCCTCAGTTCCTGCGTTCTGTGGGGAGACTACTGGTAGTGACCAGTCATTTGGGTCAATCGGCGTCCACAAAAATAAGGAGTGCATCGGCATCGAGAGCAGCCCGGTCGCCCTTGATGCAGAGTGACATCGGGCCGTTGGCTTCTCCAACGATAGATACATCACGGGATGCAAAAGCCAGCAGCATGTTGAACCGCACTGGACGCACACGGTGCATGGTCAACCCAAAAAGGAGTGTCCGAGGGCTTGGACGTTCCGCGTCTGCATAGCCGCTTGCGTGATCTTGAGCCAATCACGACAGTGGTCCTGGTCTGAAAGCCTGGTCCACTCAAGCGTTCATACAACGGCAGCAGTGTCGGCATCCTCATGATGAGGTCCATAAGCAAGTCCATTGCTTCACATGCGCCAACTATACGAGGCGTCCCTGCTGTACTCCACACCCCAGCTCGCGGACGCCCTGGAATGCACGCTGGTTCACACATTCAGCAAGCCACCGCCATCCCGGCCCGAGCTCTCCACCTGCCCGCGAACCCACCTATGCGATCATCCGGCCAGGACCGCAGTACCCAATAAGGCTGAGCAGGCATGGAGCAAGCAGCACGCTACACGGTAACCCTCTTTCTGGTCGCGCCCGGCACGCCGCTGAACAGCGGCGGCAGCTCACCGCGCGGCCACATGTATTTCCAGACCACCGCCGGCGAGGAAGCGCACAGCTACGGCTTCGCACCGCCGCGCCTTCCGACCGGTGAGACCGCTGCCGGTGTGCAGTACGCCGAGGTCGTGCACGACGATGCCGACGAGCACCGCGACCCGTACTACAGCCGCACCCTGGAGATCAGCGAGGAGCACTACGGCTGCCTGCGCGATTTCGCCGAGGAACCGGCCGAGTTCGAGTTCGATGTTGATCGACCCGCCACCATCAACCGCTGCAGCGATTTTGTATGGGCCGCGCTGCACTACGCCGGCCTGCATTCGCAGCCGGCACCTCTGGACGGTGGCAGCGACCTGGGCGAGTTCGCGGTGCTGTTCAACCTGCCGGAAATCCAGTGCATTGCGGCGCCATTCCCGGCCAGCGAGCTGAATGGCGAACAGCATCACCCGATGCCCGAACGCGAGGCCGAGCTGCACCGCGAAGGCGGTCGCCCGAGCCACGAGCCGCCGCCCAGCGCGATGGAAGTGGCCGGCACGCTGCTGGATCCCTCGCACCCGGACCACCGGCTGTTCGCGCAGCTGATCCAGAAGGTGGCCGAGCTGGACGCCGCCCACGGCCGCACCTTCGACGACACCAGCCAGCGCATCAGCGCCAGCTTGCTGGTGCTGGCCAAGCAGAACAACCTGTCCCGCGTGGACCACGTGCTGCTCAGCCGGCCGACGAAGAGCAGCCACGAGGCCGAGAGCATCTTCATCGTGCAGGGTGACCGTGACGACCCGGGGCATCGTCGTGCGAGCATTGCTACCGAGGTTGCGGCACAAACCGACGTGGCCGATTCGCTGCGGTTGAAGGAGCAGTGATGCGGGCGGTGCGTGCGGTTGTTGCGTTTGCTGCGCTTGCCCTGTTGGTGGGCTGCGGCAGCGCCTCACCGCCAGCTGAAGCGCCGAAGCTACTGACCCGGGCCGAGGCTGATGCACGCACTGTGGTGCCTTTCACGCGCGGCGTGCGATTGGACAAGGCGGGGCGCATCGTGGATGTGACCTTTGAGGCGCCCGTGGTGGTCGACCCACAAATGTCCTGGCTGAAGCTCGGGCTGAGAATGCAGGGCGCCGATCAGAAGCCTGTATCAGATGCTGCTGATCGCCTCAGGCGCGGGGCGTTTCAGACGCGGATTCGCTTGGAGCGTGTAGACGGCTCAACGCCGGTGCCCATGCCGCTTTCAAGGTCGTCCGATGATGGCCGTGGCTGGCAAAAGCTTCCTCAGGATGGCCACGTCGAACGTTTGTTCCAAGACAGCGTGGACGCCTATCCCCTGGAACAGGCCGGGCTGCAATCCCAGGATATGTTCTATGAGGTTCTGCAGATCGCCGATGCAGGTTTGATTGATCCGGGTCGCTATCGCGTTACCGTTGATATTGTCGAAGATCGCCCTGAGTTCGAGGGGATGCAAGCCGAGTTCATCGCCGCGTATTACTCGCTAGGGAAGAAGTAGATCATGCAGGATGCAGCAGAACGTTACACCGTCACCATCCATGTTGCTGCGCCGGGCACGCCTCGTCGCGGCATGCGGGGCAATGAATGGATTGATCTGGACAGCTCCGATGTCGGCCATATGTATCTGTCCCTCAATCAAGTGGGGGAAAAAGCAGACCCGCTGAGTTTTGGTTTCACCCGCAAGATCGAGCCGGATGGCAGCAGCCATGGCACGGTGGATGCCAATGATGTGAGGGTCTACCAGGATCCTCGCTATCAGCGAACAATCGAGATCAGCAACGAGCAGTACAACAAGATCGTCGAGTTCGCCAAAGATCCTGCCAAGCACGGCTTCGATGCAAAGAACTACAACCTTGCCTCCAACTCCTGCGTGGACTTCGCCTGGGGCGCTTTGAACCACGCCGGTATTCATGGCAACACCATCTTCGGTGAGTTCAAGACGTACGAAGGTACGTTGAAGGTGCTGGACAACATCGGACCGGTGCAGAGCATCCGGCCACAGGTGAAAGGCAGCGAGCTGGACCGGGAAGAATGGAAGCCGATGCCCGTGCAGACCAATGCGATACAGCGGTGGTCCACGGACATCAATGATCCCGCCCGTGCAGATGCCTTGGCCTGGACCGGTACGCCGGGCGATCCCAGCCACGCCGACAACCCATGTCTGAATCAGATCCATGAGCGCGTGGTCGCGATGAATGCCTTCGGCGCGCAGAACGGCAACGTCAGCGCCAGCCTTCTCGCGCTCTCCAAAGAGCAGCAGTTCGCTCGCGTGGACGACGTGCTGCTCGGCGACCGCCGTGGCGATGCAGCACCGAACCTCTTCATCGTGCAGGGCGACCGCAACGACCCGGCGCACCAGCGCGCCAGCCTGCCGGCCGACGTTGCCGCACAGACGCCGGTGGCGGCCTCCTTCGAGCGCATCGAGCAGCTGGCGCAGGCGCTGCCGCAGCGGGATGCCCAGCGGCAGCAGGAAGAGCAGCAGTTGGCCCAGACGCAAGCTCCGCGCATGGCGTAGGCGCGCGGTGCAGGATCGCGCGTCCGCCATGCATCCGCAGGCGGACGCCACGGGCCCCACCTGCTACCATTCCCCCGCTACCCAGCCAGCCCCACCCCGCGCAGACAGATGCAGGGCCGGGCCGTCGAAGAACGGCCCCGCGAGCCAGGACACCCTCCGTGCCCATTGAAGGACGCTCGCATGATCCGCAATTCCCTTTTCCGTTCGGCCGCACTGGCCGTCGCCGTGTCGCTGAGCCTTGGTGCCCCGACCGCCTTCGCCGCTGAAGCCGCCGCCGCCAGCAGCCCCGCCACCGCCGTGCAGCGCCAGGCCATCGCGCAGGGCCTGTACGAGCTGGCTTACAGCCCCAAGCAGAACGCCGTGTTCGTTGCCTCGTCCGGTGGCTTCGGTGACAACGCCGGCCCGGCCCAGGTGCTGCGCCTGAACCCGACTACGCTCGCCGTGGAAACCCGCATCCCGCTGGAGCGCAAGGCGTTCGGCGTGGTGCTGGATGACGCGCACAACCGCCTGTACGTGGGCAACACCGTGGACCTGTCGGTAACCGTGGTCGACACCGCACAGAACAAGGCCATCGGCACCGTGCAGCTGATGGAGAAGAAGACCGGCAAGGACGGCAAGGCCGCCTACACCCACGACCTGCGCGAACTGGTGGTCGACAGCGCCGCCAACCGCCTGTACGTGACCGGCCACAGCAGCCAGCCCGATGTGAGCAGCGTGCTGTTCGTGATCGATACCAACACCTTGAAGGTGATCAACACCATCCCGGGCCTGGGCAATGCCAAGGCGCCGGGCCTTGCGCTGGATGCCGCCAACAAGCGCGTGTACACCAGCAATCTGCTGGCCGATCTGGTGGTGGTCGGCACCGACTCCAACAAGGTGGAAGCCCAGCACAGGATCGCCGCCGAGCAGCCGATGAACATCGCGCTGGACCCGGCCGGCAAGCGCCTGTTCGTGACCGACCAGGGCTCGGAAATGCTGCGTGGTTACCAGACCAAGAGCAGCGGGCTGGTCAGCAAGCACCCGGGCCAGCGCGTGCTGGTGCTCGACCGCAGCAACGGCAAGGAACTGGCCAGCATCCCGACCGACGCCGGCCCGCTGGGCATCCTGCTGGATGCACCGCGCAAGCGCCTGTACGTGACCAACCGCGAAGCGGGTACGGTGACCGCGTACAACAGCGACAGCTACCAGAAGGTGGCTACCTACGCCGTGCCGACGCATCCGAACAGCCTGGCGCTGGATGCGAAGAACAACGTGCTGTACGTGAGCATCAAGAACGGCGAGAAGGATGCCAAGGGCTCGGAAGAGAGCGTGGCGCGGATCCAGCTGTAAAGTGTGAGGATTGGCCGCGCTCCACCAGTGCGCGGCCAATCATCTCAGCACTATGTGATGCGATAGCGATAAGCAAGCGGCTGCAAGTGCTCTTCTGAAATCTGCCAGGGCCTTCGAAGGAACGCGGTACCACCAGTGCCCACGGGTCCTGAACTCTGCACGTGAAGTTGGATGCCATGCACAACGAACAGGCCGTTGTTGGGGTGACATTTCAGGTGGTGCTCAACTTCGTTCTTGGTGAGCACGATGTCTCCTAAGCCACCTGTGGTGCCTTTGACCTCGATGTAGTGCGTCTGACCTTCTTTAACGATCTTCAGATCGTAGGACGCGTTCGCGCTGGTGTCCTCGACCTGGTACCCCGCATCGCAGAAGTGGTCCTTGGCAATAGCCATTGCCCGCAGTTCGACGGCACGACGCTCCGGTTGAGTATGCCCAAAGCCTTGCCCGGCCCTCTTGCGGCCCGAGGCAGCTTCCTCGATTGCTTCCACCACTACAATGACATCCGGCGAGGTTTGCCCACTCCGTTTCTGCGCTGGTTCCCCGCGATAGATGTGCCGCAGCATCCGCGCCATGGATCGCATGTCGGTGCGCAGCTGCTCGTCGGATGGAATATTGTTGTTGGAGTAAAAGTAGGAAACGGCTGTTGTGCTTTCGTAGGCCGTAGCAAGGGAGCCGCTGCCTAAATTCATCGTTTTGACGAGGCGCGGATCCCTGGCGATGTCAGCTTCAAGGATCTCCAGTGCCCACTTCGTTAGGCGCTGCGTTTCATCAGGCGAGCGCTTGATGAAGTCACCATCAATCTTCTCCGTGGATGCGTGGGACAGAGCCAAGTAGACCCCTGAGCCATCCTCCCGAAACAGCCATACGACGTACCAGCCTTCAGTTGCAGTAGGTGAACGCGTTCTGGAGGCAAAACGAACCCAGGGAACCTGGGACTTTCTGCCGATCCCATCGCGCCCCATTAGTAAAAATTCGCCTCGCTCGATACCCGCTGCAATACAGAGTTGCTCTGCGTCCTCTCTAAGGAGCGCGGGTAGTTGGTGCTTGATGATTTGGCCACGCTCCTGCATGGCAGCTGTCGGCAACGAACTGTACTGAGCCTGCAGTTCCATGACGGTTCGCAATTCATCCCTGATACCCACCACGCCCCCTGCGCCCATGTCGATAGGCGCAATTAATGCATGTTGGGAGATCGATTTGCAATGCGTATCAATTTGGGGTCGTTAGCGTCATGCAGTGACGCCTTATGGCGCTTTGTCGAATGTGGAGACACGATGCGGCCGAACGCACCATATTTCTCAGGACATGGCCTGTCCTCACAGGCTTCCGAACTGTGACGAGGTTGTGTTAGATGGCGGCGCGTTCAGCGAACACGATAGCCGCAGGCTGCGGCTGCTTGCAGAGCGTTCGTTTGGCTGCATGGTGCAAGCATCTAATGGCCTATAGAGGCCAGCCATGGCTTGGCATTTGGAGGGACTAGGACTTACTGCCGGGCTTCTGTTCTTCTTTACGCGGGCAGGGGATGAACTCGGCTACTTTCTCTGCCGGTAGCCGATACACCGATCTGGTTTCGTCGCCCACCTTACGCAGCAGTAGAACGGCACTGGTCGAGTACACCTGCTTCACTTCATGAGTCAGGGTACTGGAGCCAGCAAGTAGCTTTGCAGAGATGCCATCGCGGGAGTTCAATTCCAGCGTCATGCAGCCGGAAGAATTGCCACGAGAGGGGGGGTTGACCACTTGGGAAGTCAGGTATCCCCCCGTGAGGGGGAAGAGCATGCCGCAGATGATCAGCATGGCTGCGATAGAGAAGCCAAGCACGCCGACGCCATACTTCTCGCTGAACTCATCGATCACCAAAATAATCAAGGATTGGAGGAGGCCAAGAAACAGCGCGGAAGAGAGCAGCGCGAGCCCGATCAACAGATCGCTTTCATCGTCGGCGAGTCCCAGCGTCAGTCGCATGATGGTGTTGATCGCGAGTAGCTGCACGAAGCCGATCGCCAGAAGGAAATAGGTATCCATCGATACCCACTTGTGCTTAGTCTCACTTGGCTTGGCCCAGCGTGACAGTATGACGAAGACCGCAAGGCAACCGATGACGCTGGCCCATAGCGCGATGTCTGAGACTTTCTCGTGGTACGACGCCACATAGATGCCACTGAAATGCAGTGCGCCCGGCACGATGAGTGCCAAGCTCCATCGCCTCAGCATCCTCTTTCGCTCCTGCTTGCCCTCCGGAAGGAGCTTGATTCCCTTCCCTGGCGAATAGGAGAAGCGATGGGGAGACAATGCGATGGGCGAAAAGAACAGTACCGAAAGCGCCAAGATCCGCAGCACAGTGACGGCCAGCAGCATCGGCAAAGCGGAAACCGCGTCGGATGAAAGCAGGCTGAGCGGCAACTGCTGCTGTACCGCGTAATAGTAGATGCCAGCACTTGGAAGTAAGACAGCAAAGGAAGCCACAAGAACCGGGTGACGCTCGATCCAGGCCAGCACCGGTCGGAGTTCTGCGACAGCGTGGTCGATGATTCTTCTGAGCTCGGAAAGGTTACTGCTCATCAATTTGTCTGTGTCCACATAGCATCTTCCGGACTATTTCGGTGACCATGCTGTCACGGACGGCGGGAGTGAGGCAGCTGGAGCAAACGGATGTGCCAAGACCGCTTGCGTTGCTCACACCGCTTTTCACTCTGGGTGAATGCGATCAATCGATCCGCAACACTGAAAGCCAACATCACCCCAGACGATGCGCAGGATTCTGCTGCTGATCCTGTACCTGTGCATCCAACGTCTGCTGCTCAGCCTGCACCGGCTGCTGCCCACCCAGCCCGAGCTTCTGCAGCGACTCCTCGGCCGGCGTCTGCGCGGCCACGGCAGTCGGCAGCATCGCCCGCAGGTGTGCCGGGTTGGCCGGGTCGCCCTGCACCACGAAGATGTTGTGCCCGGCCGGGTGGTTGGCGGTGGCATTGCTCACCACCACGTGGTCGGCGCGTTCCAGGCCCTGTTCACGGGCCTTGACGGCCAGGCTGGCCGCCACGTTCTCGCTGGTGTCATCGAACGCG
The DNA here is from genome assembly GCF_057799055.1 of Stenotrophomonas sp. 14P6.2.3. NCBI lineage: Bacteria > Pseudomonadati > Pseudomonadota > Gammaproteobacteria > Lysobacterales > Lysobacteraceae > Stenotrophomonas > Stenotrophomonas sp. 14P6.2.3. The sequence goes on from NZ_JBYOLA010000010.1 coordinate 61,997, forward strand.
CGGCCGTGCTTCTCGTCCAGTGCGGCCACGTTCTGGCGGATCTGCTGGTGAAGGGAATCGTCAGGGGTCATTGGGGGCTCCATGTGGCCGCTACCGTGTGGCCGGATGTGGCCAGTGTAAATCGGTCGCAGGCTGCGCCGGTAACCGCTTTGTTGCTAGCCTGTGGCCCGGCGACGCAGGGGATGGCGTCCGGTGCAATGGCAGCGGGGGAGAGCATGGTGCACGGGGAGACAATCCGGATACGGGGACAGGCGGCCGCGCGGTTGCTGCTGGGCGTGGGGCTGTGGGCCTGCGCCGGTAGTGCGGTGGCTGACACGCCGGTAGCAGCGGACGATCCCGCCTGTCCATCGCAGGACTTCACGCGTTTCCTGCAACGCTTTGCCGATCCGGCCGATGACCGGGTGCGCCTGCGCTACACCTCGGACCCGCTTGAGTACGAGGTGCCCATGCACACCGTGCGCGACGACCACGAGGGGCTGGCGCCCACGCACGTCGTGCTGGAACAGGGCGCCGCGCGATTGAAACGTTTCAGTTACCGCTACCTCGCTGCGTTCGATCTGTTCGTGCCTTCGCCGGTCAGCCGTGATCCGGTTGCGCTGGAGCGCATGCGCGCGGGCACCTACAACGCGCCCACGCAGATCGAGCCGATCGATGACAACGGGCAGCGCGTGACCTTCGGTAGCGACACCGAGCGAGACACCTACACCTTTGCGCGACGTTACGGCTGCTGGATGCTGACGCGCGCCATCAACCTGCGTGACTGAGCGGACGCTGCGCGGCTGACGATCATTTGTCCGCTGGGCGGTGGTCGTAGCTGATCACGCGCTCGGCCTGCCATTGACCGTTCACCCGTCGCCAGATCTGGATGAAACGGGCCTGGCCGGTCCAGCGTTCAACGCCATCGGTGCCACGCTCATGGAAGCGGTGGTCGCCGATTTCCAGGGCGCGATCATCCTGCAGCGGAAAGACCTGCAGCGAGCTCTCCACCAGCTCGCGCCGCAGGTGCCAGCCGCCCTTGCGCGCGTTGTCGCACAGGTTGGCCACGCTGCGGCGGAAGTCGGCGCGACTGCTGGCGGACTTGCCATCCTTGTCATGGAAGAACTCCATGTCCTCGGTGGTCATCGCGGCGGCTTTGTCGGCGTCGCAGCTGTCGAACGCTGCGGCGAACAGTTGCGTGTCGGCTGCGCGGATCTGCTCGCGCAGGGTGTCGCTGGCGGGGGAGGTGCCGGCGACTGCGGCGGCGAGCAGGGGCAGGGCGAGCAGCATGGCGTGGCTCCGTTGAGGACCGGCGCAGACTGGCACGGGGGCCGTCTCACCGTAAGCGGACGCTGACGAAACGGGGCCAGGGCCCGACCAATGCCGCACTGGCGGGTGTGAACCTGTGCGGCCCGGCACCCGTGTACGCGATGTCATGGCCTGAGCCGATTCCATCACGGGCGTCTCCGTCGCGAGTGCCTAGGCTGGGGTCCTCATTCCCCCCCGGAGCTCCCATGCCTACCTCCTCCGTCCGCCTGCACATTGAAGACACCGGCGGCACCGGCCGGCCGGTGATCCTGATCCACGGCTGGCCGTTGTCGGCCGAAGCATGGAAGGCCCAGGTGCCCTTGCTGCGTGATGCGGGTTACCGCGTGATCAGCTACGACCGCCGCGGCTTCGGTCGCTCCGAAAAGCCTGCCGATGGCTACGAGTACGACACCTTGGCCGCTGATCTGGCCGGCCTGATCGACGAGCGTGACCTGCGCGACGTGACCCTGGTCGGCTTCTCGATGGGCGGTGGCGAGGTGGCGCGCTACATCGCCAACCATGGTGAGGATCGCCTGCACAGCGTGGTGTTCGCTTCGGCTGTGCCGCCGTACCTGCTGAAGGGCGCGGACAACCCGGACGGGCCGCTGACCCAGGAAAAGGCCGATGAGATGCGCCAGGGACTGGAGAAAGACCGCGAAGCGTTCTTCGACGGCTTCACCCGTGACTTCTTCAGTGCCGATGGCAAGCTGATGGTCACCGAGGACGAGCGCCAGGCCGCCATCGCGCTAGCCCATCAGTCCGACCAGAACGCCGCGCTGGGGTGCATGAAGGCGTTCGCCACCACCGATTTCCGTGCGGACCTGAAGAAGGTGACGGTACCGACGCTGGTGCTGCACGGTGACAGCGATGCCACGGTGCCGTTCGAAGGTTCGGGCAAGCGCACACACGCGGCCATCGCCGGCAGCGAGGTGGTGGTGCTGAAGCATGCGCCGCATGGCTGCAACACCAGCCACGCCGATGATTTCAATCTGGCCCTGCTGGAATTCCTGAAGAAGTAACACCGACTACGGCATCATCCGCACATGCCTACTGCCCGCACGCCGCCCTGGAAGAAGCCCAACCCAAAGGGCCAGAAGACGCAGCCTCTGACGGAGGCGCAGAAGGCGGCGGCGCGGCAGCGGGCAGAGGAGAACGGGCGTCGTTACCCGAACCTGGTGGACAACATGTGGGCGGCGAAACTGCCGCGTGGTTGACGCGCCACCTGACGCGCCGCAGTAACAGATACAGCCCCACCATCGACAACATGCCCGCGTGCAGCGCATATGCAGCGGACATGATCGCGCGTCATCCGCGATGGTGTCGCATCTGCCAGCCGACAGCGGCCGTTGGCTTGGCTAGCATGCGCGTCACTCGCTGGGGATACACCGATGACTGCCTTCACTGCCCGCCTCGGGCGCTTCTTCGGCGCTGGCCTGATGTTGTTGCTGCTGCAGGTGGTGGCGCTGCTGTCGGTCGGCTTGGCCGCAGGTTACTTCCATCACCGCGTGGACCTGCTGTTGGAGCCACTGTCCTTGGCCTGTGGTGGCACCGATCCGGGCGCGCGCCTGCACGTGGCCGAGCATCTGCTGGCGCGTGCCGGTGCGCTGGATGATTGGCAGCCACTGTGCTGGTTGCCGATGGCAGCGCTGGTGCTTGCTCTGCTGGGTACGCTCCTGGTCTGCGTGCACTGGCTGCGCCATGTTGATGCGCCGCTACGCCGCAGTGCATGGGGCCTGCTTGCCCTGCACGCGGCGGCGCTGCTGCTGGCCAGCGCGATGCTGCGGCTGTATGAGCATGTGTGGGAAGGCATCACCACAGCACTGCCGGCTGCGTGCATGACAGATCTGGCACCGGATGGACATGAGCTGCCGTCCTCGATGCGGCAATGGTTGCTGCAGCTCTTCGCCAGGGCAGACCTTGTGCCGCCGCACGCGCCTGACGCGCTGGCCATCATCCTGTGTGGGCTGTTGCTGGCAGCGATGGTGGTTGGCCTGTGGTTATGGCGCATTACTTCGCGATTGACGCAGCCCTGAGGCCCGGTACGGATATCGCCCGCTGACTCGGCCCAGCGCCGCAACACCTGGCCCACGCTCGGCTGCAAGGCTCAATCGCGCTACAGTCGCTGCATCCTCATCCCATGGATGTACCGATGCGTCTGCTCCTGCGTGCGTTGCCGTTGCTGTTGTTGTCTCTCACCGTCCACGCTGCCGAAGTCGATCGGCGCATTGCGGTGACCATTGACGATCTGCCGTGGGCGCGCCTGGATGAGATCGTGCCGGCGGATCTGCAGGCGCGTCATGCCGCACTGATGGCACAGCTGCGCCAGGCTGACGTGCCGGTGATCGGTTTCGTCAACGGCAACAAGCTGGAAGTGGATGGCAAGGTGCAGCCGGCGCGCGTGCAGATGCTGCGCGACTGGCTGGACGCCGGCTACGCGCTGGGCAACCACACCTGGTCGCACATGGACCTCAATGCCAAGGGCGTGCCGGCATTCCAGCAGGACTTCCTGCGCGGTGAGCAGGTACTGCGGCCGCTGCTGGCCGAACGCGGGCAGGCGCCACAGTGGATGCGTCATCCGTATCTGCGTGCTGGGCGTACGCCGGAAGATCGCGCGGCGATGGACGTGTTCTTCAAGCAGCACGGCTACCGCGTTGCGCCGGTGACGGTCGACAACGGTGAGTGGGTGTGGGCCTTCGCCTATGCCAACGTGATGAACGAGCAGCCCGATTCACCCGAGCGCGAGGCGACGCTGGCGAGCCTGCGCAAGGGCTATGTGCCGTACATGCTGAACAAGGTGGACTACTACGAGAAGCAGTCGCAGGCGCTGCTGGGGTATGCGCTGCCGCAGGTGTGGCTGATGCATGCCAACGAACTCAACGCGGCGACCTTCGCCGAGCTGGTGGCGGCCACCAAGCGTCGTGGCTATCGATTCGTGTCGCTGCAGGAGGCCGTGCGCGACCCCGCCTATGCGCGCGGTGCGGAGGGCTACAGCGGTCGCTATGGACCGAGCTGGCTGCACCGCTGGGCGATGGCCGAGAGCAAGCCCAAGGAATTCTACGCCGGCGAGCCGGAAGTGCCGAAGTGGGTGATGAAGCTGGCCAAGGTGGACGGCGAGTGAGGCTCAGCGCTTGACGGCCAGCACGCCGTCCAGCGCCAGCTCGGCCTTGAAGCCTGCCTTTTCCAGGCGCTTGGCCACTTCACGCGGCACGTCGCGGCCGCTGGTCAGCTTGTTCGGCGCGCCGGTGTAGTGGAACAGGCGCCCCCCCTTGCGGATGACGCGGGCGAGGTGGTCGTAGAACACCTGCGAGTACAGTTCGCCGGCGATGCCGAAGCGCGGCGGGTCGTGCAGGATCGCGTCGACGCTGTTGCTGGCCACCTGTTCGATCTGCTGCGACACGTCGCCGTGGCTGAAGTGCAGGCGACCGCCAGCGGCGGCTGAATCAGGATCGGGCGACCACGGGTTGAGCGTGCGCAGCCACATCACGTCGGCGTTCTTTTCAAACGAGCGGATCTGGCCGACGCCGGCCTCCAATGCACAGGCGGCGAAGTAGCCCAGGCCACCGCAGGTATCGAGGATGATCTTGCCGGCCGGGGCGACCAGCTCGACCTTGCGGCGCGCGTCCTCGAACGGCGACAGCTTCGAGGTCGGCAGCATCTTGATGCCGTCGATCTCGAAAGTCGGTGCGCCCCATTCGGTCGGCACCAGCTTGATCAGCGAGCCGCTGAAGCGGGAAATGGAGGAGAACTCCTCGCCATCCCAGTAGTACAGCGTGCGGTCCTTCAGCTTGCCCGGCCACGGATAGTGCTGGCCACGGAAGGTGAAACCCTCGGCACCTAGCTGCGCTGTCTCTTCGCTGCGCCCCAGGTCGAGCGAGCCCTGCCATTCGGTGGTGCCCTTGTCGTGGGCACGGCGCAGGGTGTCAGCACTGTCGCGGGTCAGCAGGGGGCCGGAGTAGTGGGGCACAGTGGGTACTGGGGTGGTTCGGGGGAGGGCATGGTACCGCAGGCGCTGTGCAGCCGAGCCGGACATGGGCACGGCGCTACCGCAGGTCGGTGCAGCTGAATCCGTGGATGGTTCCTTCTCCTGAGATCATGCCGACGCCTCGTGAGGGCTGCATGCCCTGCAACGCGCACGAACGGCGATGGGCATCCTGGGTGGCGGCTGGCTGCCGATCGAAGTCGTAGCGCATGCTGCCGTCTTCCTGCAGCAACCAATGCACGGTTACACGCTCGGCGCGTTCCCCTTCGATTTCCCAGTCAAAGGTGCGCATCACCACGACCTTGCCGTCATCGGTCTCACGCACCTCGTCATAGGCACCCTGGGTCTTTGCGGTGCCAGCGGCCAGCAGGAGAAGAAAGAGCATCGGTATTCCTCCTCGAAACCGGCAGCGTGTGCCAGCGGCATCGCTGAGGCCATGGGAAGAATTGCAATCTGGCCGTTACTGGCACTTCACCGCATACACCGGCCCCGCCCCGATCAACAGCAGCGCCATGTAGTCGCTGTCGCGTGCCCGGGCCTTCAACGTGGCGCCGTCCTTGACATGGAAGATGCCGAAGCCACCGGCCATGCGGATCAGTGCGCTGTCGATCTGGTCGGCGTCGTCGCGGAAGTACTGCTGGATGTCGCTGCGGCTGGCCTTGTACAGCGCGTTGGGTTCGCGTTGCCATTGGCCGTCGCGCTCGAAGGACACGAAGTACTGGCTTCCTTCCTTTTCGATACGGAACTCGGCGGACTTGCGCGGGCTGGTGGCGAAGCAGCCGAGCATCGGGTCGGAAGAGAACGGCAGCTGGGTGTCGCCGGAACAGGCCACCAGCAGCAGGAGGGCACCGGGCAGCAGCAGGCGGAGCGCGCGCATGGGATGTCCCGACGGGGCAGGTGCGGCCAGTGTAGGCAGTACGCGGTGGCGCCCGGTACAGATTTTCGGCAAGAACCGCGGCCCGCTGGGGTCACGCGCTGCGATGGATCTCCACTGTCACGTGCACCAGCTCTTCATGGATCGCCAAGGCCTGGCGCACGGTATCCGGGTCGAGCGTGGCATCACTGGTGACCACGCAGGCAGCAACGGCGTACTTGCCGCGCCCCACCTGCCACACGTGCAGGTCGGCCAGGCGTGCCGGCCACGGGCCCTGCTCGATCACCTCGCGCGCCTCGGCCACCACCGGCGCGTCCATCTGCGCGTCGAGCAGGATGCGACCGCTGTCGCGCAGCAGACCGATCGCCCACACGGTGACCAGCACCGCACCGACCAGGCCCATCACCGGGTCCAGCCAGGTCAGGCCGAGCAGTTTGCCGCCCAGCAGGGCGACGATGGCCAGCACCGAGGTGGCGGCGTCGGCCAGCACGTGCACGTAGGCCGAACGCAGGTTGAGGTCGTGACCGTGCGAATGGTCGTGATCGTGGTCATGCCCATGATGATCGCCATGGTCGTGCCCGTGTCCGTGGCCATGATGGTGATGCGCATGACCGGGGCTGTCGTGCAGCCACCACGCGCACAGCAGGTTCACGCCCAGGCCGACTGCAGCGATGGCGATGGCCTCGTTGTAGTGGATGGGTGCGGGCACCCACAGCCGTTGCAGCGATTGCACGGCCATCAGCGCGGCAACACCAAGCAGGGCGATGGCGCTGGTGTAGCCGGCCAGGATCTCGATCTTCCAGGTGCCGAACGCAAAGCGCGGATCGTGTGCGTAGCGCCGTGCACAGCGGTAGGCGAACACCGAGAGGCCCAGCGCCAGCGCGTGCGAGCTCATGTGCCAACCGTCGGCGAGCACGGCCATGGAATTGAACCACCAGCCTCCGACGATCTCGACCAGCATCATGCTGACGGTGAGCCACATGGCGCGACGGGTATTGCGTTCGGCCAGCGGGTTGCCGTCGTCGAAGCGGTGTTCGTGGCGGCGGGCAGCGGCGAGGGCGTCCAGGTGCATGGCGGCAGTGATGGATGGATACCCCCATAGGGTATATGATCCGGTCATGGCGCATGTACACCGGAATCGAAAGCAGCTGTTGACCCGGGTCCGTCGCATCGGCGGCCAGGTGGCGGCGTTGGAGCAGGCGCTGAACACGCCCGAGAGCGAGGCAGGCGACTGCGCCGACGTGCTGGTGCAGGTGGCCGCCGTGCGTGGCGCTGCCCATAGCCTGTTGATGGAACTGCTGCACGAGCACCTGCAGGAACACGTGGTGGGCGCGGAAGACCCGGCCCAGCGGGCGGCCGAAGCCGAGGTGCTGGTGGAGCTGCTGCGCCGCTACGGCAAATAGCTGGGTAATGCCGGCCGTTGGCCGGCAACCTCATGAACTGCGGACGTAGCCTGCAGTTGCCGGCCAGCGGCCGGCACTACCCCTGTGGCGTTATCGGTGCCGGTGCCGTGCGTTCCAGATGTGGGTGGCGGCCAACAGCAGGCTGCCGGTGACCGTCAGCGGGGTCTCCCACGCGTGCGAGGGCAGCGCCAGGGCGCCGGCCATCAACAGGGCCAGGCCGATACCGGCGCTCAACCACGCCAGCGCAGGCAGGGGATGTCGGCGTTCGGCCCGCCACAGGGCGAAGCCAGTCATCGGCAGCGCGATGGCCACGAAGACCAGGTGCACCCATTCCGCTTCGGCCCAGACGCCGAACAGCGGCAGCGCGGCCGCCAGCAGGGGCAGCGCCAGGCAATGCAGCAGGCACAGGCTGGACAGGGCGACGGCACCGGCATCAAGCAGGGCGGCTGAGGGCGACTTCATGTGGGGAGGTTCCTTGCGCGACAATTGTTATACAGTAACATTTCCTTTCTGCAGCCAACCCAGCCCCAGATGAACGCTATTTCCCGCGCCGACCGTCGCCTTCCGGTCACCGTGCTCTCCGGCTTCCTCGGTGCCGGCAAGACCACCCTGCTCAACCAGATACTGCGCAACCGCGATGGCCTGCGGGTGGCGGTGATCGTCAACGACATGAGCGAGGTCAACATCGATGCGCAGCTGGTGCGCGATGGCGGCGCGGAGCTGCGTCGCACCGAAGAGACGCTGGTGGAGTTCAGCAACGGCTGCATCTGCTGCACGCTGCGCGATGATCTGCTGCAGGAGGTCCGGCGCCTGGCTGACAGCGGCCGCTACGACTACCTGCTGATCGAATCGACCGGGATCGGCGAGCCGATGCCGGTAGCGGCCACCTTCGCGGTGCGCGATGAGCACGGCTTCAGCCTGAGCGATATCGCGCGGCTGGACACGATGGTGACGGTGGTGGACGGCAGTGCCTTCCTGGCCGATTTCGGTTCGACGCTGCGCTTGGCCGAACGTGGCCAGCAGGCGGGGCCGGACGATGACCGCGGCGTGGTCGACCTGCTGTGCGAGCAGGTGGAGTTCGCCGATGTGATCGTGGTCAGCAAGGTGGACCAGGTGGAAGAGGAGCTGCTGCAGGACACGCTGGCGGTGCTGCGCGGCTTGAACCGCGATGCGAAGCTGCTGCTGTCCAGCTTCGGTGACGTGCCGCTTGCGGAGCTGCTGGATACCGGCCGCTTCGATTTCGAGCGAGCGCAGCAGGCTCCCGGCTGGGTGAAGGAACTGCGCGGCGAGCACACGCCGGAAACCGAAGAGTACGGCATTGCCAGCTTCGTCTACCGCTCGCGACGGCCGTTCCACCCGGCCCGCTTCGCACGCACGTTGCAGCACGGCATGCCCGGGGTGATCCGCAGCAAGGGCTGGTTCTGGCTGGCCAACCGCATGGACTGGGTGGGCGAGTTGAACAGCGTGGGCGCGGCCACGCGCACCCAGGCGGCGGGCTTCTGGTATGCGGCGCGAGAGCGTGTACGTGCCGGACAGGAGGACACCACGCCGCTGCTGCCGCCAACGCCACTGCCTTACAGCGATCTGGGCTGGGCCCGGCAGCAGGCCGACTGCTGGAGCGCGCCGTTGCCCGATGCACAGGAATTCCCGGACGCGGCGGCGCACGCGGCGATGGCACGCCTGTGGCACCCGCTGTGGGGTGACCGCCGGCAGGAGCTGGTGGTGATCGGCGTGCACATGGACGAGCGCGCGGTGCGCTCGGCACTGGATGCATGCCTGCTCAACGACGACGAACTGCAGGCCGGGCCTCTGCTGTGGCAGCAGATGCCGCAGGCATTTCCGGTGTGGAAGCGTGGATGAGTAGATCCACGCCATGCGTGGATGAATGCTCGGCTGGCCAGTAGATCCACGCCATGCGTGGATGCCAGCCGGCGGGAGCCGAGCATGGGCTCGGCTCTACAGCTCATCGCTTCCGATGGACGTGGACGCATTGCCAGCCAGTAGATCCACGCCATGCGTGGATGCCAGCGGGCAGGAGCCGAGCACGTGCTCGGCTCTACAACGCATCGCGCCACTGCCAACCTGCATCACCGACCTGCAGCACCTGCGTTGGCTGCAGGGCCTGCAGGAGGTGGGTGTCATGGCTGACCATCAGCAATGCCCCCGGCCATGCCGCCAGCAGCTCTTCCAGCGCCTGCAGCGCGGCCAGGTCCAGCGCGTTGCCCGGCTCGTCCAGCAACAGCAGCTGCGGGGCAGGGTCGGCATACAGCACGCTGGCCAGCGCACCTTTCACCCGCTCGCCATCGCTGAGGCTTCTGGCCGGGCGCTGGATGCGCTGTGCATCCAGGCCCAGCAACGCCAACCGCGTGCGCAGCTCAGCCGGATCGGCCGTGGGATTGGCAGCCTGCACCGCGTCGAGAATGCTCTCTTCGCTGCGCAGATTCAGCAGCTGCTGGTCGAGCAGGGCCAACGGCGCGTGCCGATGTACCTGTCCACTATCTGCGGGCAGCTCGCCGGCCAGCACGCGCAACAGCGTCGACTTGCCGCTGCCGTTGTCGCCGACCACGGCAATGCGCTGGCCACGACGGATCTCCAGCTGCAGTGGCGCACGACAGCCGCGCGGCAGCACCAGCTCATGCGCCTGCAGCAAACGGGCTTGGCCACGCTCGCCTTCGCCACTGAACAACGCCAGTTCCGGCGCCACGTGCACCGCTGCTGCGGCGGCGCGTACCTGCGCAGCGCTGGCCTGCAGGCGATCGCTCTGGATCTGCTGCGCGCGCCCGTGGCTGGCTTCGGCGCGCTGCTTCTGCCGACCGAGCAGGATCGGTGCCTGGTTGGCCTCGCGCGCCTCGCGGTTGCCGCGTGCCAGGCGCTGCTGCTGGCGCTCGTGCTGCTCGCGCGCGCTGCGTTGCTGCTGCCGGTGCTGGGCGCGGACGTGGTCAAGCTGGGCGGCGGCGGCCTCGCGTTCGGCGGCACGCGCGTCGGCATAGTGCTGCCACGGCCCGCCATAACGTTGCAGGCCGTGCGCATCCAGTTCGACGATCTGCGCCATCTGCGAGAGCAGGCCACGGTCGTGGCTGATCGCCAGCAGGCCGCCCTGCCATTGCTGCAGCTGTGCATACAGTTGGCGGCGGTGATGGGCATCGAGGTGATTGCTCGGCTCGTCGAGGATCAGCCAGTCCGCGCCGCTGGCCCACGCGCCCGACAGGGCGACCTGCATCGCCTGGCCACCACTGAGTCGCGCGGCGGGCTGCGCGGGATCAAGGTCGGCCGGCAGCTGCATTGCCTGCCACTGCTGCTGCAGGCGTTCGCGCAGGTTCCAGCGGTCGCCGATGCAGGTGAAGTCGGCTGCATCGACGCTGCCCGCTTCGATGCGCGCCAGTGCCGCCAGTTCGGCGCCTACACCGGCCAGTTCGCCGACCGTGCCACGTGGTGGATAGCCGGGTGTGGGCAACAGGAATACCTGGCCACTGCGGTGCACGTGGCCCTCGTCGGGCGACAGCTGACCGGCGAGCAGGCGCGCGAGCACGCTCTTGCCAACGCCGTTGGCGCCGACCAGACCGGTGGCCACCGGTTCGAAGGAAAAGGACAGATTGGAAAACAGCGGTCGGCCATCGGCCAACCGATACGACACGCGATCGAGTGTGAGGGAATGCGAAGTCATGCGACCTCCATGGATGCCTGGTTCTCCCCTGCGCGCAGGGGCGGGAAGAGTCGGGCCGTCTAGTGCGAAGACGGCGGCATCACTGGCGCATTGGTCGCGAGCCTCTATGAGGAATGAGCGGGCAGTATAGCGCCGCGAGCTGAATGGTCGCGGCCGCTGCGCCGCGTTACGGCACCGTATCCAGCCGCGCGCCGACGAATTCGATAAACACCCGCAGCTTCGGCAGTACATGGCGGCCCGACGGCCACAGCAGGTGGAACGTGCCGCAGGAATGCACGTGCTCATCAAGCACGGTGACCAGCCGGCCGTCAGCGAGTGCATCGCGTACCGAATGCACCGGCACGAACGCCAGGCCACCGTCGCGCAGTGCCAGTGCCACCCGTGCCTCGATGGTGTTGGCGACCAGGTGCACCGGCAGTTCCTGTGCCGTGTCGCCCTCGGGCCAGAGGATCGGCCACGGTTCGAGTTTGCCGCTGCTGGGGAAGCGGTAGTGCAGCAGGCGGTGCAGCAGCAGGTCCGCCGGCATCTGCGGCGTGCCATGCCGTTGCAGGTAGGCCGGCGATGCGACGACGCGGCGTGGGAACACACCGAGGCGGCGCGCGGTGAGACGTGAGTCGCTGGGCTCGCCGACACGCAGCACGGCATCGAATCCCTCTTCGATGACGTCGACCAGTCGATCGGAGAAATCCAGCTCCAGGCGGATGTCGGGATAGGCGGCCATGAATTCCGCCATCAATGGCAGGGTAAGGTCGCCCACCAGCGGCAGGCTGATGCGCAGGGTGCCGCTGGGGGTTGCATGCTGCTGGGCCAGTTCGGTGCGCGCGGCGTCGCGCTCGTCCAGGATGCGCCGGCAGCGCGCCAGGAACAGCTGGCCCTCGGCGGTGAGGGTGATGCTGCGCGTGCTGCGGTGGAACAGGCGTACACCGAGCGCCTGTTCCAGCCGGGCCACGCACTTGCCGGCGGCCGAGGCGGAGATGCCTTGTACGCGGCCGGTTTCGACGAAGCTGCGGGTGTCCGCGGCGTGGACGAAGGTCTGCAGGTTGGCCAGGTTGTCGAGGACGGACATGGGGAAGATCGCTGCGAAAGAGGGCAGGGTAGGCGGCGGTCGGCATGCGCGGTGACGCAGCCGGTGCAACAGTGCGGTGCGGGTGCTTGGCGGGTCGGTGCGGCCCAGTGGTTCCGGGCATGATGCCGATTGCGGACCTTGCGGTCCATGATGCGCGGAGCCCGGCCCCGCTTTTTGCGGGCGCCGAAGCTGCCTACCGTGGCGGGCCTCTCCCCACGGATCACCCCGATGACACTCGCCTTCCCTGTTGAAACTGCACCGGCACTGCCCGCGGTGAGCGCGCTGCTGCAGGCCGTGCACCCGCAGCGCCTGGTCGGTGCGGTGGTGCTGGTGCGCGAACACGGCGTGCTTCGCCATGCCAGCGCCAGTGGCCTGGCCGATCGTGAATCGAATACACCGATGCGCCGCGACCAGCTGTTCCGGCTGGCTTCGGTGAGCAAGCCGCTGCTGACCACTGTGATCCTGCGCCTGGTGGCAGAGGGTGTGCTCGACCTGGATACGCCGGTGCAGCGCTGGTTGCCGGCGTTCCGCCCGGCACTGGCCGATGGCAGCCAGCCATCGATCAGCCTGCGCCAGTTGCTCAGCCACAGCAGCGGGCTGGGCTACCGCTTTCTGGAAGCCGACGCCGAGGGCCCTTACGCGCAGGCGGGCGTAAGCGATGGCATGGACGCGAGCGCGGTGACGCTGCAGCAGAACGTGCAGCGCATTGCGCAGGTGCCGTTGCTGTTCGCGCCGGGCAGCCAGTGGCTGTACTCGTTGGGCGTGGATGTGGCGGGCGCAGTGGCTGAAGCAGCCAGCGGTGAGACCTTGCAGATGTTGTTCGACCGGCTGCTGGCGCAGCCGCTGGGCCTGCGCGACACCGCGTTCGCCACCGGCGAGGGCAGCCGTCTGGCGACGCCGTATGTCAGTGACGTACCGCAGCCGCATCGCTTGCAGGAGGGCGAGGTGGTGGCGGCGTTCGAGGGCTCGGTAGGCATCGAATACAGCCTGGCACGTGCGACCGATCCGCACCGCTATCCGTCGGCCGGTGCAGGGCTGGTGGGTACCGCTGACGAGGTGATGACCGTGCTGGAGGCGCTGCGCGATTCGCGTGTCTCACAGCTGCTGCCGGACAGCTTGATGGCACAGATGGGAACGCCTCAGCTGGGCGAACTGGGACCTGTCGATCCACCCGGTTGGGGCTTCGGCCTGGGCTTTGCCGTGCTGCGTGATGCAACGGCCAGCGGCACACCACAGACCGTGGGCACATGGCGCTGGGGCGGTGCCTACGGCCATAGCTGGTTCGTCGATCCGGCGCGCGGCCTGAGCGTGGTCGCGCTGACCAATACACTGTACGAAGGCATGCATGGCGCGTTCGTGGATGAACTGCGCGATGCGGTGTATACCGATCTGGAGACGGCGCGATGAGCGGCCACGCGATCGATGCCGGGGCACCGGCCGGTGATGCAACGCGTCTGCCGTGGCGTGGTCTGCTGGCCTTGGCCGGTGGTGGTTTCATCACCCTGCTGACCGAAACGCTGCCGGCCGGTGTGCTGCGGCCGATGGGCGAGAGCCTCGGTGTCAGCGATGCGGCAGCAGGACAGCTGGTGAGCGTGTACGCACTGGGCTCGCTGCTGGCTGCGTTGCCGATGACCGCGCTGACCCAGCGGCTGCCGCGTCGTCCGCTGCTGCTGGCGGCGATTGCCGGCTTCATGGTGGTCAACACCGTGACCGCGCTCAGCCACGACTACGTGCTGACCCTGGTGGCGCGCTTCCTGGCTGGTGTGGGCGCGGGCCTGCTGTGGTCGCTGGTGGCCGGCTATGCCGCGCGCATGGTGGTGCCGGAACTGCAGGGCAGGGCGATCGCGGTGGCGATGATCGGCTCGCCGCTGGCGCTGTCGCTGGGAGTGCCGGCAGGTACCTTGCTGGGCCAGCAGATCGGCTGGCGCTGGGCGTTCGCGTTGATGAGCGTGCTGGCGGTGCTGCTGCTCGGCTACGCGCGATGGGCGCTGCCCGCATTGCCGGCGGCCGGCGCAGGCCGGCGCATGTCGCTGGGTTCGGTCTGGCGCATGCCCGGCATCCGCAGCACGCTGCTGGTGATGGTGCTGTACGTGCTGGCGCACAACGTGCTGTACACCTACATCGAGCCGTTGGCGGTGCAGGCCGGCGCGGGCGGCTGGCTGGACCGGCTGCTGCTGGCGTTCGGCATCGCCGCGATCGTGGGTATCGCCATTGCCGGCTGGGGCGTGGACCGCCATCTGCGCGCGCTGGTATGGGCCAGCGTGATCGGCTTCGTGATGGCGGTGGTTTCGCTGCTGCTGTGGCCGGGCGTGCCGGGTGTGCTGCTGCTGGTGACGATCCTGTGGGGCGTCGCGTTCGGTGCCGTACCAACCCTGTTCCAGACCGCGCTGGCGCGCCGTGCCGGCGCCGCTGCCGACCTCGCGCAGTCGATGCTGGTGACCGGCTGGAATCTCGCCATCGCCGCCGGTGGCGTTGGCGGCGGCCTGATGCTGCAGGCCAGCGGCGCACAGCACCTGGCCTGGTTGCCGTTGCTGCTGCTGGCAGTGTGTGCAGCCTGGCTGTGGGCCCGCCCGAAGGCCTGGGCATAGGCGTCGATCAACGGTGACGGGGTTGCCGGGGTTGCCGGGGTTGCCGGCCAGCGGCCGGCACTACAGAGAGCAGAACGTGCGAGCGCAGCGACCCGCTATTGTTTTCGCTTTTTTTCTCTTGCGTGGTGAGGCGCTGACGAAATGTGTCCGTGGCCGGGTGGGTGGGCTGCGCAGGGGCGTGAGCCGCATGGATGCGGCGACCGAGCTTACATGGACGTACTTGCAGCGCCCCCTGCGCAGCCCACCCACCCGGCCAACCCACGAACAGCTTTACGCGACCCACCACGAGGGGCTGCGCCGTTCGCCGACTACTCCTCCCCCGCCTGCTCGCGCTCGAACGGCACGCTACGCGGATTCTGCATGTGCTCCCGCGCCGCGCCGTACTGCTGCTGGCGCTTGCGGTGGAAGGCGATGAACTCATCGCGCGGCAACGGCCGCGAGAACAACCACCCTTGGCCGAACTGCACGTGCTGGCTGTGCAGGTAGGCCAGCTGCGCTTCGGTTTCCACGCCTTCAGCCACCACCCACAGGCCCAGCTCGCGGGCCATGCCGATGATGTGCGGCGTGACCGGGCTGGTCGCGCTTTCGGTGCCGATCGCATCGATGAAGGACTTGTCGATCTTCAGTGCATCCAACGGCAGCTGCTGCAGGTACTGCAGGCTGGAATAGCCGACACCGAAATCATCGATGGCCACGCTGTGACCCGCGCGTCGCGCCGCCGCCAGCATGGTGCGCGCACGGTCGATGTCGAGGAAGCCATGTTCGGTGGCCTCCAGCCAGATCTGCTGCGGCAGGATGCCGCTGCCGGCCATGCGCTGCGAGATCACCTTCAGCGCCCGCCCGCTGCTGATGTCCTCGGCCGCCAGGTTGATCGCGATGTGTGCACTGCGATCCTCGGCCAACAGTTCACGCATGTCGGCAACCACGTTCTCGATCACCAGATCGGTGATGGCGGCGATCATCCCGGCCTCTTCGGCCAAGGGAATGAACAGGTCCGGACGCACCTGCGTGCCGTCGGGTCGCTGCCAGCGCACCAGTGCCTCGGCGCCGACGCAGATGCCGGTATCCAGTTCGATGATCGGCTGGTAGTGCAGGTAGAGCTCGCGGCGGCGGATGGCGATGCGCAGCTCGCCGCGCATCGACAGCCGTCGTCGCGACAGCCAGATCACCAGGCCGGCACCGGCGGCGGCCATCAGCAGTCCCAATGGCACGAACAACCACGCCTGCTGCCGGAACGTGGCTGCCAGCGCAGTGCGCGGGGCGGTGGCGATCGCCAGCCATTCACCGCTGCGCGCGCTGGCATACAGGGTGCTGCGGTCCAGGCCCTCGCCGGGCTCGCGCAGCAACTGCTGCAACAGGGTCGGGTCCATGCCGTCCTGCTGGGTCAGCAGCCGTCCATCCGGGCTTGCCAGGGCCAGCCGCACGTCCGGGTCGACGATGACATCGACGAAGCGACGGGGGTCGACCAGCACGTCGTACGACCCGTACATGATGGACAGCATCGGCCGCCGGCCCGCCGCCTCGGGGCGCACGTCCACGGTGATGCCGACGCCATCGCTGGTGACGTGGTCCGGCGTGGGCTGGTCCACATCCCGCAGGAATGAGCCCCACGACGTGCAGCGCAGCTTGCCGCCCTCGAAGTAGCCCATCTGGTCGGACGACGGCGTGGTCATCACCAGGGTCTGCATGCGCTGGATGTGTTCGGCCCCGCAGGGCGGCAGCACCGTGGCCTCGGCCGACTTCAATGCCGCCAGCGCTTCCTGGTAGGACACTTCGGTACGGCGCAGGCTGCGCTCGGCGATGGCATGCAGACGCTGTTGCTCGACGCTGACGGCGCGATCCCAGGTGGCATAGACCATGACCGCGATCGGCACTGCAGCGGCCAGCACGGCCAGTACGGTGCCGCCGATGATGACCCGCAGTCGGCTCATGACCGGGGCTCCAGAGAGGTGTGCAGGGCTGGGCACATGGGCGGGGCCGGTCCTTGGGCGATGGCGGTATATGAACACGGCGCCGGGCTGGGCGGAATGGGACAAATGCGGTAACGGGTCACATTGTGGTGAAGGCGACACTTGTTGACGGTCCTGGTCCGTCCGGCGCTGGCGTTGTGGCAGCCGGAGGACTACCGTCGGACGCTTCACCCGCCTCT
Source organism: Stenotrophomonas sp. 14P6.2.3 (assembly GCF_057799055.1). NCBI lineage: Bacteria > Pseudomonadati > Pseudomonadota > Gammaproteobacteria > Lysobacterales > Lysobacteraceae > Stenotrophomonas > Stenotrophomonas sp. 14P6.2.3. The sequence goes on from NZ_JBYOLA010000010.1 coordinate 79,004, forward strand.
TCCCGCGCCCATGACCGAGCCCGCCACGCCCCCCGAGCACCTGCGCCGCAGCCTGTCCAACCGCCACCTGCAACTGATCGCCATCGGCGGTGCCATCGGCACCGGCCTGTTCATGGGCTCGGGCAAGACCATCAGCCTGGCCGGCCCGTCCATCGTGTTCGTCTACCTGATCATCGGCGCGATGCTGTTCTTCGTGATGCGGGCGATGGGCGAGCTGCTGCTCTCGAACCTGCAGTACAAATCCTTCATCGATTTCTCCACCGATCTGCTCGGGCCGTGGGCCGGGTTCTTCTGCGGATGGACGTACTGGTTCTGCTGGATCGTCACCGCCATCGCCGATGTGATTGCCATCGCCGCCTATGCGCAGTTCTGGTTCCCCGGGCTGGACGCATGGATACCGGCGTTGGCCTGCGTGATGCTGCTGCTGGCATTGAACCTGGTGACGGTGAAGCTGTTCGGCGAAATGGAATTCTGGTTCGCGCTGATCAAGATCGTGGCCATCTGCGCGCTGATCATCACCGGCGCCGGGCTGGTGGCGTGGGGCTTCACCTCGCCCAGCGGGCACACCGCAGCGCTGTCGAACCTGTGGAATGACGGTGGCATGTTCCCGATGGGCCTGGTCGGCTTCTTCGCCGGTTTCCAGATCGCGGTGTTCGCCTTCGTCGGCATCGAACTGGTGGGTACCACCGCTGCGGAAACGGCCGACCCGGAGCGCAACCTGCCCAAGGCGATCAACTCGATCCCGGTGCGCATCATCATCTTCTACGTGCTGGCGCTGATCGCGATCATGGCGGTCACCCCATGGCGCCAGGTGGTGCCGGACAAGAGCCCGTTCGTGCAGCTGTTCGTGCTGGCCGGCATTCCCGCTGCGGCCAGCCTGATCAACTTCGTGGTGCTGACCTCGGCCACGTCGTCGGCCAACAGCGGCATCTTCTCCACCAGCCGCATGCTGTTCGGCCTGGCCGAGGAAGGCCATGCACCGCGTGGCCTGTCCAAGCTCTCGCGCGCAGCGGTGCCGGCACGGGGCCTGCTGTTCTCCTGCCTGTGCCTGCTGGGCGGCACCCTGCTGATCTACCTGATCCCCAACCTGGTGACCGCCTTCACCCTGGTGACGACCCTGGCGACGGTGCTGTTCATCTTCGTCTGGTCGCTGATCCTGGTGGCCTACATGGTCTACCGCCGTCGCTACCCCGAACGCCACGCGGCCTCGATCTTCAAGATGCCCGGTGGCGTGGCGATGTGCTGGGCCTGTCTGGTCTTCTTCGCCGCCGTACTGGTACTGCTGAGCCTGCAGGCCGACACCCGCCAGGCCCTGGTGGCTAGCCCCGCATGGTTCGTGCTGCTGGGCGCAGGTTACTGGCTGCGGCGGAAGATGGCGCGGTAATCAGGAAGACCCTCGCCAACAGATCTCACAGCCTCGGTGAGTCCCATCCACGCATGGCGTGGATCCATGTGTCGACCAAGGTCGACACCCACCAACAGCCGCGGGGTCGACACCCACCAAGAGCAGCACAGAACACCGTTCCCAGGTCGCGGGGAATTGTCGAAGGCGGGGTGGGTCCGGTTGCGGGGGTGTCCGCGGCATGGATGGCGCGGCCAAGCCCCCACGGATGGGTTCACGGCGTCCCCCGCAACCGGACCCACCCCGCCATCCCACGGATAGCCCGCCGTTGCTGTTGAGGTTGCCGTTGCCGTTGCATCTGCGGGTGCCGGGCGCCGCCCGGCCGAAAACCCCCATTCACTCATTGTTAGCGGCCGCCGCCGGATCATCCGGCCGCCATGTCCCTCCGTCCCGCCCTCGTCGCGCTGTTGCTGCTGTCTGGCCTGTGGCCAGGGCTGGCCGCTGCGCGCACGGTCTACCGCTGCGTGCAGGGCAACACGGTCAGCCTCGCCACCGCACCCGAGCCCGGCTCGCGCTGCACGCCGAAGGAGATCGACGACAGCGCCGTGCAGACCCCCAACCTGTGGGGCAACATGGGCGTCTTCAGTGGCGTGCTGTACGAGCGCGAGCAGGACGGCAAGCTCGTCTATTCCACCCGCAACCTGCCCGGCTCGCGGGTGTTCCTGAAGTTCACCGTGGCCACGCCACCGGGCGAACCGGCGCATGAAGGCCTGGGCAAGGTCGGCAAGCCCCAGCTGGCCCAGCACGCAAAACAGTTCAAGGCGGCGGCCAAGGCCACCGGTGTCGACGATGCCTGGTTGCGGGCGATCGCCCATGCCGAAAGCAACTTCGACGCGCTGGCGGTGTCCAGCAAGGGCGCGCAGGGCGTGATGCAGCTGATGCCCGATACCGCGCTGGAATACGGCGTGCACGATCCATTCTCGCCGCAGCAGTCCATCGACGGCGGCGCCCGCTACATGCGCGTGCTGCTGCGCCGCTACAACGGCGACCGTCCACTGGCAGCGGCGGCCTACAACGCCGGCATCGGAGCGGTGGCACGCTACAAGGGCGTGCCACCGTATGCCGAAACCCTGGCCTACGTGGACAAGGTGATGGCCCTGTACACCCGCTATCGCGAGGCGATGGGCATCCGCATCGAAGTACCGGCGAAGTAGCCGGCGCTCAGCGCGACGTGGCGCTGCCCACCAGGTCGTAACGCTCGATGCGGCCGACGCGCGAGACTTCGGCCTGCACATCGGAACGCTGCTTGAGTTCGCGCCAGGCGGCATCGATGCGTACATCGCCCGGCAACGAGGGATACACGCGCATGTCCTGCAGGCTGGCCAGCGCGTCGCTGCGTTCCAACGGCGAACGCAGCTGCTCGATCAGCACGGCTGCGGCCCCATCCAGATCACCTTCTTCCAGCAGCATCTCGCGATAGAAGAGCCGAGCGTCCTTGCGCTGGGCGACGATGACCGCACGTGCTGCGGCGGTAGCGGCGGCATCACCGCGCTCGCGGGCGGCGGCGAAACGGATCAAGGCCTGTGCGGCCTGGCCATAGCCGCTTAGACCGGTCAGCGTCTCCATCGCGGCCTCTGCTTCCTGCGTCTTGCCGAGTGAGTTGAGCACGAAGGCCACGTTCATCTGATGCTCCAGACCATCCGGTCCGAGCGCGCCGATGCGGGCGGCGAGCTTAGCCGTCGCCAGCGCTTCATCGGTGCGTTGCAGGCGCCGCAGCGCCGCGATGCGGCTGTTGAGCAGCCAGGCAATCCATTCCGCCTCGGCGGCAGGCGGCGATTGTCCTTCTGCGGCGGCCTCGGCCAGCGTATCGGTCAGCGCCAGGACTTCCTCGTTTCGATCCAGCATCAGCAGCGTGCTGCTGAAATCCACCATGCGTGCATCCAGGACGCGGTCCAGCAGGCCCGATACACGCAGGGTGTCCAGATGGGCCTGCGCAGCCTTGAGCGGATCGAAGCGTGCATCGGCACGGTCCACGTAGCGGTCGAAACGCTTGTCGCTGCGCACGCGGATCAGTTCGGCGGGGGTGTCGATGCGGACCAGTGTGGTCGGGATGGCATCGCCGCGCCCGTTGTCAGCCTGCAGCGTTGCCAACGCCAGCCACAGCCCGGTGGGTTCGCTGCCGCCGCTCTTCCAGCCGTTGTCGAACAGCGCCTGCAGCAGCGCCATGCGCTGCGCGGGCTGCTCGCGCAGGTGGTACTGCAGGTAGCTGATGGTGTGGTGGTCGATCGCCAGCGGGCTGTCGGCACGCGCCAGCGCCTGTGTCAGATGCTCGACCGCTGCTGCTGGTTGGTCATCGTTGAGGTCCAGCGACACCAGCGTGGTCAGGATGCTTGCATCGCCCGGCAACGCCAGCAGCGCCTGCTGCAGATAGCGCCGTGCCAGCGCGGGCTGCTTCTGCATGGCCGCCGTCCAGCCGGCAAACTGCGCGGCGCGGCCGCGGCGTTCGGCATCGAAGTCGGCCAGCAGCGGGCTCTCCATCAACCGTTGCATGGCGATCAACGCGGCCAGCGTATTGCCGCTGCGTGACTGTTCGATGGCCGTATCCCACTGCTGCGCGTACGCGGCGTGCGCAGCATCCATCGCCACATCGGGCGGATGCTGCGCGGTAGGAGTGGGCGTGCGGGGCACGTTCGCCGACGCGGTCGCGCTGGTCAGCGCGGCCAACAGCAGCGCGAAGAGTGGGGTACAGCGGGGCATGGTGGGCCTCCGTCCATGGAACGGATATTGAACCCGCTGTGGCAGCGCAGGACAAGCGCCGCGAAACAGACCTGACCATCGGCCATGGCGCTGCACGGGCGCAGCGATTATCGTTCGTGCCTCTTCATGCAAGTACAGGCAAACGGGACGATGGCGCGGTGGCAAGGGATGGCGGTGGGTGCGGTGGTGGTGGCAACAGCGGTGGCCCTGGCGGCAACCTGGTGGGAATTCCCCGCCTCCGGCCCGCAGGTGCCGGCTGGTCCCGTACCGACGCCGCTGGCGTGGACCGCACAGATCGAGCTGCTGGCCGGCGACGGCCATCCGGGTGATCGCGATGGCGCCTCGGCGCAGGCGCGCTTCGCCGACCCCTACGCGCTGCTGGGCAGTGCCGATGGCAGCGTCTATTTCACCGATGCCGGTGACAACAACCGCATCCGCCGCCGCCTGCCCGATGGCCGTATCGAAACGGTAGCGGGGCAGGGCGAGGGACGTGTTGATGGGCCTGCCCTGCAGGCAAGTTTCAACACCCCTTCGGGCATTGCCGCCGATGCGCAGGGCAATCTGTATGTGGCCGACACCGGCAATCACGCGATCCGGCGCATCAGCACCGATGGACAGGTGACGACGCTGGCCGGTGGCCAGCAGGGCTTCGCCGATGGTCCGGCTGCACAGGCGCGTTTCGATGGACCGATGGGCATCGCCGTGGATGCGCAGGGGCAGGTCTATGTGGCCGATACCTGGAACGACCGCATCCGCGTGATCGGTACCGATGGCAACGTGCGTACGCTGGCCGGCGGCGACCGCCCGGGCTTCGCCGACGCACCGGGTATTGACGCCCGCTTCGATACACCGGTGGCGCTCGCCTTCGATGCGCACGGCGCATTGCTGGTGGCCGACCTGTTCAACAACGCGGTACGCCGCGTCGGTGCCGATGGCACGGTCAGCACCGCGGTCGGCAAGGGGGAGGTCATCAACGGACCGCTGTCACTGGCCACTACGCACGACGGTGTGCTGTATGTGGGTGACCTGGACGGGCGCATCGTGCAGGTGACCCCGCAGGGCCATCAACTGGCGCTGCTGGGCAATGACCGCCTGCCACGCCTGGCGCGGCCCAGTGGCCTGGCCGTGGAGGCCGACGGTGCTCTGCTGGTGGCCGACTCCGCAGGCTATCGCCTGCATCGCCTGCGCCCGCTGCCGGTGGGTGAACTGCCTGCACCGGCGCTGGTGGGCCCGGCCTCCGATGCGGCGCTGCCGGACAGCGGTGGGCGCTGGCCACTGGCGCCACAGGACGGCTGGCATGAAGTGGTCGGCACGCTCGGCGAGGTGCGCGGCACCTTCCAAGGAGAGAGCCGCCACCACCTGCACGGCGGCTTCGACGTGCGCGGCGATGTCGGCCAGACCGTGCTGGCGATTGCCGAGGGCAAGATCAGCAGCCCGATTGCCGCGTGGAGCCTGGGTGGGCAGGCTGAAGGCCTGGCCGTGGACCGGTTGAAGTACATCCACATGCGCGTCGGTCGTACGCCACGCGGCGAACCGTTCGACGCGCGCTGGCAGCCGCTGTACGCCGAAGACGGCACGCTGGAACGCATCCGCGTGCGCCGTGGCACGCGCATCCACGTAGGCGACCGCCTGGGCAGCATCAACAGCCAGGCGCACGTGCACCTGGCCGTGGGCAATGGTGGTTTCGAGACCAATGCAGTGGCGCTGGGATTCAAGGATTACGCGGACCACTTCGCACCGCGCATCACCGACGTGGCGCTGCTGGACGACAACGACCAACCGCTGGCCGCCGGCAGCGACGGCGTGGTGATGCTGGCCCGGCAGGGACGTGGCGTGCAGATCGTGGTGGAAGCCTGGGACCAGGTGGACAACAACCTGCCGCGTCGTCGCCTGGGACCGTACCAGGTGGGCTACCAGATCCTGGATGCCGCCGGGCAACCGCTGCAGGGCTACGAGCAGCCACGCTGGAACATCGTCTTCAACCGCATGCCGCCGCAGAAGCAGGCGGTGAAAGTGGCCTATGCCCCGGACAGCGGCATCACCGTGCATGGCAGCGCAGTCACCCGCTTCCGTTATCTGGTGACCAACACCGTGCGTGATGGGCTGATGGAAACCGGTCGCTGGCAGCCGGCGGCATTGCCGCCGGGCGAGTACATCGTGCGTGCCAGTGCGCGCGACTACAGCGGCAACGAAGGCGTAGGCCCGCGCGAGATCAGGGTACGGCTGCTGCCATAGCCGCAGCGGGGGCGCCGCAGCGTTCGCGCTCGGCGTCCATGTCCTCCAGCGGCCGCACCTCGATGCTGCCGAAGCGGGCCCATGGGAAGCCCTGCGCGATACGCATGGCCTCATCGCGGTCGTGGGCGACGATCAGGTTGAAGCCAGCCAGCAGTTCGCGGGTTTCGGCGAAGGGACCATCGAGCACCCGGCTGTGGCCATCGCGCACGCGCAGGGTCTGCGCCGATTCGATCGGCTGCAGTTTCTGCGCGGCCAGCAACGTGCCCTCGGCTTGCAGTTTGTCGGCATGGGCGAGGCAGTCGCGCATCAACGTATTGAAGTCGTCGATGGGCAGTGTGCGCAGCAGTGACGGGTCGATGTAGATCAGAAGCAGGTACTGCTGCATGGCGGAGTCCTGGCGGGGGGCGGGGGTCCATGATCGCGCAGGTTTGCACGGGGGCATGCTGCACTGCGAAAGGCAGAGCGGGAAGCGCGCCTTCGGCGGGGATCGGCGAACGGCGGGGCCCCTCCGTGGTGGGGTGGGTTGGTCGCTGAAAGCTGGCTTCATGAGGGTGGGCCGGGCGGGTGGGATTGGCGGGGACGCCGTGAATCCGTCCCTGGAGGCTTAGCCGCGCCATCCATGGCGCGGATACCCCGCCAACCCCACCCGCCCGGCCCTAGACAGATTCCGGTGGCCGCACCACCACGGGAAATCACAAGCAAGAGCAAAAGCGGGTCGCTTCGCTCGCAAAGCCAAGGCAGCCAGCCAACTGCTGTTGCTGTTGATCTTGCTCTTGCTTCTGCCTTTTTCTTGATCTTCCCGTGGTGGATCGGAGGCAGGAACCTGTCCGTGGCCGGGCGGGTGGGTTGCGCAGGGGCGTAAGCGCCATGGATGGCGCGCCCGAGCCTACAGGGACGTATTCACGGCGTCCCCTGCGCAGCCCACCCGCCCGGCCAACCCGCAGAGATGCAGCTCTTCACGACCAACCGCCACCACGGAGGGGCCCCGCCGTTCGCCGATCCCCGCCGAAGGCGCGCTCTCCGCGACAAAAATAATTTCCCGGAACCTGTCGATCCTCGCGCCCCTGGTTCGTTGTAAGAGAGAAGGGCACGCACCCGCAGCCCAGCGGAGACCGCAATGAAAGTGATGGTGATCGTCAAAGCCAACGCCGATTCCGAAGCCGGGCGCATGCCCAGCGAACAGGAAATGGCCGCCATGGGCGCCTACAACGAACAACTGGTGGCCGCCGGCATCATGCTCGCCGGGGAAGGCCTGCATGCCACCCAGCGTGGCCGCCGTATTCATTTCGGCAGTGGCGCGCCGCGGGTCGAGATCGGCCCGTTCGGCCCGGCCGGCGAGCAGATCGCGGGGTTCTGGCTGTGGGAGGTGCGCTCGCTGGACGAGGCCACTGAATGGGCCAGCCGCGCGCCCTTCAGTGCGGGCGGTGCGCTGGAACTGCGCCCGTTGATCTCCGCCGAAGACTTCGGTGAAGCCTTCACCCCTGAATTACAGCAGCAGGAACAGCGTCTGCGTGAGCAGCTCGACCGCGCCTGAGCACGGTCGCGCATTCATCCCAATCGACGGAGCATTCCCATGAAACTGATTCCCTTCCTCGGCTTCAGCGGCCAGGCCCACGACGCAATGGCGTTCTATGCCAAGGCACTCGGCGGCCAGGTCACGTCGGAAATGAAGTACCGCGACATGCCGCCGTCCGACGGTTCGCCGGGCTGCAATGAGATGCCGGCCGACACGCTCGACCATGTGGCCCACAGCCAGTTGGAGATCGGCAGCGCGATCGTGATGGCGGCCGATGGTCCCGGCGGCGGCGACGGTGGTTCGACCACCATCAACGTCGACGTGGACAGTATCGAAGAAGCCGAGCGCGTGTTCGCGGCGCTGGCTGACGGCGGCCAGGTGCAGATGCCGATCGCCGAAACCTTCTGGGCGCATCGCTGGGGCATGTTGATCGACCGCTACGGCAAGCCGTGGATGGTCAACTGCATGAAGCAGCCCTGATTTTCCTTCTCTCCATCCATCGCAAGGAACCGCACCGATGAGTACACCGCAGCCACAGATGATCTTCGTCAACCTGCCCGTGCAGGATCTGGAAAAAGCCAAGACGTTCTTCGCCGCACTGGGCTACAGCTTCAACCCTGCCTTCACCGATGAGAACGCCGCCTGCATGGTGGTCAGCGAGAGCATCTTCGTGATGCTGCTGGTCAAGCCGTTCTTCCAGCAGTTCACCGCCAAGGGCATCGCCGATGCGCACACGCATACCGAAGTGATCACCTGCCTGTCGGCCGACAGCCGCGCGGCGGTGGACACCATGGTGGACAAGGCGCTGGCCGCCGGTGCCAGCGAACCGCAGCCGGCGCGCGACTACGGCTTCATGTACCAGCGCGGTTTCCAGGACCTGGATGGGCATCTCTGGGAAATCGCACACATGGACGGCGAGCCGGGCTGACCGGCCACCGCAGGGAGAATCCCCATGGCTTACGTGGATGCTTACGTGCTGCCGTGCCCGCAGGACAAGGTGGCGGCCTATCGCCGCCTTGCCCGCCAGGCCGGCGCGGTATGGAAGGATCATGGCGCGCTGCAGTACATGGAATGCGTGGCCGATGACGTGCAACCCGGGAAATCGACATCGTTCCCGCAGGCGGTGAAGCTCAAGCCGGGCGAAACGGTGATCGTGGCCTTCGTGGTATTCCGCACGCGCGCGGCGCGTGATCGCATCAACAAGAAGGTGATGGCCGACCCGCGGCTGGCGCATATCGGCCCCAAGGACATGCCGTTCGATACCAGGCGCATGTTCTGGGGCGGCTTCAAGCCGATCGTGGACGCGTGAACGCCGGCGCTTGTGCAGGCCGGGCCCGCATGCTGTGATCGCTGCATGCACGAGCCCGCCCTGAGCCAGCGCCTGGACACCCTCTGGCGGATGGAATCGCCAGTGTTGATCGCGCGCCTGGCGCGGCTGCTCGGCGGCGACGTCGGTCGTGCCGAAGAGTTGGCCCAGGACACCTGGCTGGCCGCGCTGGAGCGTTGGCCGGTGCAGGGTATCCCGGACAATCCCGGAGCCTGGCTGATGACCACCGCGCGCAACCGTGCCATCGATGTGCTGCGCCAGCACCAGCGGGTGGCGCAGCAGCATGCGCAATGGGGAGAGGAACTGCATCCGGCCGCCTTGCCCGCGCCCGATGACAGCCAGGCCCTGGAAGACGACATCGGCGATGACCTGCTGCGGCTGATGTTCGTGGCGTGTCATCCGGTCCTGCCTGCCGACGCGCGGGTGGCGCTGACCCTGCGCCTGCTGGGCGGGTTGACCACGATCGAAATCGCCCGCGCATTCCTGCAGCCGGAGCCGACCATCGCCCAGCGCATCGTGCGCGCCAAGCGTACGTTGGCGCAGAAGCAGGTGCCCTATGAAGTGCCGCGTGCCGATGCATTGCCGGAGCGACTGGCTTCGGTGCTGGAGGCGATCTACCTGGTGTTCAACGAAGGCTATGCGGCCAGTGCGGGCGACGACTGGATGCGACCGGCATTGTGTGCCGAGGCGCTGCGACTGGCGCGCATCCTCGCCCATCGGATGCCGGCGCCACCGGTGCTTGGCCTGTTGGCGCTGATGGAACTGCAGGCCTCGCGCGCGGCGGCACGGGTGGATGCGCAGGGCGCGCCGATCCTGCTGGACCAGCAGAACCGGGCGCAGTGGGATTGGCTGCAGATTGAACGCGGCCAGCAGGCACTGACGCGCGCAGTGTCCGCAGGCGGCGGCGATGATCCGTATGTGCTGCAGGCACGGATCGCCTTCTGCCATGCCAGTACGCGTCGCGCCGAAGACACCGACTGGGCGCGGATCGCCGCACTGTATGCGCAGTTGCTGCAGGTGATGCCGTCGCCGGTGGTGGCATTGAACCGGGTGGTGGCGGTGTCGCGCAGCGAAGGTGCGTTCGCTGCGTGGGCGCTGTTGCAGCCCTTGCTGGACGAGCCACGACTGCAGGGCTACGCACCGCTGATGGTGGTGCGCGGTGAGCTGCTGCAGCAGCTGGGGCGGGAGCAGGACGCCCGTGACGCATTTGCCTCGGCGGCGGCCCTGAGCCAGAACCTGGCCGAGCGGACCCTGCTGCGGCAACGGGCCGGCCTGCCGCAGGAAAATTGAAGCCGGCAGGGTCAGCACTTGTCGGTTTGCCCCGGAGCGGCTATGTTTCGCGCCCAGCGGGCGTGTTCGCGCCTGTCTTTCGTGTGTCGTGACCGAGGAGCGGTTGGATGTTTTCAAGGACGAAGAGCGCACCGCGCGCTTTTGCGCGCCTGCTTGCCTATGCCCTGTGCCTGGCCGTATGGCCGCTGGCCAGCCAGGCCGCAGACAAATCGCAGCAGGCCTACTGGGCCGGTTTTGCCTATACCGCTGACGCCGCCGCCGTGCAGGCGACCACTCCGCATGCGCATGCAGTGCTGGAGAAGCGTGGCCTGATCCCGCTCAACCAGACCCTGGCACAGGCGCTCAAGCGCCGCGCGCCGGCAAACCTGGAACTGATCGACCAGCCGGTGGCGATGCTCGACGGCACCACCAGTGCCGTGGTCCTGGCCGCTGCGCTGGACCGCGAACTGGTGTCGGTCGAACCGATCGGCGACCAGTACAAGGTGCTGGTGGAAGTGGCCCTGCAGGCGCTGTTCTTCGATTTCCGCGAGCGCCAGGTGATCGCCTCCTATCCGCTCACCCTGCAGCGTATCGACGTGCAGGAGTACCGCCCGGACAGCGACGACATCGACGCGATCGTCGCCGATCTGCTGTACGGCGGTGCCGATACCAGCCTGTCGCAGGTGCTGGCCACGACCCTGGCGCAGGCCAAGCTGCCGGAAGCGGCCACGCGGCGCCTGCAGGTGGGTGCGGTGACCCTGTCCGACGCCACGCTGGCCAAGCTGCCCGACCCGAAGTGGGCCGGTCCGCTGCGTGCCACGCTGGCCCATGAACTGTCCAAGACGCTGTCGTCCAATACCGGTGTCGGCCTGCTGCCGCCGGCCTCGGGCCAGGCGATCGGCGGTGCCATGGCTGCGCGCTTTGCCGACGGCAAGGTCTACCAGCTGAAGATCCCCGAAGCGGACTACGTCATCAGCCTGCAGGTGGATGCGCTGAAGAACGGTGTCATCAGTGAAACGCCGGCGATGAAGACGATGCTGTTCGGCGCCTTCTTCACTGCCAAGGTCACCGAGCCGTTCTCCGGCAAGGTGTACTTCGAACAACCGCTGCGCAAGGGCGCCACCAAGGTGGTGCCGGTCACGCAGTGGCAGGTCGACCAGTGGTCGGCCAGCTACGAAACCCTGCTGGCCGGCTTCGATGCCTTCGCCGGCGCCGCCGCCAAGCGTGCCGATTCGCGCGCCTGGCTGGACGAGCAGAAGCCGGGCGGACGCCCGCTGCAGCAACAGACCCAAGCCCTCCAGGAGTTGATCAAATCATGTCGCTGATGCGTACCATCCTGCTCATCCTCATTGCCCTGGCGGTGGCCTCGCCGGTCGCCGCGCAGACCGCCAGCTCGCGCGGTACCGGTTCGGCCAGCTACAGCCTGCGCCTGAGTGCCGATACCCGTGCCCAGGCCCTGAACAAGGCCAAGGCCAATGCACTGGAGGCGTACATCGCCGAATCCGGTGCGGCCAAGCTGCGCCTGTTCGAATCGCGCCGCGCCGAATTCCTCGGTGAAATCGACCGTTACGTGCTCAGCGCCGTGCAGCTGTCGGACAACGAAGACAAGAAGGCCAAGACCTACAGCGTCACCGTCCGCGCCGAAATCAACACCACTCTGCTGCAGACCAAGCTGGATGCCGGTTCGGCCGTGGCCGGTGCCACCGCGGCGCAGCGCTCGCTGCTGACCTTCCTGTTCATGGCGCGCTCGCAGGACACCGTGCAGTCGTTCCAGGACAAGGAATACCGTCGCGTCGATGCCAGCAGCAGCTACAGCGAGAACACCCGTGAAGGCGACAGCTTCCGCGGCAACTCGGTCAGCACCAACGGCAGCATCAACCAGAACGGCTCGGTGTCGGTCACCGGCGGCGGCAGCACCACCGCGCGCAGCGACAACATCAGCTGGAAGGTGGCCAACGCTGCCGAAGTCAACACGGCCATGACCGGTGCCTTCAGCGCCGCCGGCTACGAAGTGGTTGAAGCCGAATACGTGGAAGGCGAATCGCGCGGCCTGCTCAGCATCGAGCGCATCCGCAAGGACTTCAGCACCGGCAACGATCTGTCCGCCGCCACCCTGCGCGATACCGCCAACGGCATCCGCGCGGCGAACATCCCGTACATCGCCGTCGGCACCCTCGACGTCGGCATGCGCGACCGTGATCCGGCCAGCGGCAACACCCGCGTGTTCGTCACCGTCACCGGCAAGGTGCTGGACGTGACCGGCCGCTTCCCGCGCACCGTGTCGTCGGTGGGCCCGGTGCAGTTCTCCGGTACCGGCCCGAACGAAACCGTCGCCCGTACCAATGCGCTGCAGCTGGCTGCCGAAAAGGCGGCCCAGCAGATGATCAACGAACTGAACGTCAAGGCGGTCCGCTGATACCGGATGTCGCCCGGCTCGGGCTGTTCCGCTGCGCTCGCCGGGCATGGCCCGGCGCTACCAGTGGGCTGACCAGCGCCACCCATTGCTTCCACGTGCCGCATCGCGGCCGTCTCTCCCAAAGGAATCTTCCATGATCCGCAATACCGCTCTCGTCGTTGCCATCGCGGCCGCTACCCTGTCGATGCCGGCGCACGCCCAGTTCGGCAAGCTGAAGGACATCGCCGGCGCCGCTACCGGCACCTCCAGCAGCACCAGCGCTGCCGCCCCGGACGAAGCCGCGCAGGAAGCGCTGGTCCGTCGTTTCGTCAGCTCGCAGTCGCACTCGCTGCAGGCGCAGACCTCCTTCGCCCGCGCCTTCGGCCTGGCCGAGCAGGTGCAGCTGCTGGAAGCCGAGCGCCAGGCGCTGTCGTCGGGTTCGGTGAACGTTGATGCGATGAAGAAGTCGGTCTCGGTCAGCCAGGCTGCACAGGCCGCCATCGACGAGCGCCAGGCCGCACAGCCGGAACTGAACGCTGAATCCAAGCAGCACTACGCCGAAGGCCTGGTCTCGCTGCTGTCCTCGGCTGCCGAAGCCCAGAAGCTGAGCGGCGAAGCCAGCGGCTTTGCGGCCGGCATGAAGAACCTGGGCGCCACCCAGATGGCCACCGTTGGCCGCAAGCTGGCTGCGGGTGCCTGGGTTGCCAAGGAATCGCCGGGCTTCATCAAGGGCCTGTACGGCTCGACCAAGTCGGCCGTGACCTTCGCCAAGAAGAGCAAGGTGAAGGTGCCGTCCAACGCCGATTCGATGCTGGATTCGCTCTGATACGAGGCAGCTCCGCATGCGTACGACGACTCGATTGATCGGCCTGGGCCTGGCCGCGGCCCTGCTGGCAGCCTGCGGCAAGCAGGATGCACCGGCAGAAGCCGCACCCGCCAAGGACAAGGCCGCCAGTGCACTGGCCAGCAATGCGCCGGTGCAGGAAGCGCCCTTGCGTGGCACGCCGGATTTCGGCGGCACCACCCAGGTCGCGCGCGAAGCCGACGGTATCGGCAGCACCCCGGAACTGGCGGTGCTGGCGGCATTGCAGTCGGCCGTGGCCCAGGTCAACGGCGTACGCGTGGCCAGCCAGATGCAGAGCCTGCGCGCAGGCCTGCATGTGGACGTGGATGGTGAGCACGTCGGCGATATCCGCGCCGACGCGTTCTCCCAGCAGATGATTGCCGGCTCGCAGGGCGCGGTGCTGGGCTATGAAATCCTCTCGCAGGATGAAGTGAGCCAGCTCGACGAAGAAACCATCGCCCGCGTGCGCGCCAGCGACGAAGGCTGGAGCTTCAAGGGGTCGGCCTCGGCCAGCGCCTCCGGCGAAGCCTCCGCCAAGGGCGGCTCGGCATCGGCCAGCGTCAAGGAAAACTACGAAGAACAGGTGAAGGTCGACGCCAAGCGCGGTGCCAGCTCCTTCGATTCGGACGTCACCCGGCGCAGCATGCGCAGCTACTGGAAGGTGCGTGTACGCGCGCAGATTGCCCAGTACCGTGCACCGGATGAAGAAGGCAAGCCGAAGATCGTGGTGGCGCTGCCGCGTACCAAGTCGGGCAGTTATGCCGTTGGCGATGGCCGGGTGAATGCCGACGAGGTCGCCCAGGCGATCCGCGCGCGGCTGTCCGACACGCTTACCCAGACCCAGCGCTTCATCGTGCTGGACCGCGAGTTCGGCGACGAACTGCAGGCCGAGATCGACCACATCAACAGTGGCAACGTGCGCCTGCAGGACACCGCACGCGTTGGCCAGCAGCTGGCGACCGACCTGATCCTGATTCCGACCATCGAACGTTTCGAGTACCCGCGCAGCGTGCGCAACCTGCGCATGTCCGATCGCCAGGTGACCTCGTACTCCGGTGGCGGCCGCATCACCCTGCGCCTGGTCAACGCCACCACCGGCCAGGTGGTGATGTCCGACAGCTTCGACCACCAGCTGGCCTCGACCGGCCCGAGCACGCTGCCGCGCGTGGTCAACGGCCGCAGCATGGCTGCCTCGATGATGGATTCGCTGTCCGGCCAGATCGGCAGCACGATCGTCACCACGCTGTTCCCGGTGTCGGTGGTGTCCGTCGATGGCGACCAGGTCGTGCTGAGCCAGGGCGGTGACACCGTGCAGGTCGGTCAGCGCTGGCAGGCCGTGCGCCTGGGCGAAGAGCTGAAGGACCCGCAGACCGGCCGCTCGCTCGGCCGCAGCGAGCATCCGTGCTGCACCATCCGCATCGACCGTGTTGCCGCGCAGACCTCCTACGGCACCCTGGAAGAGGGCGTGGACGCGATGCGCGGTGGTTTCCGCCCGGGCCAGATCGAACTGCGCCAGAAGCTGGGCAGCAAGCCCAAGGCAGCTGCCGGCGCAACCGCATCGGCCGCCCCGGCCGCCGCAGCGCGCCCGGCCAGCAAGCCGAAGCCCAAGCCCGCCGCCGCCCCGGCTGAAGACCCGAACTGGTAAGAACCTCCAGTTCGATGCACGTGGGGGTCAGAGCCCTTTCCCGCCGGGAAAGGGATCTGACCCCTTCTTGTTTCTGGTCATCCACGCATGGCGTGGATCTACCGTGTCGACCAAGGTCGACACCTACCCGAGCAGACCGCCGTTCCGACAGACCGCGGGAGACTGTCGAAGGCGGGGTGGGTCCGGTTGCGGGGGTGTCCGCGGCATGGATGCCGCGGCCAAGCCCCCAGGGATGGGTTCACGGCGTCCCCCGCAACCGGACCTACCCCGCCTACCCACGGATAGCCCGCTGTTGCTGTTGCTTCGGCTGTTGCTGTTGAGGTTGCCGGCCAGCGGCCGGCACTACCGCACGTCCCGGGTGCAGGGCGCAGCCCTGCCGAACCCCTTACACTCCAGAACGATTTCCCTGCTGGAGAGAGCAATGAAGCGAGTAGTACTGGGCGTGCTGGCCCTGTCGGTGTCGAGCGCACTGATGGCGGCCACCCCGAAATTCGATGGCGCGCGGATCTCCGCCGACGTCAAGGAACTGGCCTCCGACGCCTACGAAGGCCGCTCACCGGCCACCGCCGGCGAAGAAAAGACCATCGCCTTCCTCAGCAAGCAGTTCGCCGATGCCGGCCTGCAGCCCGGTGGTGACCTGAAGGACGGCAAGCGCCTGTGGACCCAGGCCGTGCCGCTGCGCAAGGGCGACATCGTCGGTACCCCGCAGCTGTCGCTGCAGCAGGGCGGCAAGACCATCACGCTGGAACAGGGCAAGCAGATTGCCGTGCGTGCAGCCATGAACGGCGCCACCAACGTGGATATCAGCAAGGCACCGCTGGTGTTTCTCGGCTATGGCGTGAAGGCGCCGGAGCGCAACTGGGACGACTTCAAGGGCGTGGACCTGAAGGGCAAGATCGCCGTCGTGCTGATCAACGACCCGGACTTCGAGACCGGCAAGGGCGACTTCGATGGCAAGGGCATGACCTGGTATGGCCGTTGGCCGTACAAGTACGAAGAAGGCGCACGCCAGGGCGCACTCGGTGTGCTGATCGTGCATGAGACCGCACCGGCCTCGTATGGCTGGGCCACGGTGGCCGGCTCCAACACCAACACCATGTTCGACGTGGTGCGCGACAACCCGGCCGACAGCCACCCGCTGCTGGAAGGCTGGATCCAGCGCGATCTGGCGGTGGAACTGTTCCGCTCGGCCGGGCAGGATTTCGAAGCATTGAAGAAGAAGGCGCAGCAGCGCGACTTCACTCCGGTCACGCTGACCGGCGCCAGCCTGGATGCGAAGTACGCGGTCAAGACCGAAGTGATCACCTCGCACAACGTGGCCGCGCGCCTGGAAGGCAGCACGCATGCGGACGAGACCATCATCTACAGCGCGCACTGGGACCACATCGGCGTGGGCGAACCGGATGCACGCGGCGACCGCATCTTCAACGGCGCGCTGGACAATGCCAGCGGCACCGCCTCGCTGATCGAACTGGCGCGCGGTTTCGCCAAGGCCCCGCGTCCGCAGCGTTCGGTCGTGTTCCTGGCAGTGACGGCCGAGGAGAAGGGCCTGCTGGGTTCGGAGTACTACGCAACGCATCCGCTGTATCCGCTGGAAAAGACCGTGGCGATGATCAACATGGATGGCATGGCGCCGTTCGGTCCGTCGCGCGATTTCGGCATCTACGGCGCGGCGCGCTTCGAACTGCTGGACCAGTTGAAGGATGTGGCCAAGGGCTGGGACATCCGCTACACGCCGGACCCGAAGCCGGAGGCCGGCCTGTTCTTCCGCTCCGACCACTTCCCGTTCGCCAAGCGTGGCGTGCCGGCGCTGTCCTGGTCGGCAGGGCAGGACTGGGTGGACGGTGGCGTCGCGGCGGGCAAGAAGGCGTCCGAGGACTACACCGCCAAGCGTTACCACCAGCAGGGCGACGAGTGGCAGCCGGACTGGGTGTTCGCCGGCGCCGCGCGCGACCTGGAAGTGCTGTACACCCTGGGCAACCAGTTGGCCAACTCGCGCAGCTGGCCGAACTGGAGCAAGGACGAGGCGTTCCGCGCCGTGCGTGACGCCAGCGCCGACCAGCGCAAATAAGGGAAGGCGCCGGGTCCGCCCGGCGCCTCCCGGGTAGTGCCGGCCGCTGGCCGGCAACCCTGTGGTGCTTGCGGAGGCAATGGGGAGCCGGCCAGCGGCCGGCACTACGTACGGGGCTTCCATCCACCCTTTCCCGCCCTTCGTCGCACACCGCTTGTTTGCCCGAAGGGCCGCTCTATGCTCGGCTCACCCCTTCCACCAAGGCGCCGCCGTGATCGCCAGCTTCTCCCTCATCATCCGTCACCTGTTGGCCTGGGCCGCGGCGCTGTTCGTTGCCGGCATGGTCTGGAGCGGCATCTTCAGCGGCATGCGCGATGGCCCGGGCTGGGTGTTCGGGCTGCTGGTGATGTTCCTGATGATTTCCGCGCTGGGCAGCGCGGTCACCCACGTGCGCCGGGTCTGGCTGGTGGCCGGTCGCCTCGATGGCGCCACCCTGTCCGGCCGCCAGCGCCGGCAGATCGAACTGCCGATGGATGCCGGCCAGGCGTTTGCGGTGGTCGAAGCAGCCGTCGGCGAACTGCCGCGGGTGGAAGAGGTGGAGAGCTCGGCCGGCAGCCTGCAGGTGCGCGCCTATGTGCGCCGCGTGGATGCCTGGAACGGCCGTCAGCCATCGCGCTGGAACCTGCCTGCGCGGCTGGCGATCAAGCGCAACAGCGTGCTGGCCACGGTTACGCCGGGGCAGGGCACCTGCACCGTCACCCTGCTGTTCGAGCCGGATGCTGGCTGGTGGGCCGATCTGCTGGCACTGGATGAAGGCAGCAACTACGAGAACGCCGAATCGGTGACCCGCGCGATCAGCCGCCGCGTGGCCGACCAGCGCCGCGACGAGCAGGCCGCTGCCGAACAGACCCAGGTGGAAAAGGAACTGTCGGTCGCGCGCTTGAACCTGCTGCACGCGCAGGTCGAGCCGCACTTCCTGTACAACTCGCTGGCCAACGCACAGGTGCTGACCCGCACCGACCCGGCGCGCGCTGACCAGATGCTGGGACACCTGATCCAGTACCTGCGCAGTTCGCTGCCGCAGGTGGATGAGTCGGTGTCCACGCTGGGCGTGGAGCTGGAACGTACCCGCGCCTATCTGGAAATCCTGCGCATCCGCATGGGCGCCCGGCTGGCGGTGGAAGTGCAGGTGCCCACCGAACTGCACGAAGTGAAGCTGCCGGCGATGGCGCTGCAGACATTGGTCGAGAACGCGATCAAGCACGGCCTGGAACCCAAGCCCGGTGGCGGTACGGTCTGGATCCTCGCGCGCGGTTTCGATGACCACGTCACCGTGACCGTCGCCGACGATGGGCTCGGCTTCGGCCAGGGCACCAGCGGTACCGGCATCGGTCTGAAGAACCTGCGCGAACGTTTGCGCCTGACCTGCGGTGAGCAGGCCGGGGTGGCGATCGTGGCCAATTTCCCCAGCGGTGTAGCCGCCACCATGACCCTGCCGCAGTCGGCCAAGGAACCCCGCCATGCCGCTTGAAGCGTTGATCGCCGAAGACGAGGAGCTGCTGCGGCACTCGCTGGTCGAGCAACTCGGGCGGCTGTGGCCGGAGCTGAAGCTGGTGGCCGAATGCGAGGACGGTGCCAGTGCGCTGGAACAGTTGGCCGAGAAACAGCCGGACATCGCTTTCCTTGATATCCGCATGCCCGGCATCAGCGGCATCGAAGTGGCACGGGCATTGGCCGAGCTGAGCCCGCGCACCCAGGTGGTGTTCGTTACCGCCTACGACCAGTACGCCATCGATGCCTTCGAGCAGGGCGCGATGGATTACCTGCTCAAGCCAGTCAGCGACGAGCGGCTGCTGGCCACGCGCGATCGCATTCTTTCGCGGCTGCCATCCACGCGCCAGGACGATGCGGTTCTGGAGCGCCTGCTGCAGCGCCTGGGTGCAGGCCCGGTCGCCAACGATCGGCCACCGTTGGCTTGGATCACCGCCAGCAACGGTCGCGATACGCAGCTGATCATGCTCGACGACGTGATCTATTTCCGCGCTGACAACAAGTACACCACCGTGGTCACTGCTGCCGGCGAAAGCCTGCTGCGCACACCGCTGCGCGAGCTGCTGGAAGTGCTCGATCCGCAGCACTTCCGCCAGGTGCATCGCTCCACCATCGTCAACATGAAGGCCGTCGCAGCGGTCAGCCGAGATGACACCGGGCGCGGTGTGCTGCGCCTGCGCCAGCGTGCGGAAACGCTGGTGGTCAGCCAGCCATTCATGAGCCTGTTCCGCGGCATGTAGCCGCGGCCTTCGCCATCCACCGAGGAACGAACATGCGCCGTATCCTGCTTGTAGGTGCCGCTGTGCTGGCCATCGCCGGCTGCGAAAAATCCAGCAATACCTCGATCACCCGCACCAATGCCAATGGCGTGGACACGCTGTACAGCAAGAGCACGGTGGTCGATGGCGTGGCGCGTTTCGAATGCATCGCCAGCAGCAGTGGGCAATGCCATTACCTGGTGCTGGCCCCGGGCTGCAGCACCGACGCCGCCTGTGCGACGCCGCCGCTGCGCCATTTCGCGGTGGCCGTAGGCAAGACCGAGCAGGTCAGTGGCCTGCCCAAGGACTTCCGCCAGTGCGTCAGCGACGTGCAGAAAGAACAATGCCACCGTGACTGAGCACGGTGGCATTGTGGCTCCCCCCGGATTGCGTTCGGCTCAGTAAGCCGGCTGCAGCGTCATGTCGTGATGGTGTTCGGTTTCACCGACATGATTCAGGCGACCCACCAGTTCGGAGTGCTGCTTCATGCGCCCGATCTCGGTCATGATGCGGATGTCCTCGTGGCGCAACTCGCGCTTGGCGGTGACCGCCTGCTTGTAGTCCAGCACTTCCGGATAGTGTTCAGCCAGGTCCAGCGCTTCGGCCACGTGCTCGACGCTGTCGGCCTTGGAGGTGATGCGGGCGCGGCTGTTGAAGGCTTTCATCCAGCGCTCGAAGCCGGCGGTGCGGTCGAACATGTTGGCCATGAACCAGATCACGAACAGGATCGAGATCCACGAGCCGAACACCACGACCACGCGGGTGAAGGTGATGTGGTAATCGTCGCGCCACAGGTAATTGGTGATCAGGCCGAGGATCAGCAGCGAGGCCGCCTGCCATCCGACGATCGAAGTGATCAGCCACTGGCACTTGGCCTGGGCCAGCACCGCCACTTCATCGCGGATCTGCTGTTCGCTGAGGGTGCGCCAGTGCGCAACCTGTTTTTCGAACGGGCTGCTGTAGAGCTCGTTGTCGCGAAGCAGTAATCCCAAACCCTTGAACAAAGCAATCATGGCTGGCTCCTTGGTGGAACGTGCGGCGATCTGCAGTGGACGGTGTGGCGGGTTCAGTTCTAGCACTTCCAGCGAGCGGTGCAATGGCCTCAAGGCCACGCGGCACAAGGGTTCTGTCTGAACAGGTGAATATTGGTGCGTCGCAACATTGCTCGCGCGGCCTGCGACAAGATGTCGCAGGGTGAAACGTGCTGCGCGCGCACATGAAACCGACGCTGAGCGGCCGGGCTCGCCGTGCCTGTCGTGATCGCCCAGAATCGGGGTGGACCGCGCAGGACGCGGTCCGTCCCTCCGCCGATCTGGACCCGTGATGCCGCCGTTGCTGCACCGTCTTTCCCGCCCCGTCACCGCCCCGATCCGACGCTGGGTACTGGATGCGTTTCCGCGTGATCAGAGTGGCATCGACTACGACCACCCGCTGGGCGATCCCGGCTGGTTCGGTGCGGACAGCGTGACCTGGCGGATGCACGCCGAACTTCCCTCGATGCTGGCCGGCGGCCTGTGTGCACTGATGCTGCAGACCCTGCACCCGCGCGCGCTGGCCGGTGTCTACGATCATTCCAATTTCCGCCAGGACCTGGTCGGCCGCCTGCGCCGTACCACCGCTTTCGTGGCCGGCACCAGCTATGCGCCGGCAGGCGAGGTGGAAGCGCTGGTGGCCAAGGTGCGGCGCATCCACGCGCAGATCCGCGGTCATACCGCGCAGGGCGAGCCCTATGCCGCTGATGATCCGCACCTGCTGACGTGGGTGCATGTGACCGAGGCCTACGGCTTCCTGCAGGGCTATCGCCGCTACGGGCGTGAAGTGCCTGCCGCGATCGCCGACCGCTACTACGACGAATACCGCTGCGTGGCCGAAGCGCTGGGCGCGGTGGATGTGCCGCGCAGCGAGGCGGAAGTGGATGCGTATTTCTGCGCGCGGCAGCCGGAGCTGGTGGTGGACGAACGCTCACGCGAGGTGCTGCAGGTGCTTTCCGGCGTGCGCCTGCCGGTGCCGGTGCCCGGCCTGTCACGCGAAATTTTCCTCGGTGCCGGTGCCGCGCTGCTGCCGGACTGGGCCGAGGGCATGCTCGAGCGCAGCACGCGCCAACGTGCGCAGGCAGCGGCGTCGGCCAAACTGATGCAGGGCATGGCACCGCTGTTCCGCCGCGCGCTGCCCGATGGCTTGGCGACCCGTGCCTGCGCACGGGTGGGTGTGCCGGTGGACGTGTTGCGCGAGTGGCCAGCACTGCCGCGGTAGACGCCGACCTTGGTCGGCGCGCCGCCGCGCGGCGCCGCATCCACGCATGGCGTGGATCTACTGCACGCCGGCACCATGCGCCGATGACACGGCGCATCCATGCCATGCGTGGACGGCACACGATAGATCCACGCCATGCGTGGATGGCACACGGTAGATCCACGCCATGCGTGGATGGCACACGGTAGATCCACGCCATGCGTGGATGGCACACGGTAGATCCACGCCATGCGTGGATGGCACACGGTAGATCCACGCCATGCGTGGATAGGCCTTACCCGGTCGACTTCAGCCCACGCAACAGCATCTCCAGTGCCGCCGTTGCTTGGCGAAGGCGCGCATCGCCATCCTCGCCTTCGGCAATCCAGAACGCTGCTTCGGCCAAGCTGCCGTAGATCAGCGAAGCCAGTGCCTGCGCATCCACCGGTGCGACCACGCTCTGCGCGATCAACTGTTCGATCAATCGCTGCATCGAGTGCACGCAGTGCTGCTGCGATTCCGGTGATGCACCACCGAGCACCGCACGTGCGTCGCGCAGCACGATGCGCTGGATCTCCGGTTCCAGCGCCATCTCCAGGTAGGCACCACAGCGCCGCAGGAAGCCGTCCCAGGCATCGTCGGCGCCATCGCTGATCGCCTGCAGGCGCGCATCCGTCTCGGCGTCGAGCTGGGCGACCACCGCCGCCAGCAGCCCCTTCTTGTCGCCGAAGTGGTGATACAGCGCACCGCGGGTCAGCCCAGCCTGGGCTGTCAGGTCGTCCATCGAGGTGGCGGCATAGCCTTGTTCGCTGAACACGCGGCGGGCAGCAGCCAGCAGCTTGGCGCGCGTTTCTTCCATCTCGGCGCGGGTGCGACGGACCATCCGGAACTCCTTACATACGAAGTGCATGATTATTTACATACGCGCCGTATGAATGTAGCCTCTTATTCATACGCTCTGTATGTATTGTCGTGGCGCCGCGTGCGCCAGACAAGTCTGCCCTGGAGATTTCGATGGCCACCCCGTACCGCGACCTGTTCGCAGCCCCCGGCACCACCGGACTTGCCTTGGCCGGGCTGCTGGCACGCCTGCCGCTGCCGATGACCGGCATCGGCTTCATCACCTTGCTGTCGCAGCTGCGCGGCAGTTATGCGTTGGCCGGCGCGGTGTCGGCCACCTTCGTGCTCACCTATGCATTGCTGTCGCCGCAGGTGTCGCGCTGGGTCGACCGCCATGGGCAGGGCAGGGTGCTGCCGTGGGCCACCTCAGCCAGCGCGACAGGCCTGCTGCTCCTGCTGGCCTGCACGCTGCTGCGGGCGCCGGACTGGACCTTGTTCGCTGCGGCGATGCTGGCCGGCTGCATGCCGAGCGTGTCGGCGATGGTGCGGGCGCGGTGGACCGCGATCCACCGCGGCCGCCCGCAACTGCAGACGGCCTATTCGCTGGAGACGGTGTTCGATGAGGTCACCTTCATCGCCGGGCCGCCGTTGTCGGTCGGGCTGTCGGTGGCGGTATGGCCGCAGGCTGGCGTGCTGGCTGCCGCCCTGCTGCTGGTCGTCGGCGTGGCTTTGCTGGTGCTGCAGCGTGGCACCGAACCGCCGTTGCAGACCTGCGAGGGCGCCGCACCTTCGCGCTCCCTGCTGCGACAACCGGAGATCTGCCTGCTCGCATTGCTGATGCTGGCGATGGGTGTGATCGTCGGCACGGTCGACATCACCAGCGTGGCCTTTGCCGAACAGCGAGGTCAGCCCCTGGCAGCCAGCGCAGTGCTGTCGGCCTACGCGCTTGGCAGCTGCGCGGCAGGCCTCCTGTTTGGTGCGTTGAAGCTGCAGGTGCCATTGCAGCGCCTGTTGCTGCTGGGTGCAGCAGCCACCGCGCTGACCACGTTGCCGCTGCTGTTGGTGGGCACCCTGCCTGCACTGGCCGCTGCGGTGCTGCTGGCTGGGCTGGCTTTCGCGCCGACCATGATCGTGGCGATGTCGCTGGTGGAACAGCGCGTGCCCGAATGGCGCCTCACCGAGGGCATGACCTGGTTGCTGGCTGGCCTGAACATCGGCGTGGCACTGGGTGCTGCGTTGTCCGGGCAGCGCGTCGATGCCGGTGGTGCGCGCAGCGGCTTCGTCGTCGCGTTGGTGGCAGGCAGTGTCGTGCTGCTGGTCGCCCTGCTCGCGCAAGGTGCGCTACGCACTTCTGCTTCGTCCACTTCCTCTGCAGGGATGGTCCCGTGAGTACTTCATCGCCCGCGCACGCCGCGCCTGTGCCCCGCCATCCGTGGTGGGCCATCTCCGCCGTCGGCATCGCCACCTTCTCCGTGGTCACCACCGAAATGCTGCCGGTCGGACTGCTGACCCCCATCGCCGACAGCCTCGGCGCGTCCGTAGGCACCGCCGGTCTGATGATCTCGCTGCCGGCACTGCTGGCGGCGCTGTTCGCACCGCTGGTGGTGATTGCAGCCGGTGGCATTGATCGTCGCCGCATCCTGTGCGCGCTGCTCGGCCTGCTGCTGGTGGCCAACGTCGCCTCGGCACTGGCGCCAGGCATCGCATGGTTGCTGGCCGCGCGTGTGTTGGTGGGCTTCTGCATGGGCGGCATATGGGCCATTGCCGGCGGACTGGCGGCGCGCCTGGTGCCGCCAGCGCGCATCGGCCTGGCCACCTCGATCATCTTCGGTGGCGTAGCCGCGGCCTCGGTGCTGGGCGTGCCGCTGGGTGCGCTGATCGGCGAGGCGCTGGGATGGCGCTGGGCCTTCGTGGTGATGGCTGCGTTCAGTGCAGCCGTCCTGCTGTTGCACCTGTGGGTGGTACCGGCGTTGCCGGTGGACGGCTCGGTGCGCGCGCGCCAGTTCGTGCAGCAGCTGGGCAACCGCGGCCTGCAGCAGGGGCTGCTGCTGACCCTGCTGCTGGTGGCGGGGCACTTCATCGCGTTCACCTATGTGCGGCCGTTGCTCACCACGCTGGCACACATCGATGCGACATGGATCGGAGGCCTGCTGTTTGCCTATGGCATGGCCGGCATCGTCGGCAACTTCATCGTTGGCCTGCTGGCGGCGCGACGTCCGCGCGGGTTGCTGCTGGCCATTGCGCTGGGGTTGCTGCTGACACCGCTGTTGTTCCTGTGGACCGGCGGCACGCCAGCCAGCGGTGTGCTGGTGCTGCTGATGTGGGGCTTGGCCTATGGCGGGGTATCGGTGGGGTTGATGACATGGATGATGGCGGCTGCCCCCAAGGCCGTGGAGATCGCTACGGCGCTTTACGTGGGCGTGTTCAACATCGGCATCGCGCTGGGCGCGTGGGGTGGGGGACTGCTGCTGGATGGCATCGGGCTGCACGCCAATCTGTGGGCGGCGACCGGGTTCGCGGCGGCGGCGACGTTGGTCGTGGCGGGTATGCGCAGGCAATAGATCCACGCCATGCGTGGATGGCGGAAAAGCGCCAACCAAGGTTGGCGTCTACCCATGGAAACGAAACGGGCGCCTTTCGGCGCCCGTTCGCGTTACATCACCAGACCTTGACCCGCTTGTCCGGGGCCAGGTACAGCTTCTGGCCTTCCTTGACGTCGAACGCCGGGTACCAGGCGTCGATGTTGCGCACCGTCAGCGCGCGGAACTGGCCCGGTGCATGCACATCGGTCAGCAGCGAATTGCGCAGCGCCTGCTCGCGGCTCTTGCTGCGCCAGGCCTGGGCGAAGCCGAGGAAGAAACGCTGGTCCGGGGTGAAACCTTCCAGGGTCTGGCCCGGCTTGCCCTGCAACGACAGCTGGTAAGCGTCGTAAGCGGTGCCAAGGCCGGCGACGTCGGCGATGTTCTCGCCCAGAGTCAGCTTGCCGTTGACGTGCACGCCGGCGAACGGCTCGTAGCTGCTGAACTGTGCGGCAAGCGCATCACCGGCAGCGTTGAACTGCTTGAGGTCTTCGGCCGTCCACCAGTTGTGCAGCTTGCCGGTGTCGTCAAACAGCGCGCCCGCGTTGTCGAAGCCGTGGCTGATCTCATGGCCGATCACCGCGCCGATCGCACCGTAGTTCACCGCGTCGTCGGCGGCGCCGTCGAAGAACGGCGGCTGCAGGATCGCCGCCGGGAACACCAGGCGGTTTTCCAGCGGCACGTTCATCGCATTGATGGTCTGCGGCAGCATCGCCCACTCGCTGTGGTCGACCGGCTTGCCCAGCTTGGCGATGTTGCGCTGGTACTCGAACAGTTCGGCGCGCTGTGCATTGCCCAGCGGATCATCACGATGGATTTCCAGGCCGCTGTAGTCGCGCCACTTGTCCGGATACCCCATGCCCACGGTCAGGCCGGCGACCTTGGCCTTGGCGCTGGCCTTGGTCTGCGGTGACATCCAGGCCAGTGCATCGATGCGCTTGGCGAAGGCGGCGATGATGTTCTTCGCCATCTCGTCGGCACGTTCCTTGGTCTTGGCATCGAAGTGCTTTTCGACGTAGCGCTTGCCGATGGCCTCGCCGACGGCATGGTTGGCGTCATCCACAGCGCGCTTCCAGCGATCGCTCTGCTGCGGCGTACCGCTCAGCGCGGTGCCGTGGAAGGCGAAGCGCGCATCGGCGAACTTCTTTGGCAGATAGGCGGCGGCGCGGTCCAGCGCGTGGAAGGTCATGTAGTCCTTCCAGGCATCCAGCGGCTCGGTGGCCACCAGCTTGGACAGGCCGGCCACGGCCTTCGGCTGCCACACGATGAAGTCCTGCTGCTTGCCGAGTGCGGCTGCGTCCAGGAACGCGGCCCAGTCCATGCCCGGCGCCTTGGCGTTGAAGTCGGCCTGGGTCCAGGGGTTGGCACCCTTGGTCACGTCATTGGTTTCTTCCTGGGTGGCATGCGCCTGCGCGATCTTCGTTTCCAGGGCGAGGATGCGCTGCGCCTTGCCGGCCGGGTCGGCCACGCCGGCCAGCTGCAGCACCTGCGCGATGTAGGCCTGGTACTGCTTGCGCAGGTCGGCCATGCGGCCACCCCCCAGGTAGAAATCGCGGTCCGGCATGCCCAGGCCGCCCTGCACCAGGTACGGCGCGGTGCGGTCGGGCTGCAGCAGGTCCACCGAGACCCAGAGGCCGAACAGGCGGTCGGTGTAGAAGTTGGTGGCATTGAGCAGGTCGACATCGGCGCGCACGTCGCCGCCCAGGGCGCGGGCCAGGCCGGCCTTGTCGGCGATCGCATCGATGTTCTTCAGCTGCGGCTGCACTGGCGCCAGACCGCGCTGCTCGATGCCTGCCTCATCCATGTAAGCGGCGTAGTAGTCGCCGATCAGCTTGTCTTCGCCGCTGGCCTGGGCGTTGCCGGCAGCGCCTTCCAGGATCGCGCGGGTATCAGCCTGGGTCTTCTCGGCGATGACGTTGAAGCTGCCGAAGCGCGAGCGGTCCGCCGGGATCTCGGTGTTCTTCACCCAGCTGCCATTGGCGAAGCCGAAGAAGTCGTCACCGGCGGCGATGCTGCGGTCCATGCCACTGGCATCGAAACCAAAGCTGCCCAGCATCGGCTTGGCGGCAGCGGGTGTCGCCTCGGCCGGTGCGGCGGTGCCGGCGGCCGGATCGGCCGGGCGGTCGCAGGCGGCCAGGGACAGGCTGGCAACGATGGCCAGTGCCAGGGTGGGGCGGCGCAGCTTGGACATGGACTTCTCTTGCGGCGGAAAACTCCAAGTCTAATCCGCTGCGGGCCGGCTGGACGTGCCCGGCAGGGCCAGCACTGTGCGTGATCTGGCTGAACACGCAGCAGCGACCTTCACGCGGTCATCGGCGTGGTGCATGCTGCGGGCTGGATGTCTGCAGCACCCGGGGGAGGGCGCATGCAGGACAGGTTGAGGCGTCAAGAATGGCGTCCGCCGGCCGTTGAGGTCGGGGACGTGGAGGAATCGTTCGCGCATGAAGCCAGCCGACTGCCCAGGGAAGACCGACCGATGCCGGCGCTGAGACACGCGCTGGCCCGGCCGTTGCGTGCCATTACCTGGGGCGGCGTGGTGCTGGGCGTGCTGCTGGCGGTCGGCCTGGCCGCGATGCTGGCCAACGATTACCAGCGTCGGCTGGAAGCCGCGCAGCGGCAGAGCCGGGCGTTGGCGGTAGGCAGCGAGCGCCTGCTGGCACTGGAACTGCGCAACCTGGAGCGGGCGATGGGTGGCATCGCCGCCGATGCGGCCGAGCTGTTCCGCACGGTGCCTGCGCAGGCGCCCGCGCTGCTGGATGCCGCCATTGCCGGCGTGCTGCGCCGCCACGCCGAACTGCACAGCATTGTCGTGCTCGATACCTACGGCCGCGCCCTGACGGCCGGCAAGGGCGACCTGCAGCTGCCGCTGTGGACCGATCCGCAGCGACGCGGGCAGGGAAGCGCGCTGTACATCGGGCCGCCGCAGCGTGCCAACGACGGTGGCTGGGTGGTGCCGCTGGCGTTGCCGATGGAGGGTGATCGCTGGCTGCTGGCGCGGCTGCGCTGCGGCGAACTGCAGCGGATCGTGGGCGGTCTTGATGTGGGGCCCAGTGGCCTGGCCTCGATCAGCGACGCCGATGGCTACATGCTGGCCCGTGTCCCCGATCCGCATGGCACCGTCGGCCGCCGTTACACGCTGCCGGCACGCAAGCTGCTGGGCCGGCAGGCCGTGGTTGAACTGGGCAGCATTCCCGGCGCGGTGGACCACATTCCGCGCATCTCCACCATCAGTACCCTGGAACGCAGCCCGTTGGCGGTGCAGGTCGGCCTGGCCAACGAAGATGTGCTGAAGCCCTGGTGGCCGTATCTGCAGGCGGCGATCGTGATCGTGCTGGCGTACGTGGCGCTGCTGCTGGTGCTGCTGTACGCGGTACGCCGCAGCACCCATCGGCAGCAGTCGATGGCCGAAGAGCTACGGACCGGCCACGCCGAGCTGCGCCTGGCCCATCAGGTGGGCCGCGTGTGCACCTGGTACGTCGACGAAGACGCTGCCCTGCTGCGCTGGTCACCGCTGGCGCGTGAGATCTTCGGTGTGCAGACCGATGCGCTGCCGGTGGCCGAATTCTTCGCCCGCGTGCATCACGATGACGGCGCACGCATGCAGCAGGCCTTCGACCAGGCCTT
Source organism: Stenotrophomonas sp. 14P6.2.3 (assembly GCF_057799055.1). NCBI lineage: Bacteria > Pseudomonadati > Pseudomonadota > Gammaproteobacteria > Lysobacterales > Lysobacteraceae > Stenotrophomonas > Stenotrophomonas sp. 14P6.2.3. Next base: position 107,929 of record NZ_JBYOLA010000010.1, read on the forward strand.
CGCCGGCACCGCGGTACTCGACGAGGAATTCCGTCTGGTGTTGCCCGGCGGTGCAGTGCGCTGGGTTGCTGCGCGTGGCCAGCGGGTAGCAGTGGCTGATCGGCAGCGGCGCATGATCGGCGCATTGACCGACCTCAGCGAGCGCTACCAGGCACGCGAACAGATGCGCCAGGTTGAGCGCCGCTTCCGCCTGCTGTTTGATCGCAACCCCGCGCCGTTCTGGGTGTTCGATCCGGACACATTGCGCTTCATCGAGGTCAACGAGGCGGCCGTGCAGCAGTACGGCTACAGCCGCGATGAATTCCTGGCGATGAGCATCCTCGACATCCGCCCGCGCGAGGGCTGGGACGAGGTCAAGGGCGCCATCGCGCAGGTGCGCAGTGGTGAACTGCAGGACGCCGCGGTGCGCCTGCACCAGCGCAAGGATGGCACGGTGTTCGAAGTGCGCGTGCACCTGTCGCAGCTGGATTTCGATGGCCAGCCCGCGTGCCTGGTGCTGGCTGAGGATGTCAGCGAGCGCCTGGCCTACGAACGCGACCTGGCCTATCACGCGCGCCACAACCCGGCCACGGGCCTGCTCAACGTACGCGCGCTGAGCGAACAGCTGGACGAGCAGTCCGGCGCCTACACCATCGCCTATGTACAGCTGCGCGGCCTGCAGCTGGTGGCCGATACGCTGGGCCGCGAGATCGGCGATGCGGTTCTGCAGTCGATGGCCTCGCGCCTGGGCGGGCTGGGCGCGCGCTTCGGCCTGCTGGCGTTCCAGCCGGCAGAAGACTTCGTGCTGGCGATCGCGCCGGAACACAACACCCAGCGCGTGCTGGACGATCTGCTGCAGATCGTCTCGGCACCGATGCGCGGCCAGGATTCGCTGCACCAGTTCGAACCCCGCATTGGTGTGGCGGTACATGACGCCAATGCAGGCCACAGTGCGGAACAGGCGATCGGCATGGCCGCGCAGGCGGCGCACGCGGCCCGCGCCGAAGGCAACGTCGTGGCCTGGTTCGATGCGGCGGTGACCACCCGCCTGGCCGACCGCCTGCGCCTGGCCGGTCGCATCCACGCGGCCATCGACAACGAGTTCCAGCTGTACTTCCAGCCGATCCGGCACGCCAGCGATGGCAGCCCGGCGTCACTGGAGGCCCTGCTGCGCTGGCCGCAGTCCGACGGCAGTTTCATCCCGCCCAGCGAGTTCATCCAGTTGTGCGAGGACACCGGCCTGATCCTGGCGTTGGGACGCTGGGTGATCCGCGCGGCGGCACAGGCGCAGCGGCGTCTGGTCGAAGCGGGATGGGGCGAGCTGTCGATCGCGGTCAACGTGTCGGCGGTGCAGTTCTTCAACAGCGATCTGGTGGCCGAGTTCGCCCGCGCGCAGCAGGATTTCGGCCTGGCCCGCGGTGCACTGCACGTGGAGCTGACCGAGAGCAGCCTGATGCGCAAGCCGGCACAGGCGATGCAGACCATGCAGCGCCTGCACGAGCAGGGCATCAGCGTGTCGCTGGACGATTTCGGTACCGGCTACTCGAGCATGTCCTACCTGCAGCACCTGCCGCTGGACATTCTCAAGATCGATCGCAGCTTCGTCGCCGACGTGGAGACCAATCCGCGCAACGCGTCGATCTGCCGCGCGCTGCTGTCGCTGGGCCACAGCATGGGGCTGACGATCATCGCCGAAGGCGTGGAGACGCCGGGACAGCTGGACTGGCTGGCCGCGCATGGCTGCGACCAGGTGCAGGGCTACCTGCTGGGGCGGCCGGCACCGCTGGAGAAGATCATTGCGCAGCTGGATGAGGTGGCCGCCTAGGCCGCGCTGCGCGCTCGCCGGGCATGGCCCGGCGCTACCGTGTCATGGGCGCGTCTCTGGTAGCGCCCTCACACCCCGGTTTCCACCAGGTAATCGATGAAGCTGCGCACCTTCGGCGCGAGGTGGCTGCGGCTGGTGTAGACGGCGAAGATGCCGATCGGCGCGGCTTCCCATTCGGGCAGGATGCGCACCAGGCGGCCATCGGCGAGGGCCTCGTGCAACAGGAAGTCGGGTTGCAGGATCACGCCCATGCCGGCAATCGCCGCTTCGCGCAGGACGTCGCCGTTGTTGGCGCGCAGCAGGGTTGTCACTGCCACCTTTACTTCGCCGCCGGGTCCCTCCAGTGGCCAGTGGTCGCCGGCTGCCCAGTAGCTGTAGCCGAGGCAGGCATGCGTCTGCAGATCCTCGGGTGCCTGCGGTGTTCCGTGCGCGGCCAGGTAGGCCGGTGCGGCACACAGGCTGATCCGCGATTGGCCCAGGCGCCGTGCGATCAGGGTCGGGCCCGGCTCGCGGGTGATGCGGATGGCCACGTCGTAGCCTTCTTCGACCATGTCCACCAGGCGATCGGACAGTGCCAGGTCCAGTTCGACCTGCGGGAAACGCTCGCGGTAGCCGGCCAGCAAGGGACCGAGGCGGGCGATCCCCCAACTGACCGGCGCATTGATGCGCAGCATGCCGGACGGTTCCAGCGCCTGTGCGCCGATGCTGGCTTCCAGCGCATCGAACTCGGCCAGCAGGCGCACGCACTGCGCGTAATAGGCGGCGCCGGCACTGGTCGGGCTGACCCGGCGGGTGGTGCGGTGGAGCAGGCGGGTGGACAGGCGTTTTTCCAGCGCAGCGACCTGGCGGGTGACCCCGGCCGTGGACATGTCCAGCGCTTGTGCGGCGGCGCTGAAGCCGTTGCGTTCGACCACCGCGACGAACACGCGCATGGCATCCAGGGTGTCCATTGTTGCGCCTTTTGAAATAAATACGGTCGATTCATCGTATTTATCGGTGGGGAAGAGCGCAATAACCTGTGCCCTGTCCCCACCGAGGTGCCCCATGAACGCTACCGCCACTCCCGTGTCCCCGCTTGCCCCGTATGCCGCGACCCTGCTGCGGCTGGCCCTGGGCGTGTTGTTCCTGGTCCATGCACTGACCAAGCTGCTGGTGTTCACCCCGGCAGGTACCGCTGCCTTCTTCGAGTCGCTGGGCCTGCCCGGCGTCCTGGGCAACCTCACCATCGCCGTTGAGCTGACGATTTCCGCAGCGCTGCTGCTCGGCATCTACGCGCGCTGGATCGGCCTGCTCGGTGTGCCGCTGCTGCTGGGCACCATCGTGACCGTGCACGGCGCCAACGGTTTCAGCTTCGCCAACGCGGGTGGTGGTTGGGAATATCCGGCGTTCTGGGCGCTGGCCCTGGTCGTGCTGTTCCTGCTTGGCGATGGCCGCTGGACTCTGCGTTCGCGCTGATCGTCCCCCGGCCCGCTGCCAGTTCCTGTCATTGGAGAAGATCATGTCCCGCCTGCCTTCGCTGTACATCTCCCACGGCTCGCCGATGACCGCCCTGCATCCGGGCCAGGTCGGCGTGCGCCTGGCCGAGCTGGCCCACGACCTGCCCACGCCGCGTGCGATCGTCATTGCCTCGGCGCATTGGCTGGCCCGGCAGCCGCTGGTCGGCAACCATCCGCAGCCGCCCACCATCCACGATTTCGGTGGCTTCCCACGCGAATTGTTCGAGCTGCAGTACCCGGCGCCCGGTCACCCGGCGTTGGCCGAAGACGTGGCGGGTCGCATCGCCGCCGCAGGCCTGCCGGTGGCACTCGATCCGCAGCGTGGCCTCGACCACGGCGCGTGGGTGCCGCTGCGCCTGCTGCACCCGCAGGCCGACATCCCGGTGGTACCGGTGTCGATCCAGCCGATGCTGGGCCCGCAGCATCAGTTCGCGCTGGGCCGCGCACTGGCGCCGCTGCGCGAACAGGGCGTGCTGCTGATCGGCTCGGGCAGCATCACCCACAACCTGCACGACTGGGGCAACTACCAGGACGGCAAGGAAGCGCCCTACGTGCGTCCTTTCATCGACTGGGTGGAGCAGCGGCTGGCCGCCAACGACCGCGATGCCCTGTTCGATTACCGCCGACAGGCACCGTTTGCGGAGCGTGCGCACCCCACCGACGAGCATCTGCTGCCGTTGTACTTCGCGATGGGCGCGGCGGGCGAGGGCGGCTTTGGTGCCAAGCGCATCGATGCCGGTATCGATGCCGGCTTCCTGGCGATGGACCTGTACCGCTTCGATGGCGCCGAGCGCGCTCAGGATGCGGCGTGAACCCGCTGCTGCAACCGGTGCTGGAGCGCCCTGCGCAAGGACCGGCGCAGGGCCTGGTGGTGCTGTTGCACGGGGTGGGCAGCAATGAGCAGTCGCTGCTTCCGCTGGCCTCGGCCATCGACCCGCGCCTGCACGTGCTGCTGCCGCGCGGTCCTGTGGTCTTCGGGCCACAGGCGTTCGGCTGGTTCACGGTGCGCTTCGATGCGCAGGGGCCGGTGATCGATCCGGCGCAGGCCGAGACTTCGCGCCTGCTGCTGGCGGATTGGCTGGCTGGCCAACAGCAGCGGTTGGGACTGGATGCGCGGCAGACTGCGCTGGCCGGCTTCAGCCAGGGCGGCATCATGGCCGCCAGCGTCGCCCTGACCCAGCCGCAGCGGGTGACGTCCTTCGCGATCCTGTGCGGGCGCATCCTGCCGGAAATCGCGCCGAGCATCCCGGCTGATGTGGGCCAGGCCGGGCTGGACGCGCTGGTGGTGCACGGCTACGACGACGACAAGCTGCCCTACGCCCTGGCCGAAGCCGCATCGCACCGGTTGCAGGCACTGGGCGTGGCCCATCAGCTGCGTGGCTACCCGGTCGGCCATGCGTTGTCCGCGGACATGCAGCGGGACACGCTGGCGTGGCTCGAGCGGCGCTTGCTGTCGCGGTCCTGACGCGCATTCAGATGGCTGGCCGCAGTGGCGGCCTGCTGTGTTAAGTTTTTTCCCGTCCCCCGGCGCACTCCGGTTTTTCCGGCCCCACGCGCCGCTCCTGTGGAAGAAGCATGCACACCATCGAAGTCGTCCTGGCGATGCTGGTGGCCGTTGTCGCCAGCGGTTACCTGGTTCGCGTCCTGCCATTCTCGTTGCCGCTGCCGCTGGTACAGATCGGCCTCGGTGCGGTGATCGCCGGGGTATTCAACCGCGGCCACGCGCTGGAACCGGAAGTGTTCTTCCTGCTGTTCCTGCCGCCACTGTTGTTCCTCGACGGCTGGCGCATTCCCAAGCAGGGCCTGTTCCGCGACAAGGGCGCGATCCTCGAACTGGCGTTCGGGCTGGTGGTGTTCACCGTGATCGGCGCCGGCCTGCTGATCCACTGGATGATTCCGGTGATGCCGCTGGCGGTGTGCTTCGCGCTGGCCGCGATCGTGTCACCGACCGACCCGGTGGCCGTCGGTGCGATCGCCGCCAAGGCGCCGATTCCCAAGCGCCTGATGCACATCCTGGAAGGCGAGTCGCTGCTCAACGATGCCTCCGGCCTCGTCTGCTTCCGCTTCGCGGTGGCGGCGGTGATGACCGGCACCTTCTCGTTGGCGACCGCGTCGCTGACCTTCCTGTGGGTGGCGGTGGCCGGCCTGGCCGTCGGCGTGGCGGTCACCCTCGGCGTGTCCACGTTCCAGCGCTGGCTGTGGCGCCGCTTCGGCGAAGAGCCCGGTGCGGCGATGCTGGTCAACCTGCTGATCCCGTTCGCGGCGTACCTGCTGGCTGAAGAGATCAACGCCTCGGGCATTCTTGCTGCGGTGGCAGCGGGCATCTCCATGAGCTACGTGGAAATGACCGGCCGTGTTTCCGGCAGCATGCGCGTGCAGCGTGCCGGCGTCTGGAACATGCTGCAGTTCAGCTTCAACGGCATCATGTTCGTGCTGCTGGGCGAGCAGTTGCCGGGCATCGTCGAACGCGCCACCACCACCATGAACGAGAGCGGCCACCAGAGCGCATGGTGGCTGCTGGTGTACGTGCTGGTGATCAACGCGACGCTGATCGCGCTGCGCCTGCTGTGGGTGTGGCTGTCGCTGCGCTGGAACCTGCTGCGCGCGCGACGCCGCGGCCTGGAGCATGGCGAGGCACCGAACTGGCGCATCGTGGTGGCCACCTCGGTGGCGGGCGTGCGCGGTGCGATCACCCTGGCCGGTGTGTTGACGCTGCCGCTGTTCCTGCCCGATGGCAGCCCGTTCCCGGCACGCGACCTGGTGATCTTCCTGGCTGCCGCGGTGATCCTGTGCTCGCTGGTCGGCGCCAGCGTGGCGCTGCCGCAGCTGTTGAAGGGCCTGCAGCTGCCGGCCGATTCGGGTGAGCGCAAGGAAGAGGATCTGGCCCGCAAGCTGTCCTCGAAGGCCGCGTTGGCGGGCGTGGAGCGCATGCGCCAGCAGCTGGTGCTGAACCAGAACACCGAGAACGTGCAGCTGTACAACGACGCCGCATCGCGGGTGAGCATGCTGTACCAGCGGCATCTGGACCGCGACAACCCCGACGTGGACCCGGAGAAAGTGAACCGGATGGAGGTCGGCTACCGCCAGCTGCGCAGCGCCGGCCTCAACGCCGAGCGCGAGGAACTGTTCCGGCTGACCCGCCGCGGGGTGGTGTCGGACGAGATCGCACGGCGGCTGATTCGCAACCTCGACCTGCTGGAATCGCGCAAGCGCGAGTGACCGTGCACCTCGGGTAGGTGCGGACCTTGGTCCGCACACCTTTCAGCCCTTATTCCGGCTTCTGTTCCAGGAAGTAAGCCTCGACCTTGCCCTTGACCTTGATGGTCATCGGGTTGCCGCGACGGTCGCGGGCCTTGCCGGCCTGCACGCGGATCCAGCCTTCGCTGACCGAGTATTCCTCGACGTTGTCGCGCTCGACATCGTTGAAGCGCACGCCGACGCCGCGCTCCAGGGCCTGCGCATCGTGGAAGGGGCTAGCCGGGTTGATCGCCAGGTGGTCGGGAGGGGTATCGCTCATCGCTTCATTCACAGTGACGGCCACCACGGCCGGCTTCAGCGGTACAGGATAAACCGTAGAATGCCCACCTGCTCCCGAGGATGTTCCGCCATGCCTGACAACAGCGACTATTTCGACTTCGAGGAAGACGCCCACGATTTCGACGAGGACGACTTCGAGGCGCGGGTCTGGAATCTGCTCGTGCTGATCAATCCGGGCGACGAAGAGCTGGCCCTGCAGCAGTTCAACCGCTGGCGCGAGCATCTGTCCGAGGACGGCCAGCCGCTGGAAGCCGACAGCGATTGGCTTCCGGCGCTGTTCACCGCCATCGCCTGGCAGTCCGGCTTCGAGGTCGAGCGTGATGACTTCGATTCGCTGCAGTCGGCGGTGAACGAGCTGTCAGCGCGCTTCAACCTGCAGCTGGACTGGGGTGGCGACCTGGACGATGAGGATTTCGCCGCAGACCTGGACGGCGTGCAGCTGATGAGCACTGCCTTCGACCGCCTGCGCGAGCACAACTACACGCTGTGGAGCGTGGATGCCGGCAACGAGGGCTTCAGTGGCTGGATGGCGCTGACCCGCGATGACGACGCCCTGCTGGCGCTGTGCTCGCTGCTGAACGTGGAAGTGCGGCTGGGCAGCGACCCGTTCTGAGAGTCACCGGTAGCGCCGGGCCATGCCCGGCGGCTTCTCGCCGCGCTGCGCGCTCGCCGGGCATGGCCCGGCGCTGCCCGTACCCGCCTACGGCCGGTACTGCGCCCTGGCGTTGGCGATCACCGCTTTCACCTGCACGCGATCCACGTGCCGGGAAATGGCCACCGCGCCCAGCGCGAGCGCCTGCGCACGAAGCTCGGCGGTGACATCGTAGTGCGCCCCGCTGGCCTTGTTCTGGAAGGCGCGTGGGGGAATGCCGAGCTGCGCCGCCATCGCGTGCAGCTCGGCCAGGGTATCGGCCATCAGGTGCGCCCAGCGCTGGCCGCGCCAGGGATGCACCGCGTCATCGACGTAGACCGACACCGCCGCCGCCGGATCAGGCCTGCGGCTTGCCGTCGGCGTCGGCGGCCGTAGCGGCCTCGGCGTCGGCAGCGCCTTCGGCGCCGGCAGTGTCCGCAGCCGCTTCATCGGCAGCTTCGCCTTCGGCAGCTGCGTCTTCAGCCTGCTCGCTGGCGAACTCGGCCACCAGCTTGTCCAGGTACTCCTCGGCGGTCTGGCCTGCTTCTTCGGCCAGGGTGTCGAGCAGCTTCTGCATCAGCTCGGAATATTCCAGGGTGACCTTGCGGCCTTCGGCTTCCTGCACGTTGGACAGGTGCTTGAGCATGGCCAGCATCGGCACCGGGTTGTCGGCGTTGCCCATGGTCTGGCCACCGATGGCCAGCAGCCACTCGCGGCCCTGCAGGCCGATGGCGGCCACGGCCTGGCCGTCTTCGTTGACCAGCACGGCATGGTTCTGCACCTGCTGCTGGGCGTTCAGACGGAGGAACGGGCGCTTGGCCTGCTGCTTCTTGCGCTTGTCGCGCTTGGCCTTGGAAGACTGGGACATGGGGGTGGGATCACCTGGAATCGGAAAGACCGCCATTGTACTGGGTGCCGCGCTGCGCGCTCGCCGGGCAATGGCCCGGCGCTGCCCTTTGGGCGTTGGGATCCGGTAGCGCCGGGCCATGCCCGGCGGAAACCGGTCAGGGGTCAGAGCCCTTTCCTGCAGAAAGGGATCCGACCCCGGCCTGCCCCTGCGCAGCCTGCACGTCCGGATCCACGGTGGTCGCCGACAGGCCCACCTGCGGGCCGGCACCGGCCAGCGCGGCTTCCTCGGCGGCCTTGGTCATCACCACGATGCTGATGCGGCGGTTGATCGGGTTCTGCGGGTCGGTCCTGTCGAACAGCACCGACGAGGACAGGCCGACCACGCGGGTGATCTTGCTGTCGTCCATGCCGCCATCGATCAGCGCACGGCGTGCGGCATTGGCGCGGTCGGCGCTCAGTTCCCAGTTGCCGTAGCCGCGTGCGGCCGAATAGGCGGTGATGTCGGTGTGGCCGGTCAGGCTGATCCGGTTCGGCACGTGGTTCAGGTACTCGGCCAGTTCGTGCAGGATCTGCTGCGTGTACGGCTTCAGGGTGGCGCTGCCGAGGTCGAACATCGGCCGGTTCTGCTTGTCCACGATCTGGATGCGCAGGCCTTCCGGGGTCAGGTCCAGCAGCAGCTGGTCCTTGAACGGCTCCAGCGCCTGGCTGCGGCTGATCGCCTCCTGCAGCTCCTTCATCAACGCTTCCAGCTGCTGCTTGTCGCGCTGCTGTTCGTCCACCGGCTGCGGTATCGCCTTCTGCTGGTTCTGGAAGGGATCGTTGTTGTTGCCGCGCGAGACGTCGGTGGCGCCGCCCAGCTTGATCATCGAGGTGCTGGCACCGCCCGGCCCGGCCATGCCCGGCGCCGGCGTCGCGCTGGAGCCGACCAGCGGGCTGGGGTTGCGGAAGTACTCGGAAATGGCCGCGCGCTCGGGCTTGCTGGTGCTGGCCATCAGCCACAGCACCAGGAAGAAGGCCATCATCGCGGTCACGAAGTCGGCATAGGCCACCTTCCACGAACCGCCGTGGTGGGCGGCGTGGCCGGCCTTCTTGACCCGGCGGACGATGACGGTGGGCTTGGTCTCGGCCATGGCTTACTTGACCGTCTTCAGGTGCTGCTCGAAGTCGGAGAACGCCGGGCGCACGTTCGACGGCAGCGTCTTGCGGGCGAACTCCAGCGCGATCTTCGGGTTGTAGCCGCGCAGGCAGGCCAGCAGGGCAGTTTTCACCGACTCGTAGATGCGGCTGTCCTGCTCGGCACGGGCTTCCATCGCCGAGGCCATCGGACCGACGAAGCCATAGCCCAGCAGGATGCCGAGGAAGGTGCCGACCAGCGCGCCGGCCACATGGCCACCCACTTCGACGATGTCGCCGCCGATCGAGCCCATGGTGATGACGATGCCCAGCACCGCCGCCACGATGCCGAAACCGGGCAGGCCGTCGGCGACCTTGTTCATCACCTGCGACGGCGCCATCGCTTCGGCGTGGTGCTTCTCCAGCTCCAGCTCCAGCAGCGGCTCCAGCTCGTGCGGCTCGATGTTGCTGCCGATCATCAGGCGCAGGCAGTCGGTGATGAAGTCGATCAGGTGGTGATCGGCCTGCACCTTCGGGTAGTTGCCGAACAGCGCGCTTTCGGCCGGGCGCTCGACGTGGTCTTCCAGGGCCATGAAGCCTTCACGACGGGCCTTGTTGAGCAGTTCGTACACCAGGCTGAGGACATCGATGTAGTCCTGCTGCTTGTAGCGCGGGCCCTTGAACACGCCGACCATGGCCTGCAACGTCTGCTTGACCGTCTTGGCCGGGGTGCCGACCAGGAACGCACCCAGCGCGGCACCGCCGATGATGACCAGTTCGTAAGGCTGCCACAGCGCCCCAAGGCGGCCGTGTGCGCCGAGGTAGCCGCCCAGCACGCTGATGATGACGACCAGGAATCCAACGATGATGAGCATGGCGCGACGCAAGGAGGGGGGATATCTCCTTGTCGGCCTGACACCGGTGTTTCTGAAGAGGGAATTCTGTGAAGTCGGTCAGCGGGCCATTCCGGCGCGTGTCAGCCCGCCACGCCGGCTTCCGCGCCGCCACGCTGCAGCGGATCGGGCCAGGGCTCGCCGTTGCCGGTGAATGAAAGTGAGACCGAGTTCAGGCAATGGCGCTCGTAGGTGGGCGGCGGACCGTCCGGGAATACGTGGCCCAGGTGGCTGCCGCAGCGGGCGCAGGTGATCTCGGTGCGGACCATGCCGTGGCTGCTGTCGCGGATCTCGCGCACATGTGCCGGGTCGAACGGAGCGAAGAAACTGGGCCAGCCGGTGCCCGAATCGAACTTGGTGCTGGAGCGGAACAGCGGCAGCGCGCACAGCCGGCAGCAGTATACGCCCTCACGCTTGTTGTCGAGGAACACCCCGCAGAAGGGCGCCTCGGTGCCGTGCTGCAGCAGCACGCGGCGCTCCTCGGCGCTGAGTCCGGCGACCAGGGCTTCGGTCTGCGTGGCGGTGGGGGGCGTCAGATCGAAAGCGCTCATGCCGGCTCTCCGTGGGGTTGTGGCCTGGGATGCCGCAGACGTGGGGGTGTCGGCACGCGCTTGCAAGTGTGATGGCCGTTCATGGCCGGCACACAGGGGCAGGCGCAGGGTGCATGTGGACCACCCCGGAGCGCGCCATGAAACCCCGCCTTGTCCTGCTGTTGTCGGCCCTGCTGCCTCTGCTCGCCCAGGCGCAGGTTCCCACCGGCAATCCGACCACTACCCGCAGCAGCTCGACGGTGGCACCGCCGCCTGTAGCCCCGCCACCGCAGGCATCGCGCCCGCAGCCGCAGGTGCTGCCCTCGCCGCAGCCGGCCCAGCCGATCCGCTCGACCGGCCCGGCCCAGGTGACCCCCACGCCCGCACCGGCACTGCCGGACAAGGTCTACGACCGCAACGGCCGCATCGTTCCCGGCGTCAAACCGGTCGGCCCCAACCGCGTGTTCGACTCGCGCACCGGCCGCTACTACGACAGCGTACCCACCGGCGACGGCCAGCAGATCAAGCGCTGACCCCAGCACCCGCAACCAATCGCGCAACCCAAAGAGAGCGCAGCGACCCGCTGTCGCTCTTTTTTCTTCTTTCCGTGGCTGGAGCCCGCGTGAACCTGTCAGAGGTCGGGCGGGTGGGGGCAGGCGGGGTGTCCGCGGCATGGATGCCGCGGCCAAGCCCCCAAGGACGGGTTCACGGCGTCCCCGCCTGACTCCACCCGCCCGGCCAACGCGCAGCGCCGCACCAGGCCCCAGCCACGAGGGGCTCAGCCGTTGGCAGGAATCCCGCCACCCACATGAACGCCGGAAAACAGCCCCCCCCACCCTGCACGCCCCGCATCACCCGTTTTTCGCCTGCGATTAACCGTGCCAGGACCACGGTGGACCTGCGCCGGCATCCCCGCCGCCGCGCTTCCCTCGTCCCCTTGGAATACGATCATGGCCAACCAGCAGAACCGTCATCCCGGCAAGGAACAGCAGGGCAAAACACCGCAGGAACAGCAGCGCCAGCAGCAACAGCAACAGCAGCCGAACGAGCAGCAGAAGAAGAACCCGCAACAGGGTTCCATGAAGAACCCGCAGCAGCGCTGATGCAGCCAGGGGCCAGAGTCCGTGCTACGGGGTCTGGCCCCGCTGCCGCCCGCCGACTCAATCGGGAATCGGCAGCGACCAGGTCTCCTTGACCTCTTCCATCACGATGTAGCTCTTCGATTCACGCACATGCGGCAGGGTCAGCAGGGTGCTGCCAAGCAGCTTGCGATAGGAGGCCATCTCGCTGATCCGTGCCTTCAGCAGGTAATCGAAATCGCCCGACACCAGATGGCATTCCAGTACGTTGGGCAGCTTCAGCGCCGCCCGCCGGAACTCCTCGAAGATGTCACCGGATTTGTAGGCCAGGCTGATCTCCACGAACACCAGCAGGCTGGCTTTCAGCGCCGACGGGTCCAGGTGGGCGTGATAGCCGGTGATCACCGCTTCGCGCTCCAGCCGGCGCACGCGCTCGGTGCACGGGGTGGTCGACAGACCGACCCGTTCGCCCAGCTCGGTGAAGGAAATGCGGCCTTCGCCCTGCAGGATGCGCAGGATCTTGCGGTCGATCTTGTCCAGTTCGCGGGGGCGGGTGGTCATGGCCGTCAACCTTGGGGAATGAATCAGAGGAAAATATCCTGCCTGCATTCCTAAAATCAGGCAAATCACCTAGGAACGGAAGAATATACTTCCCCGATTATGGCCCCTGCGCACCCAAATGCAGGGAATGATCGGGTTGGAGAATTTCCATGCGAGTCCTAGTTCTCGGCAGCGGCGTGATCGGCACCACCAGTGCCTGGTACCTGCGACAGGCCGGGTTTGAAGTCACGGTCGTCGACCGCCAGCCCGGTCCCGCGCTGGAAACCAGCTTCGCCAATGCCGGCCAGCTGTCCTTCGGCTACACCTCGCCGTGGGCCGCCCCGGGCGTACCGAAGAAGGCCATCGGCTGGCTGTTCGAAAAGCACGCGCCGCTGGCGATCAAGCCGGGCATGGACCTGGCCCAGTACCGCTGGCTGTGGCAGATGCTGCGCAACTGCACCCACGAGCGCTACGCGATCAACAAGGCGCGCATGGTGCGCATGTCCGAGTACAGCCGCGACTGCCTGAACGAGCTGCGTGCGCAGATCGGCATCGATTTCGAAGGGCGCGACCTGGGCACCACCCAGCTGTTCCGCACCCAGCAGCAGCTGGATGCCTCGGCGCAGGACATCGAGATCCTGGCCCAGTACGGCGTGCCGTACGAAGTGCTGGATCGCGCCGGCATAATCAAGGCCGAGCCCGCGCTGGCCCACGTCGATGGCCTGGTCGGCGCGCTGCGCCTGCCGCGCGACCAGACCGGCGATTGCCAGCTGTTCACCCGCCGCCTGGCGCAGATGGCGGCCGAAGCGGGTGTCGAGTTCCGCTACGACCAGGACATCACCGGTGTGGAATTCGACGGCGACCGCATCACCGGCGTGCGGATCGGCGGCAAGCTGGAAACCGCGGATCGCTTCGTGGTCGCACTGGGCAGCTATTCACCGGGGCTGGTCGCGCCGCTGGGCATGCGCCTGCCGGTGTATCCGCTGAAGGGCTACTCGCTGACCCTGCCGATCACCGACCCGGCGATGGCGCCGACCTCGACCATCCTCGATGAGAGCTACAAGGTTGCGGTGACCCGCTTCGACAACCGCATCCGCGTCGGCGGCATGGCCGAAGTGGCTGGTTTCGACCTGTCACTGTCGCCGCGTCGCCGCGAGACGCTGGAGCTGGTGGTGCGCGATCTGTACCCGAAGGGCGGCGACCTGGCCAAGGCCGAGTTCTGGACCGGCCTGCGCCCGGCCACGCCCGACGGTACGCCGGTGATCGGCGCTACGCCGTTCCGCAACCTGTTCCTCAACACCGGCCACGGCACGCTGGGCTGGACCATGGCCTGCGGCTCGGGCCGCTACCTGGCCGACCTGATGAGCGCGCGCCAGCCGCAGATCAGCACCGAAGGCCTGGATATCTTCCGCTACGGCCAGTACCGCCACGCCCCGCAACATGAGAACCGCACATGCGTCCTGCCCGCGCGCTGATCGATCTGGGCGCACTGCGCAGCAACTACCGTCTGGCCCGTGAACTGGGTGGTGGCAAGGCGTTGGCGATCATCAAGGCCGATGCCTATGGTCATGGCGCGGTGCGCTGCGCGCAGGCACTGGAAGGCGAGGCCGACGGCTTCGGTGTGGCCACGATCGAAGAGGCACTGGAACTGCGCCAGGCCGGTATCCGTGCACCGATCCTGCTGCTGGAAGGCATCTTCGAGCCCAGCGAAATGGCGCTGGTGGCCGAGCATGACCTGTGGTTCTCGGTGGGTTCGCCGTGGCAGCTGGAAGCACTGGCCGCGTTCGACAGCCCGCGTCCGCTGACGGTGTGGCTGAAGCTGGATAGTGGCATGCACCGGCTGGGCCTGGACGTTGCCGGTTTCCGCGCCGCGCACGCACGTCTGTCTGCATTGCCGCAGGTGGCGCGCATCGTACTGATGACCCACCTGGCACGCGCCGACGAGCTGGACAGCGAGCGTACCCATGAGCAGGCCGCCACCTTCGTCGAGGCCATCGAAGGCCTGCAAGGTGAGACCAGCGTCTGCAATTCGCCAGCACTGCTGGGCTGGCCGGACGTACGTAGTGACTGGGTACGCCCGGGCCTGATGCTGTACGGCGCCAACCCGCTGCCGGACAACAGCGAGCTGACCGCGCGCCTGCGCCCGGTGATGACGATGCAGTCCAAGGTGATCGCCGAGCGCTGGATCGAGGCCGGTGAGCCGGTCGGCTACGGTGCGCGTTTCGTCGCCAAGGCACGCACACGCGTGGGCGTGGTCGCACTGGGCTATGCCGATGGCTATCCGCAGTTCGCGCCCAACGGCACCCCGGTGCTGATCGATGGCCAACCTGGTGGGCTGATCGGCCGCGTGTCGATGGACATGCTGACCGTGGATCTGACCGCACATGCGCAGGCCGGCGTCGGCAGCGTGGTGGAACTGTGGGGCACAGCGCCGACGCTGTCCGAGCTGGCCCCGCGCTGCGGTGTCAGTGCCTACCAGCTGCCGTGCGGCGTCAAGCGCGTGGCACGTGTCTACCAGGATTGACCGGCGCTGGTAGCGGCCGACCTTGGTCGGCGCCGTGGATGCGTGTCGACCAAGGTCGACACCTACCGGTGGGTCGCGCTGCGCGGGGTTACCGGGCAGCGGTGACGCGCGAGGTCAGCTGACGCTTCACCCAGTCGTCGATCAGGCGCTTCTCATAGCGCAACGGATCGGTATCGCTCTTCAGGCCGATGTTGTGCAGGTAGCCGCTGTCGCTCAGGCGGGCGTCGCCTTCATCGATGATGCGCCCGCTGGCGTCCTTCAGCGTGTACTGCAGGGTGATCCGCGGCGGGTAGATGTCGCGCATGATCCGGATATCGCTGCCACGCGGGCCGTGCCACGGCTCGTAGTCGCCCGCGCGCTTGATATCGACCAGGGTCACGTCCAGCGTCTGCCCGGCCTGCAGCGGCTTGGCGGCGCTGGTCTGTACGTAGCGTGCCAGCTGCTGCACCCAGTCACCGCGTTCAGCCTCGAAGCGGTTGCTGCTCTGGCGGAGCTCGGTGAATTTCGCCGGATCGTCCCACTTCACGCTGACCGGGCCATCGGCCTGCAGCGCGCGCGGCGCATCGGGCGCCGTTACCGTCCGCGGCGCGGCGGCCACGCTGCCCACGGCAAGCATGCCGGCCAGCAGCAGGGCGGTTGAAAGCGAACGTTTCATGGCAGTCTCCTGCGTCCCCGAAGCGGGGAGGATGATGATCTCGGATCGAGTGTGATCCCGCCGCAGGGCCGCAGCAATGGCCAATAGCGTCAAATGCGTCAACAGTTGCCGCCAATTCATGGTCGTCAACCCTGACTGACGGCGCTTGACGCTGTGAATACGCGCTCTGGAAGATGCTGTACCTCCATCCGGTCTTTTCTTCCCCACGCCCTTGTCCACATTGCCGCCCCTCGTGGAGCGCTCACCCTTGATGGTGCCGACGCCCGAACCCGACCTGCACCATGGCGTGCTTGAGCGCATCCACGCAGGTTTCTGTGTGATCCAGGTGCTGTTCGACGGCGACGAGGCGATCGATTACCGCTTCCTCGAGGTCAACGATGCCTTCGAGCGTCATACCGGCCTGAAGGATGCCTGCGGCAAGCGTATGAGCGCGCTGGAGCCACAGCACGAAGGCGACTGGTTCCGGATCTACGGCGAAGTGGCGCGGACCGGGCGACCGGCGCAGTTCGAGATGGACGCCCGTGCCCTCGGGCGTTCGTTCGCGGTGGATGCGGTGCGTGTCGGCCGGCCGGGCGATGATCTGGTGGGCGTGCTGTTCTTCGATGTGACCGCGCGCAAGCAGATGGAAGTGGAGCTGGGCGAGAGCGAGGCGCGTTTCAGTGCACTGGCCGATGGTTTGCCGATGCCGGTGTGGGTGCTGGACGAGCGCGGCCACGCCCGCTTCGTCAACAGTGCCTTCAGCGAGTTCTTCGGCGGCGACGAGAACCGTGTGCCGGAAGATGTCTGGCGCGGCCTGGTGCATCCCGACGATGCGTCGGTGTTCGAGTACGAACTGCAGGAAGCGCTGAAAGCGCAGCGTTCGATGCATGCTCTGGTACGCGCCCGTCGCGCCGATGGGCAGTGGCGCTGGCTGGAAATGAACGCCCGTCCGCGCTTCTCGCGGATGGGCCGTTTCATCGGTCTGGCCGGCAGCAGCCCGGACGTCACCGAGCGTCGCGAGATCGAACTGGCGCGCGAGGAGCTGCTGCAGTCCGAGCGCGCCGCACGCAGTGCCGCGGAGAACATGGCGCGGCTGAAGGATGAATTCCTGGCCACGCTGTCGCACGAGCTGCGCACGCCGCTGACCACGATCCTGGGCTGGAGCGAACTGCTGCTGCAGCGCGTGGATTCCACCAGTCCGCTGTACAAGGGCCTGGGCGTGATCGCCAACAGTGCGACCGCGCAGAAGCGGTTGATCTCGGACATGCTCGATCTCAGCAGCATGCTGCTGGGCAAGGTGCAGCTGGAAGTGGAAGTGCTGGATCTGCGCGACCAGTTGAACGAAGCGATGGGCGCGCAGGAGCTGGTGGCCGAGGGCAAGGCGCTGGACGTCACCCTGCAGTTGCCGGCGCAGGCGTGCCAGGTGCTGGGCGATGCCACCCGCCTGCAGCAGGTGTTCTGGAACCTGCTGTCCAACGCTATCAAGTTCACCCCAGCCGAGGGCCGCATCGACGTGCAGCTGCAGGCCGATGGCAACTATTGGACGATCACCGTGCGCGATACCGGCGACGGCATCGCACCGGAGTTCCTGAACCATCTGTTCAGCCGCTTCCGCCAGGCCGACGGCACCACCACCCGCCGTCATGGCGGTCTGGGCCTGGGCCTGGCGATCGTGCAGCAGCTGGTAGAACTGCACGGCGGTACGGTCAGTGCGGCCAGCGATGGCCATGGTCACGGCGCCACCTTCACCGTGCGCCTGCCACAGCACCTGCCCGATGCCGAACGGCGTCCGCTGCGTGAGGTCGTCAGCGGTCCGATCCTGGAACCGATGGTGGTCGAACCGTACCCGTTGCGCGGCCTGCATGTGCTGGCCGTGGAAGACCAGCCAGAAGTGCTGGAGTACCTGCGGCGCATGCTGGAAGAGCAGGGCGCCAGCGTGTCCGCGGCCAGCTCTGCGGGCGAGGCACTGGTGCTGCTGGCCGACAATGGCCACCTGCAGTACCACGTGCTGCTGACCGACATCGGCATGCCGGGCATGGATGGCTATGGCCTGGTGAGCACGCTGCGCGAGGACCTGGGCGTGGATGCCACGGCATTGCCTGCGGTGGCGGTGACGGCACTGGCGCGTGCTGATGACCGTCGCCGTGCGTTGGCCTCGGGCTTCCAGGAGCATGTGGCCAAGCCGTATTCGGTGGCCCAGTTGGTGGGTGTGGTGCGGCGCGTGCAGGCCACGCGCGGGGACAGCCTGCTGCACTGAGCATTCACGGCCAATCGGCGACCCTGCACGTCTGCACGCAGGAGGTTGTCGATGTCCCGTATTGCTCCCCGGATCCATACCGATGCCGCGCAGATCGCGCGCCTGGAAGCCCTGCTGCCGCAGTTGCACGGGGAAACTCAGGTGCAGCTGACCCTGCACGACGGCCGCCGCCTACTGGGCACGGTCGCGGTGCAGCCGACGCTGCAGCAGTACCGCAACGAGGCCGGCGACGAAGGCAGCAACGGCCAGCTGCGGCTGGACGATCTCGATACACCGGTGCAGCAGCATCACGTGTGGCTGGATGAAATCGCCAGCATCCGCGAGCTGCCGCCCACGGCGCCTTGATCCGATGTAGAGCCGAGCCCATGCTCGGCTGCCGTCCGCGCGGCTGCGCCGCCGCCCGAGCATTGGCTCGGGCGCTACAGGCCTATCAATGCTCGAACAGCGTTGCCGTCGCCTCGAACCTGCGCGCATAGGCGCGCTCCTCGGCTACCCGGGTCACTTCATCGTCTGCCAGGTCCGGCGCGCCATAGACGGCGTAGGCCACGCTGCCATCGGCGCCGTGGCCGACCTGGTGCAGGCGGTAGCGGGAATGGCCGCCGCCGGTGTCCTCCGGGTAATGCACGGGGGGATGGCTGCCTTCCAGGTCCATTTCACTGTTGTCGACAACACCTCCGACGAACAAGGCGCGCATGCAGGATCTCCAGGAGTTGCGGGGGAGCTTCTACCCTGAACGCTGGCATGTTGCTGCGGCATCAAGGCAACGTTGAAGTTTCGCAAAGCGGCGGCCGGGGCCGGGCCGGACAAGCCGGTACAATGGACGGCCCTCACGCTTCCAGTACCCGCGCCGATGGCATCCAGCGACGACGCCCCCCTGCAGACCTTGTTCCTGCCGTTCTCCAGCGGCGCCCTGCGCTGGCCGGAGGGTCCGGTGGCCTTCCTGCGCGCCCGTGACGGCTGGCCCCTGCGCGAGCAGGCCGGCGGCCGCGAGGTCGACTGCGAGCAGAGCTTTGCCCCGTTCGCGCAGCCGCTGCAGCAGGCCGCTGGCTGGACCGTCAGCGGCCAGCTGGATGATGTTGCCGGCCGCGGCCGTTACCCGCTGGTGCTGGTGCTGCCGCCGCGCCAGCGCGAGGAAGCCCGCGCGCTGTTCGCCCGCGCCCTGGCGCTGGTCGCCGAGGGTGGCCGCATCGTGGCCTGCCAGCACAACAACGAAGGCGCCCGCTCCGGCGAAGGCGACCTCAAGCAGTTGGCCGGCCTCGGCGGCAGCCTGACCAAGAACCACTGCCGCGTGTTCTGGACCGCGCCGTTGCAGGGCCAGCACGATGCGGACGTGGCCAAGCGCTGGGGCAGCCTGGACGCAGTGCGGCCGATCGTCGGCGGCCGTTTCCTCAGCCGCCCGGGCGTGTTCGCCTGGGACCGCATCGACCCGGCCTCGGCGCTGCTTGCCGAACATCTGCCGGCCGACCTGGCCGGGCGTGCGGCCGACCTCGGTGCCGGTTACGGCTACCTGTCGCGCGAGCTGCTGGAGCGCTGCCCGAAGATCACCGCGCTGGACCTGTACGAGGCCGAGAAGCGCGCGCTGGACCTGGCCGAACTCAACCTCGCGCCGCCACCGCGCCCGGTGCCGCTGCGCTTCCTGTGGCGCGATGTCACCGCCGGCATCGAGCCGGACTACGACGTCATCATCAGCAACCCGCCGTTCCACACGCCCTCGCGTGCGGATCGTCCGGACATCGGCCAGCGCTTCATCGCCGTAGCCGCGCAGGCGCTGCGCCCGGGCGGGCGCCTGTACGTGGTGGCCAACCGTCACCTGCCGTACGAGTACACGCTCAACGAGAGCTTCGGCGCGGTGCGCGTGGTTGCCGAGCGCGATGGCTTCAAGCTGGTCGAGGCAGTGAAGGGCAAGGGGAAGGCCCGGTGAAACTGGTCAAGCTCATCGCCAACCTCGGCTACGGCAGCCGCAAGCAGGTGCAGTGGATGTTCCGCGAAGGCCGCGTCACCGACGCCGACGGCGAGGTGCTGTATGCCGACGACCAGGTGCCGCATGAAGCGGTGCGCGTCGATGGCGAGCCGCTGGACCCGCCGGTGGGCCTGTCGCTGGCGATGTACAAGCCGGCCGGCTACACCTGTTCGACCAAGGACAAGGGCCGCCTGATCTACGACCTGCTGCCGCCGCGCTTCCGCGACCGCGACCCGGTGCTGTCCACCGTCGGCCGCCTGGACCGCGAGACCAGCGGCCTGTTGCTGCTGACCGACGACGGCAACCTGCTGCACCGGATCATTTCGCCGAAGTCGAAGCTGCCCAAGGTCTACGAAGTGGAGCTGGCCGACGACCTGCGTGGTGACGAGGTGGCGCTGTTTGCCAGCGGCACGCTGATGCTGGAAGCGGAGAAGACGCCCCTGCTGCCGGCTGAACTGCAGGTGCTCGGGCCGCGCAAGGCGCGCCTGATACTGCACGAAGGCCGCTACCATCAGGTACGCCGCATGTTCGCTGCCGCAGGCAACCACGTGCAGGCACTGCATCGCAGCCGTGTTGGTGGCCTGGACCTGCAGGGACTGGCCGAAGGGCAATGGCGGCTGCTGACCTCCACCGACCTGGATACGTTGTTCGCTCCATGACCTCCATCGCTGCGCTGCCGTTCCTGCCCGACGCCGTCATCTTCGACATGGACGGCCTGATGATCGACAGCGAGCGCGTGTCGCTTGCCTGCTGGAGCGAAGCGGCGGAGGAATTTGGCCTGCCGCTGGATGCCAGCTTCTTCGTGCGCATGGTCGGTCTTGGCGACCGCGACAGCCAGGCGCTGCTGCGCCAGCAGGGCATCGAAGACAGCATGATCGAGGCCTTGGCCGCGCGTTGCCATGATCTGTACGAGGAACGCACGCAGACAGGGTTGCCGCTGCGCCCGGGCATCCTGGAACTGCTTGAGTTGTTGAAGTCGCACGCGGTGCCGCGTGCGGTGGCGACCTCGACCCGACAGCCGCGGGCCAACCGCAAGCTGGCGGCGACCGGGTTGTTGCCGTACTTCGATGCGGTGATCGCCGGTGGCGACGTGGCGCGGGCCAAGCCGGCACCGGACATCTACCTGCTGGCCGCGCAGCGGCTGGGCAAGGCACCGGAACGCTGCCTGGCGCTGGAGGATTCCCCGGCCGGCACGCGTGCCGCGCTGGCTGCGGGCATGACCGTGATCCAGGTGCCGGACCTGGTGCATCCCGATGAAGAACTGCGCGCGCTGGGCCACCGCATCGTCGGCTCGCTGGTGGACGCCCACGCGCTGCTGCTGCCGCTGTTGCCGAGGTAGCTGCCAACCTTGGTTGGCACTGAGCCGAGCATGGGCTCGTCTCTACATCCATGGCAACCGCTCTGGTGGGTGCCGACCGTTGGTCGGCACGCTTTCAGATCACACCCTGCCGAACACCAGCGCCGCGTTGGTGCCACCGAAGCCGAAGCTGTTGGACATCACCGTGTCCAGCTTCTGCTCGCGGCTTTCGCGCAGGATCGGGAAGCCTTCCACCCTCGGGTCCAGCTCGCCGATGTTGGCCGAACCGGCCACGAAGCCGTCGCGCATCATCAGCAGGCAGTAGATCGCTTCATGCACGCTGGCAGCACCCAGCGAATGGCCCGACAGCGCCTTGGTCGAGGACAGCGGCGGAATCGCATCACCGAACACCTCGCGGATCGCACCCAGCTCGGTCACATCACCCAGCGGGGTGGAGGTGCCGTGGGTGTTGAGATAATCCAGCGGACGGTCGACGTTCTGCAGCGCCATCTTCATGCAGCGCACGGCACCTTCACCGGACGGGGCGACCATGTCGGCGCCATCGGAGGTCACGCCATAACCGATCAGCTCGGCATGGATATGCGCGCCACGTGCCACGGCGTGGTCGTAATCCTCCAGCACCAGCATGCCGCCACCACCGGCGATGACGAAGCCATCGCGGTCCTTGTCATACGGGCGCGAGGCGCTCGCGGGGGTGTCGTTGAAGCTGGTGGACAGTGCACCCATCGCATCGAACATCACGCTCATCGACCAGTGCAGGTCTTCACCGCCACCGGCGAACATGATGTCCTGCGCGCCGTGGCGGATGAGGTCGGCAGCCGCGCCGATGCAGTGTGCGGAGGTCGCGCAGGCGGCCGACAGCGAGTAGCTGACGCCCTTGATCTGGAATGCGGTGGCCAGGCAGGCCGACACGGTCGAGCACATCGTGCGCGGCACCATGTACGGACCGACCTTGCGCACGCCGCGGCTGCGCA
Organism: Stenotrophomonas sp. 14P6.2.3; assembly: GCF_057799055.1. Lineage (NCBI taxonomy): Bacteria > Pseudomonadati > Pseudomonadota > Gammaproteobacteria > Lysobacterales > Lysobacteraceae > Stenotrophomonas > Stenotrophomonas sp. 14P6.2.3. The sequence goes on from NZ_JBYOLA010000010.1 coordinate 130,068, forward strand.
GCAGATCGACCGCACCCACCTGCCATTCGCTGGAGCCACCACCGGAACCGGCGATCAGGCCGGTGCGCAGGCCACTGACCTGTTCCGGGGTCAGGCCCGCATCGGTGATGGCATCGGCCATCGCCAGGTAGGCGAAGGCGGCGGCATCGCTCATGAAGCGCTTCTGCTTGCGGTCGATCAGCGCGTCCAGGTCGAGGTCGACGCGACCGCCGACCTGGCTGCGCAGGCCGGCTTCGGCGTGGTCGGCCAGCGCGGTGATGCCGGCGCGGCTCTCGCGCAGGGCGGCCGAAACGGTATCCAGATCATTGCCGAGGCAGGACGTGATGCCCATGCCGGTGATGACGACGCGACGCATCAGAAGCTCCCGGTTTCAGTGAACAGGCCCACGCGCAGGTCGCGGGCGTTGTAGATCTCGCGGTCGTCCACGTACATGCGCGCGTCGGACTGGGCCATCACCAGCTTGCGGTTGATGACGCGGCTGATGTCGATCTCGTAGCGCACCAGCTTGGCATCGGGCAGCACCTGGCCGGTGAACTTCACTTCGCCGCAGCCCAGGGCGCGGCCCTTGCCGGGCGCACCCAGCCAGGTGAGGAAGAAGCCGGTCAGCTGCCACATGGCATCCAGGCCCAGGCAGCCGGGCATCACCGGGTCGCCGATGAAGTGGCAGCCGAAGAACCACAGGTCCGGACGGATATCCAGTTCGGCGCGTACCATGCCCTTGCCATGCGGTCCGCCGTCCTCGCGGATTTCGGTGATGCGGTCGAACATCAGCATCGGGTCGTTGGGCAACCGGCCGGCGGCAGCGCCGAACAGTTCACCGCGTGCGCTGGCCAGCAGCTGGTCGCGGTTGAACGCGTGGAGACGAGTCATGGAAAGCGCAATCCTGGAAGCGAAAACAAGGCAACGAGTTCCCGAGGATGCACGACGGATCAGGCGGATATCAAACCGCGTCTCCGTACGCGTGCGTAGTGTTTTCAGCTGAAACCACGCATCCCGTTGATGCACAACGACCATACTTCGGCGTCTGGACGGTTACGGTGCAGGTATCATGTGGGCCAACCATGAACGCACTGCGCAAGATCATCCACGTCGACATGGACGCCTTCTACGCGTCGGTGGAGCAGCGCGACGATCCGTCACTGCGCGGCAAGCCGGTGGTTGTGGCATGGCGCGGCGCGCGTTCAGTGGTGTGTGCCGCCTCGTACGAGGCGCGCGTGTTCGGCGTGCGTTCGGCGATGCCGGCCCTGCGCGCCGAGCGCCTGTGCCCGGACGCGATCTTCGTGCCGCCGGACTTCGCACGTTACAAGGCGGTGTCGCGCCACGTGCGCGAGATCTTCCTGCGCCATACCGACCTGGTCGAGCCGTTGTCACTGGATGAGGCCTATCTGGATGTCACGGTGCCGAAGAGTGACATCGTGCTGGCCACCGACATCGCCCGCACCATCCGCGCACAGATCCGCGAGGAAACCCACCTGACTGCTTCAGCCGGGATCGCGCCGAACAAGTTCCTGGCCAAGATCGCTTCGGACTGGCGCAAGCCCGACGGCCAGTTCGTGATTCCGCCGCAGCGGGTGGATGCGTTCCTGCTGCCGCTGCCGGTGAACCGCGTGCCCGGTGTCGGCAAGGTGATGGAAGGCAAACTGGCAGCGCGCGGCATCGTCACCTGCGGCGACCTGCGGCAGTGGACGCTGCCGGATCTGGAAGAAGCCTTCGGCAGCTTCGGCCGCAGCCTGTACAACCGCGCACGCGGTGTCGACGAGCGTCCGGTGGAGCCTGACCAGCAGGTGCAGTCGATCTCCTCCGAAGACACTTTCGCCGAGGACCTGTTGCTGGAAGACCTGGCTGAAGCGATCGTGCAGCTGGCCGAGAAGACCTGGCATGCCACGCGCAAGACCGAACGCATCGGCCACACCGTGGTGTTGAAGCTGAAGACCGCGCAGTTCCGCCTCCTCACCCGCAGCTTCACCCCGGAACGCCCGCCGGAATCGATGGCCGAACTGCGCGACATCGCGCTGGCACTGCGCGCCCGTGTAGATCTACCCGCCGACACCCGCTACCGCCTGGTCGGCGTCGGCCTCGGCGGCTTCCGTGAAAAGGAGCCGGTAGTGCAGGGCGAATTGTTCGAGCACACCCCGACCGACCGATCCTGATTGTTCATCCACGCATGTCTGGATCTGCGTGTCGACCAAGGTCGACACCTACCAAGGGCAGGCCATGCCATCCAGACAGATTGCGGAAATCTGTCGAAGGCGGGGTGGGTCCGGTTGCGGGGGCGTGAGCCGCATGGATGCGGCGACCGAGCTTACATGGACGTACTTGCAGCGTCCCCCGCAACCGGACCCACCCCGCCAACCCACGGAATGCCCGCTTTTGCCGTTGCCGTTGCCGTCGATTCGGCAGGTGCAGGGCGCAGCCCTGCAAAAGAAAACCCCTACCTTACGGCCACTGCATCTCGCCCTTGGCCACCTTCGCACTCAACTCCAGCGACTCCACGCCCGCCAGCTTCGGATAGCGCGCCTGCATCGCCTTCACCAACGCCGCACTGTCCTTGGCCTTGGCTGATTCAACATCGAAGGCGCGGATGTACTCCGCCGTGAAGCGCAACGCACTGGCATCCAGTGCCGCACCCTCTGCGTAATGACCGGGCACCACCACCTTCGGCTTCAACGCCTGCAGCTGCTGCAGCGTGCGCAGCCAATCGGCATGCGACTTCGGCGTCTGCGTATCGGCCATCCACACATGCTCGCCGGCCACCACCGGAATGCCACCGACGATCGCGCGCAGTGACGGCACCCACAGCACGCTGCGGTCCGGCGTCGGTCCATCCAGGCCGATCAACGGCAGGCGCTGGCCTTCCAGCTGCAGTGCATCGCCTTCCAGTACCGCCGGCACCACGATGCGTGCGGGAACGTCGGCGCCCATCTTCGGCCCCCAGTACGCCAGCTTGCCGGCCTGGGATTCACGGATATGCGCCACGGTCTGCGCGGTGGCGACGATGCGCGCCTGCGGGAACGCGTCCTGCACGGTGGCCAGGCCGAAGTAGTAATCCGGATCGCCATGGCTGATGTAGATGGTGGTCAGCTGCTTGCCGCTGGCGCGGATCTGCTCGACCAGCCGACGCGCATCGCCGGCAGCGAACTGCGCGTTGACCAGGATCGCATCGTTGCGCCCTTCGATCAGCACCGAGGACACCGAGAACATCGCCTGCGGGCCGGGATGGAAGGTCTGCAGGCGCAGTTGCGATTTCGCGGCGCTGGCAGGCGCAGGCGCGGCCGGTGCGGCCAGCAGCGGGGTGCTGGCGGAACCTGCAGCCAGCGCGAGGGGGAACAGCAGGGCAGCGGTACGCATGGGAGGTGTCCTTTGGGATATCGAGCCGAGCGTGGGCTATGCCGGGCGTCCTTGCCCGGCCCCCTACGGGCCGTCGCAAGCGACGTTGGCAACGGCTCCTGCCGTTGCCTTCGGCTTTACAGGTGGGTAGCGCCGGGCCATGCCCGGCGGGCGGGCGGGCAGGCCGGCGGGCGCCATGATCAATACGCTGCAGTGATGATCTGCTTCGGGTACTTGCGCGCTTCCAGTTCGGCGACGAACGCGGCGCCGTAGTCGGCGTAGCTGATGCGGCTGTGGCCGCTGGCATCGGCGAGGAAGGCCTTGGGCTGCACGCGATACTGCCCACGCTCTTCACCCGGGCCGATTTCGGCCGCCGGCGAGAAGAAGGTCCAGTCCAGGTCATCCACTGCCTGCAGGCGGTTGAAGGCTTCACGGTGGGCCAGCGCGTAGGGCTTGTAGGCCTCCGGGAAGGTGGGGGTGTCGACCAGCTGCACGCCGGGGGCGACTTCCAGGCTGCCGGCACCACCGACCACCACCAGGCGCGGCACGTTGGCCTTGCGGGCGGCGTCTGCAAGCTGCGCGGCAACTTCGCCGACGCGGCCGATGTCGTCGCCCGGGCGCGGGCCGTAGGCGCTGGCCAGCACATCGTGGCCGGCAATGGCGGCGACCAGGGCATCCTGGTCGTCCAGCGAGGCGATGACCGGATGGGCGCCGGCCAGCTCGGCCGGCAGGTCCTGCGCACTGCGCACGATGACGGTCAGTTGGTGGCCGTTGGCCAGCGCGTGGCGGGCGATCTGGCGGCCGATATTGCCGGTGGCACCGACGAGGGCGATCTTCATGGCAGGATTCCGTGGGGTGGGGCTGGGGAATGAGGCCACTGTAGGCCGCTGCAGTCGCTCGAAAAACAGCGTATAACGCGCTTGTTTGTTGCATGGATCGAGCAGATGGACCGATTGACCGCCATGACCGTGTTCGTCGAAGTTGCCGAGCGCGGCAGCCTGACCGCCGCCGCCGAGGTGCTGGACATGTCGCGGGCGATGGTCAGCCGCTACCTCGCCGAGGTGGAGGGCTGGCTGGGCGCGCGGCTGCTGCACCGGACCACGCGGCGGGTCAGCCTGACCGGGGCCGGTGAAGCCGCGCTGGCGCGTTTCCGGCAGATGCTGGCAATCGGCGAGGAACTGCAGGGCGAGCTGGCCAGCGACGATCCCGAGCCACACGGAACGCTGCGCATTACCGCCAGCGTGTCGTTCGGGCAGAGCCATCTGGCGCGCGCGGTGGCCGCGTTCGTGCAGCGCCATCCGGCCGCACGCATCGAACTGCTGCTGGTCGACCGCATGGTCAACCTGGTGGAGGAGCGCGTCGACCTGGCGGTGCGCATCGCAAGGCAGATCGATCCCAGCCTGATCGCACGTCGCTTGGCGATCTGCCGCTCGGTGCTGTGCGCGACGCCGGCCTACCTGCAGGCACGTGGCACGCCGACTGCACCCGAACATCTCGCCGCGCACAACTGCCTGACCCATCACTACGTCGGCAAGAGCCTATGGCAGCTGCATCGCGAAGGGCGTTCGTTGTCGGTTGCGGTGGGCGGCAACATCAGTGCCAATGAAGCGTCGCTGCTGCTGGAGGCCGTGCGCGCCAATGCCGGCATCGCCATGTTGCCGACCTACCAGGTCGCACCGTTGCTGCGCAGTGGCGAACTGATCGAACTGCTGCCCGAGTACAGCCTTGACGAGCTCGGCATCCATGCGGTGTACGCGTCGCGTCGACAGCAGCCCGCTATCATGCGGCGATTCCTGGACTTCCTCGCCGAATGCTTCGCGAGCCCGGCCTTCCAGGATCTGGACTGGCGCCCTTCGGGCAAGGAGAACACATGAACCATGGACAGGCGTTGATCGACCACAACCGTGCTGCCTGGGACCGCCAGGCCAGCGAGGTGCGCGAGTGGTCGCGACCGGTGGATGCCGCAACGATTGCCGCCGCCCGCGAGGGGCGTTGGCAGGTGCACCTGACGCCGCGTGCGCTGCCGCTGGATTGGCTGGGCGATGTGCGGGGCAGGCGCATCCTGTGCCTGGCCTCGGCCGGTGGCCAGCAGGCGCCCGTGCTTGCTGCGGCAGGCGCCGAGGTGACCGTGTTCGATCTTTCCGACGGGCAGCTGGCGCAGGACCGCGCTGTGGCCGACCGCGATGGTCTGTCGCTGCGCACCGTGCAGGGTGACATGCGTGATCTGCAGGCCTTTGCCGACGACAGCTTCGACGTCGTGTTCCATCCCATCTCGAACCTGTATGTGCCCGACGTGCGCCCTGTGTGGGGCGAGTGCCGCCGGGTGCTGGCGCGCGATGGCCTGCTGATGGCCAGCTTCTACAATCCGGTGGTGTTCGTCGCCGCGCGTGACGCACAGTTGAGTGAGCAGGGCCTGATCCGCCCGCAGTACGCGATTCCCTATTCCGACCTGGAAGACCTGGAGCCGGCCGCACGCGAGGCAAAGCTGGCCCGTGGCGAAGCGCTGACATTCGGCCACAGCCTGGGTGATCTGATCGCCGGGCAGCTGGATGCAGGGTTCGTCATCGATCGCTTCATGGAAGACTGGCAACCGCAGCCGCGCTTCCTGATCGACCGCTACCTGCCGACCTTCCTGGCCACCCGCGCACGCCGGGTCGGCTGAAGGCGCGGGCGTACAATGGACGGCCCCACGTTGCACGAGTGAGCCGTCCCTTGTCGTATCCCTATCCGCTGGTCGTGTTCGACCTCGATGGCACGCTGGTCGACAGCGCCGCCGATATCGCCGAAGCACTGAACCGCACGTTGCAAGACATCGGCCTGGCACGCGTACCCGAAGCCACCGTGCTGGGCTGGATCGGCGACGGCGTGCGCCGGCTGGTCGAACAGGCGGTGCAGGCTGCCGGGCGCGAGATCGATCTGGCAGCGGTGATGCCGACCTTCATGGTCCACTACCGCGAATGCCTGCTGCGCAGCCCGCAGCTGTTCGATGGCGTGGTCGAAGCGCTGGCGCAACTGCGCGCGTTGAACGTACCGCTGGCGATCTGCACCAACAAGCCGGCCGCGCTGGTGCCGCCGTTGCTGCAGCACCTGGGCATCGCCGAGGCCTTCGCGCTGGTGCTGGGCGGTGATTCGCTGCCGCAGCGCAAGCCCAGCGGTGAGCCGTTGCGGCATATCGCCGCGCACTTCGAACTGCCCGTCGATGCGTGCCTGATGGTGGGCGATTCGCTTACCGATTACCGCGCCGCCGAAGACGCCGGCATGCCGATCGCGCTGGTGCGTTACGGCTATCCGCGCGGACTGGACCTGGACAACGCGCACGCGGTTGCGGTGATCGACGACCTGCGCGAACTGCCGGGGTTGGCTGCAGGCATTCCGGTGTAGAGCCGAGCCTGCGCTCCGCTGTTTCGATGCCTGAGCCGAGCATGGGCTCGGCTCTACAAGTAGATCGACGCCATGCGTCGATGGCATCAGGGGGCGCCGGGCAATGCCCGGCGCCTCTTTTCACTTTGGCTGGTAACGCACGCTCAGCTGGTACTCGCGGCCGGGCTGGTTGAACCACGCCACGGTCTCGTACTCGCGGTCGAACACATTGGCCACCCGCGCCAGCACCGACCATGCCGGGGTCAGCGCGTATTCGGCGCGCAGATCCAGCGTGCCGTAGCCGCCGACCTTCACCGCGTTGGTGGCATCGTCGTAGCGCTTGCCCGCGCCCTGCACGGTCAGGCCAGTGCGGAAGTCGCCGAAGCGGCGGTCGATGTCCAGGCGCGCGGTCTGCTGCGCACGGCGTGCCAGCCAGTTGTCGAACTGCGCGCTGCCGCTGGTGCGGTTGCGCGGATCGGTGAAGCTCAGCTGCGCGTTGATGTCGAAGCCGGCCAGGGTGGCGCCGCCGGTCAGTTCCGCACCGCGGATGCGTGCCTTCTCGACCTGCTGCATGCGGAAGGTGGCCGCGTCATAGGTGATCAGGTCATCGATGCGGGTCTCGTACACATCCAGGCCCCAGCGCCAGCCCTGGCCCTGCTGCGAGATGCCGAGGTTGGCACTCTTGGACTTCTCCGGGTCCAGCGTCGGCACGCCGCTCCACGGGTCGTACAGGTCGCTGAAGGTCGGCGCCTTGAACGCGGTGCCGTAGCTGGCGTTGACGCGCAGGCCATGGCCCAGCTCCATCGCCCAGCCGAGGCTGCCGGTGGCGTGGTTGCCGAACTGCTGGTTGTCGTCATTGCGCGCGCTGGCCTGCAGCTGGTGACGGCCGAAGCGCGCCTGGTACTGCAGGAACACGCCGGTATTGCGGCGGCTGTCGACCAGGTAGCCGGCGCTGCTGCCGTCCAGGTTGTCTTCGCTCCAGTCCACGCCGGCACTGAGCAGCTGGCCTTCGGCCACACCGATGTCGGCCTGCAGCGAGGCGCTGTCGCGGTGTGTCTGTGCGCTGCCGCGTGCACCGAAATCGCCGAAGTTGTCGGACTCGTTGTCGCTGCGGCCGACATTGGCAGTCAGCGTCAGCTGCTCGGACGGGGTGTAGCGCACCTTGCCGGCCAGCACCTGCTGGCGGGTCTCGGAGTAGTTGTAGTAGCCGTCGTAGTGGTTCTTGCCGTCGGCGCGCAGGGCGCTGCCTTCCACGGTCCACTGGTCGCTCAGGTTGTAGCCACCGCGCAGGCTCTTGGACAGGTTGCGGTAGCCGTCGCGGTCGGGTTCATCGGCGAAGCAGCCGGCAAACAGCGTGGCCGAGCCACGGCAGGCATCGATGCCGTCCGAATGCTGGTAGGCGATGTCGGCGCCGAACCAGCCGCGTTCGGTGCCACCGCCGATGCCGCCACTGGCTTCACGCAGGCCGTTGCTGCCGCCGCCCAGCTGGAAGTGCGGAGCGAAGTCGCCCTGGTTGCGGCGGGTGAAGATCTGGATCACGCCACCGATGGCGTCGGCACCGTACAGGCTGGACTGCGGGCCGCGCACGATTTCCACGCGCTCGATCTGCGCCAGCGGCAGATCCTGGTACATCGCCAGGCCGAGGTCGGCGCTGTTGATGCGCACGCCATCAACCAGCACCACGGTATGCGAGGAGTTGGTGCCACGCAGGAACAGCGAGCTCTGCTTGCCCAGGCCACCGGCATTGGTCAGGTTGATGCCGGCGCGGCCCTGCAGCAGTTCCTGCAGCGAGGTGGCCTGGCTGGATTCGATCTGCGCACGGTCGATCACCTGCGCAGGCGCAATGCTGTCCTGCAGGGCGATCGGCGTGCGGGTGGCGGTGACCAGCACCTGATCGAGGTCGGCGGCGCGATCTTCGGCCAGGGCCAGCGCAGGAAGAGCGGCCAGCACGGCCAGGGACAGCATTCGGGACTGCAGCTTCATCGGGGGGACTCCAGGTGCCGCGCACGCCCGCGCAGCGAAGGGGAGGAGTCACAACAGGCAGGCACGCGCCGATGCCGCGGCCATCGCCACAGACATCCAGCGCCATGCCCACCGCATCGCGACCTGAGGCTTCCGGGCCGGTCTCCGGGCTCGCCGCCGGGTGGCCCAAGGCCACCGTCCAGGCGCCTTCCCATGCCTGCGGCACAGTGGCGGGTTGCCTGGAACTGACGTGCTTACCGTTGCGGGGGCAGCGCCGGCATGGCGTGTTGTCACGCGTCACCGGCTTCCCGTTTCAACCTGCCGGCAGGGCCGCAGGTCACCTGGAAGTGCGCGCAGTCTACGGCATCGCGACCGGCCGGTAGCGTCGAACCTGCTCGGCTGATCAGGTGCGGATGTGCCTGCACGGTGCAGCAGACCTGCGCCAGCGCCTAGAATGCAGCTCGAATTATCGTGGTGCCGTTGCCGATGTCCGTCTGTTTTCCGCTGTTCCCGCGCCGCCCTGACTGGGCACGCGCATGATCCTCGACCTGGTCCGCCATGCCGGCAACGGTCGTGATGAGTTCCTCGATGGCCGCAGCGATCCGCCGCAGCTGGCCCGCCTGCCGCAGGAGCTGGTCGATGCCTATGCCGGGCAGTCGTGGGAACGGGTGATCAGTTCGCCGCGCCTGCGCTCGCTGCATACGGCGATGGCACTGGCCACACCGCGCGCGCTGGACGTGGAGGCGGACGAGGAGTGGGAAGAGCTGGATTTCGGCGACTGGGATGGCCAATCGCTGTTCGACCTGCCGGAAGACGCATTGGCCGCCTTCCACGCGGATCCGCACGCGTTTCCGCCGCCGCATGGCGAGAGCTGGGGCCATTTCGAACGGCGCATCGCACGCGCGCTGGATCGACTGCTGGACGACGACGACCCGGCGCCGACGGTAGTGGTCAGCCACGGTGGTCCGCTGCGCATGGTGCTGTCGCAGGTATGTGGCCTGCCGATGTCGTTGTGCTGGGCGTTGCGCATCGACCACGGCACGCGCCTGCGCGTGTGGGTCGAGCGCGGTGAAGCCGGGCTGGTGGGTGAGCTGCTGGAGCTGCAGCAGCCCTGAGCGCGCTCGCCGGGCATGGCCCGGCGCTACCGATCAATCCTCGTCGGTGCTTTCGGCCGCGCCTTCTTCGCCGTCGTCCTCGGCGCCGAAGCGCTGCTCATGCACCGGGCCTGATGCCGGGCCTGCCGCCTTCAGCGGATGCACGGCGATACGTGCTTCGTAGTCCTGCACCAGCGCGGTGCGCTGCGGTTCGCTCAGTTCCTGCCAGTGGCAATCCAGCAGCGCACCTTCCAGCGAATACAGCAGGTTGAGGCTGGGCTTGAAGCCGGCACGCTTGACCTTGACGAAGGCGCCGACGGCACCGATGGCGACCAGATCCTCGCGGCTGCGCAGGCCTACCTGGCGCAGCCACGCCGCACTCTTCGGGCCGATGTTGCGCAGCTTGACCGCGCTCACTTCAACGCCCCGACGAACACGTGGGCGATGGCTTCCAGACCGGCCTGGTCTTCAGCATCGAAGCGGCTGACGATGGGGCTGTCGATATCGAACACGCCGATCAGCTCCTCACCCCGGACCAATGGCACCACCAGCTCCGAGCGCGATGCGGCATCGCAGGCGATATGGCCGGGGAAGGCCTCCACGTCTTCGATGCGCTGGGTCACGCGCTGGCTGGCGGCCGCACCGCACACGCCCTTGTCCAGCGGAATGCGTACGCAGGCCGGCAGGCCCTGGAACGGACCGACCACCAGTTCCTTGCCGTCATACAGGTAGAAACCCACCCAGTTCAGGTCGGGCAGGGCGTGGTAGACCAGAGCAGCGAGGTTGGCCGCATTGGCGATGCGGTCGGACTCGCCGTAGACCAGGCCACGGGCCTGTTCCAGCAGCTGGGCGTATTGTTCCGGCTTGCTGCCGGTGAGCGAGGCGTTGGCGAACATGGCCGCAGTCTAGCAAGCGTGCCGGGCCAGCGATAATGCAGGCTCTGTTGCCCTGCTGGAGCCTGTGATGTCCCTGCCTGCCACGTTGCCGACGGCCCTGTTCGTCACCGGCACCGATACCGAGATCGGCAAGACCGCCGCCAGTACCGCGCTGCTGCACGCGCTGCGCCGGCGCGGCCTGCGCGCGGTGGGCATGAAGCCGGTGGCCAGCGGCAGCCACGATCTGGGGCAGGGCCTGCGCAACGACGACGCGCTGGCACTGCAGGCCGCCAGCCTGCCGATGCCGGACTATGCCGATCTGAACCCCTACGCATTGCGCCAGCCGTTGGCGCCGGAGCTGGCGGCGGCAGAAGATGGCGTGCGCATCGAACTGTCCCCGATCGTGGCGGCCTTCGAACGCCTGCGCGCACAGGCCGACGTGGTGGTGGTCGAAGGCGTGGGCGGCTGGCTGGCGCCGCTGTCTGCGCAGCTGGACCAGCTTGACCTGGTGCGTGCGCTGCGGCTACCGGTGGTGCTGGTGGTCGGCCTGCGCCTGGGCTGCGTCAACCACGCGCGGTTGACCGCACAATCGCTGCAGGCCAGCGGCGTGGACTGCCTGGGCTGGATCGGCAACCACATCGATCCGTCGATGCAGCGCCAGGATGAGAATTTCGCGACCCTGCAGCAGCGCCTGCCGATGCCCTGCTGGGGACGGCTGCCGCATCTGCCGGAAGCCGGTGGCGAAGCGTTGAGCACACACCTGCACGACGCGTGAGGGTAGCGCCGGGCCATGCCCGGCGAGCGCTCAGCGCGGCAGGCAGAGAAGCCGCCGGGCATGGCCCGGCGCTACCGATCCATCAGCGCGCCACCAGCTCCCGCGCGATCGCACCCAACCGTTCCACCGCACCGATGAAGCGCGCGTCCAGGGTCTGGCAACACGACAACCGCAGGCAATGCCGGTACCGCGCGCCACGCGAATACACCTGGCCCGGCATGAACACGATGTCCTCTGCCAGTGCGCGCTCAAACAGTTCACGGGTGTCCACGCCCGGCAGCTCCAGCCACAGCAGGAACCCGCCCTGCGGCTCGGTCGCGCAGGTGCCGGCCGGGAAATGTTCGGCGACCAGTTGCCGCAGGCGACCGACCTGTTCGCGGTACAGGCGGCGCATGCGATGCAGGTGGTGCTCGTAACTGCCTGCTTCCAGGTAGGCGGCCACCGCATCACCGAGCAGCTGCGGTTCGCCGCCGGTGGACTGGAACTTGAGCAGCGCGATGCGTTCGGCAAAGCGTCCGCCATCGAGCCAGCCGATCCGGTAGTCCGGTGCCAGCGTCTTCGAAAAGCCACCGACCACCATCACCCAACCATCGCGGTCGAACGCCTTCAGCAAGGGGGCCGGCGGCTCGCAGAACTGCAGTTCGGCATACACCGCATCTTCGATCAGCGGCAGCTGGCGTGCGTTGACCAGCTCGGCCAAGCGTTGCTTGTCGGCGATCGGCATCGTACAGCCCAGAGGGTTGTGTACGGTCGGCATCACCACCAGCGCCGCCACCGGTGTGTGCTCCAGCAGTGCTTCCAGCGCATCCACGTCCAGGCCGCGCTGCGGATGGGTGGGTAGTTCGATCGGTTGCAGGCCGAGCGTGGTCAGCAGGGGGTACAGGTTGAAGTACGAGGGCGCCTCGATGCCGACGGCATCACCGGCCTGGGTGACCGCGCGCAGGGCCAGCTGCAGTGCCTCCATCGCGCCATGGGTCAGCAGCAGGCGCTCGGCATGGGTATGCAGGCCCAGCCGGGGCCCACGCCGCACGATCTGCGCCAGCAGGCGCTGCGAACCGTTGGGACGGGCGTAGGTTTCCACGGTCTGCTGACCATGGCGCAGTACCTGCGCGGTGTGCCGGGCCAGCTGCGCGCCCGGGTAGAACTGTCGTCCGCGCGGGCCGGCAAAGGCCAGGTCGACCACGCCGGGGCGGCGCTGTGCTTCCAGCACGCGAGCCATCAGCACCTGTTGCAACGGCGCAGTGGGTGCTGACGGTGCATCGCGCAGCGATCGCTGCGGCGCCGACAGTCGCGGCGCGACTTCGAATCCGGCCTTAGGCCGTGGAATGACCAGTCCGGCGTCTTCCAGCTGGCGATAGGCCGCAATCACGGTGTTCAGGCTGAGCTGGCGCTGCGAAGCCATCTGCCGCAGCGACGGCAACCGGCTGCCGACCGGCAGGCGCCCGCCGTGGATGGCTTCAGCCAGCTCGTCCGACAGCCGCTGGTAGCGGGGTGGGATCATCGTGGTGGTGTCTTCTGTATCCATCGACTCGACCCGCATCTGGTTCTGTACCCATGATGCCGACGAGCCTAGCATGTCGTTGTCGGCCGGGCCTGATCGGGGCCGGGTCGATACTTCCCAAGCGCACGGCCCTGTGGCCGTGCGTCTTTTTTTGTTGTGTGTAGAGCCGAGCCCATGCTCGGCTGCTCTTTCGCCAACAGCAGCCGAGCATGGGCTCGGCTCTACAGAAGAGGGGTGTCACCGCATCGGCACCAGCGCCGGATCGCGGCGGTACAACGCCGGGAACTGCTTGCCCAGCGCGGCCAGCTTGGGCGCGTCGTAGTAGCGGATGTACGCGGCCTGCGGGTAGTTGCTCATGTAGTTCTGGTGGTAGCTCTCGGCCGGGTAGAAGCGCTGGCCACTGCCCACCTGGGTAACGATCGGCGCGCGGTAGCTGCCGGCCTGGCCGAGCTGGCCGATGTAGGCGCGGCTTGCTGCCTGCTGGCGCGTGTCATCGACGAAGATCGCCGAGCGGTACTGGCTGCCATGATCGGGCCCCTGCCGGTTGAGCTGGGTCGGGTCGTGCACCACCGCGAAGAACACCTGCATCAGCTGTCCATAGCTGACCTGGCGCGGGTCGTAGTCCACCTTCACCGCTTCGGCGTGGCCGGTGCGGCCACCGCTGACGCGCTCATAGCGGGCATCGGTGGCACTGCCTCCGATGTAACCGGACACCGCGTTGCTCACGCCTTTGACGTGCTGGAACACGCCCTGCACGCCCCAGAAACACCCGCCGGCAAAGACCACGCTGGCATGGCTGGCGTCATCGCGGAACGCTGCGTCGCCGCTGGGCGCAGGCAGCGCCTGCACCTTTGCCGTGGGCTCGGCCGCTGCGGCCACCGCACCGCGGTCCACCAGCAGCACACCCGCGACCAGCGCGGTGGCGACCAGGCCGGCGACGCCGGCGGCAATGCCCTGTTCGAAGGAGAGTTTCATCGTGTGCTCCCGGTTCAACCGAAGGTGAAGGCGTAGGCCTGCACGCCTGCGTCGAGGAATTCGATCTCGAAACGATGCGGACCGATCGTGCCGCGTTGGCGGATCAGCTGGTACAGACGGTGTTCGTTGACGGTGCCGGTGCCATCGGCAGCCACGTCGGCGCCGGCATCGGCCGCTGGCAGTGGCTTGCCATCAAGCAGCACGCGGAAACGCACCGGCGTTCCGTCCTCGCCCGGTGCCAGCACCAGGTGCAGGTCGCGGGCATGGAACTGGAAGGCGATGCGGCCGCCGGCCTGCTGCAGCTGTGCCGCTTCATCGTCGACCCGCCACAGTCCGGACAGGCCCCATTGGTTCAGCGCCAGGGTGGATGGCAGCGTGTAGCCGAATACTGCGTCGACGCGCTGCCCGCCCGGCGAGGCGAACTGCTCGGCACGTGCGTGGCCCAGGTAGGTTTCCGGCGAACGCAGGTTGCCCATGTCGGCCTGCGTGGCTACGCCCTGCAGGTCGGCCGCAGCGGGGTCCGCAGGCGGTGGCAGGTCGGTCTGCCCGGCTTCCACCAGCAGACGACGGATCACCTGTTCGGAGTGCGCGTAGTTGCCCTCGCCGAACTGATGGCCGCGGATGTTGCCCTGCGCGTCGATGAAGTAGTGCGCCGGCCAGTAGCGGTTGTTGAACGCGCGCCAGATCGAATACTGGTTGTCGAGCGCGACCGGATACTCGACCTTCAGCTGCTGTACGGCCTTCATCACGTTGCGCGGGTCGCGCTCGAACGCGAACTCCGGCGTATGCACACCGACCACCACCAGGCCATGGTCGCGGTAACGCTGCGCCCACTCGTGAACGAACGGCATCGCGCGCAGGCAGTTGATGCAGGAGTAGGTCCAGAAATCGATCAGCACCACCTTGCCGCGCAGCTGCTCGGCAGTCAGCGGCGGGCTGTTGAGCCAGCCGGTGGCGCCGCTCAGCGAAGGCAGTGTGCCTTCCACTGGCAGCGGCGCGCCTGCCTGCCCGGCCGCCATCATCATCATTGGCGGTGCTGCTGGTTGTGCGTCGGGCACGGCATCCAGCAGGCCCTGTTCGATGCGTGCGGTACTGACCGCGGACAGACGGGTCAGCAGGCCGGTGTCCCAGCCCAGGCCGATCGCCACCACCGCCAGCAGCGCGGCCACACCCAGCACCCGGCGCACCACATTACCCAGCCCGAGCCGGGCCTGCAGGGCACGGAACACGCGGCCACCCACCCACACCGCCAGCGCCAGCGCGGTGACTGCGCCCAGCGCGTAGGCCAGCAGCAGCGAACTGGTGCCGACACTGGCGCCGTTCAGGGCGGCGCCGGTCAGCACCAGGCCGAGAATCGGGCCTGCGCAGGGCGCCCACAGCAGGCCGGTGGCGATGCCGATCAGCAGCGAAGTCCCGGCGCCGCCACGGCCGGCCGCATCAGCGGCGTCGGCACGCGCGCTCAGTCGCGCACCGATGCGCTGGAACGGCGCCAGCAGATGGTCGGCCAGGGTCGGCCACAGCAGTGCGATGGCGAACACGGCCATCAGCACCAGTGCCACCCAGCGGCCGATCTGGTTGGCCTGCGCCACCCACTGGCTGCCGACCGCGGCCAGGCTGGCAACCACGGTGAAGGTCAGCGCCATGCCCAGCAGCAGCGGCAGGGTGCTGCGCAGGAAAGGACGATCGGCGCGTGCGAACACGAACGGCAGCACCGGCAGGATGCACGGGCTGAGCAGGGTCAGCACGCCCCCGAGATAGGCAAGCAGCAACAGCAGCATCATCACGCTCCCGAAGTGGGGGAAGAACCCAGCGGCACGCGCCAGTCGCCGGCGGCGTCCTGTTGTGCAGCCCCGGGAATGAACGCCATCGCGGCGCCGTTCATGCAGTAGCGCAGTCCGGTCGGACGCGGGCCGTCGTTGAACACGTGGCCGAGGTGGCCGCCACAACGACGGCAATGTGCCTCCACCCGCAACATGCCGAAGGTGGTGTCACGGTCCTCGCCGATGGCGTTGTGCAGCGGCGCCCAGAAGCTGGGCCAGCCAGTGTGGCTCTCGAACTTGGTGGACGACGAGAACAGCGGCAGCGCACAGCCGGCGCAGGCGAACGTACCCTGCCGGTGTTCCTTGTTCAGCGGGCTGCTCCAGGGACGTTCGGTGGCCTGCTGGCGCAGCACGGCATACTGCGTCGGGCTCAGCAGCCGACGCCACTCGGCATCGCTGCGGGCCACCTCGAACTGTCGCGAAGGCCGCGCCTCGGCAGCGGCGGGGGCAGCGCGGCTGCACGCGCCCAGGCCCAGCAGGCCGGCGGCGGTGACAGCACCGCCCAGGCCCAGCAGATGGCGGCGGGTGAGGGACATGGTGGACTCCGGGAAGGGGCGACGGGGTCATGCTGCGCCCCCTCCGGTCAACGAATCCTCACGCAGGATTCAATTTTTCGTGAGGTATCCACGCCGCTCCCGCGCCACAATGCGGGCAGCCTCCCCACTGGCCCGAACCTGCCGATGTCCGCCAAACGTGTCCTGATCGTTGAAGACGATGCCCATATCGCCGACCTGCTGCGCATGCACCTCGGTGATGAGGGCTATGAAGTCGCGCACGCCGCCAGCGGCGATGCCGGCCTGCGCCTGATCGAACAGGAAGGCCCGTGGGATGCGCTGGTGCTGGACGTGATGCTGCCGGGCGTGGATGGCCTGCAGGTCTGCCAGCGTGCACGCGCGATGGCGCGCTATGTGCCGATCATCATCATCAGTGCACGCGGCAGCGAAACCCAGCGCATCGTCGGCCTGGAACTGGGCGCGGACGACTACCTGGCCAAGCCCTTCTCGATGCCGGAGCTGGTGGCACGCGTGCGTGCGCTGCTGCGCCGCGCCGAAGCCATGGCACAGAACGCGCGCATCGATGCCGGGGCGATCGAACTTGGCGGGCTGCGCCTGGACCCGGTCGCGCGTACTGCCGCCGTCGATGGCAATGCACTGGAACTGACACCGCGTGAGTTCGAACTGCTGCTGTTCTTTGCCCGCCACCCGGACCAGGTGTTTGCGCGGATGGAACTGCTCAACCAGGTCTGGGGCTACCAGCACGATGGTTACGAGCACACGGTCAACACCCACATCAACCGCCTGCGCAGCAAGATCGAAACCGACCCGGGCAACCCACGGCGTCTGCTGACCGTATGGGGGCGCGGCTACAAGCTGGTCGACCCGGCCGGGGCGGCAGCATGATCAAGCCGAACCTGTGGCAGAAACTGGCGCTGGTGATGTCAGCGCTGATGCTGACGTGCTGCATGGCGCTGCTGGCCTGGCAGATGCGCACCAATACCCGCCATGAGCAGGAAGTGGTGCAGCGCCTGTCGCTGGGCTTGGCCGAGCACATCGCCCAGCGTAGTGAGCTGATGGACACCAGCGGCATGCGCGATGCGGCGGTGCGCGCCTTGTTCGGCCAGCTGATGGCGGTCAACCCCAGTGTCGAGGTGTACCTGCTGGACGACCAGGGCCGCATCCTCGGCCACGATGCGCCCAGCGGCCATCTGATGCGCAGCCAGGTGGACGTGGCACCGCTGCGGCGCCTGCTGTCCGGCGCGGCGCTGCCGATCCTCGGTGACGATCCGCGCAGCACGGATGGTCGCAAGGTGTTCAGTGTGGCGCCGCTGGTGGTGCAGGGGCGGCAGGCCGGCTACGTGTACGTGGTGCTGGTGGGCGAACACCGGCAGATGCTGGCCGATGACCTGGCCGCTGGCAGCCAATGGCACACCACCCTGTGGTCGGTGCTGTTGATAGGCGGGCTGGGCTTGCTTGCCGGCCTGGTGGCCTTCTACTGGGTGACCCGGCCGCTGCGCCAGGTCACCCGGCGCATACAGGCCTTCGACATCGACGCACCGACGCCGCTGCCCGCATCGGTACCACTGCGCGCGGGCGAGCGCGATGAGCTGAAGATCCTCGAACATGCCCATGCACAGATGGCACAACGGCTGGGCGAACAGTGGCAGCAGCTGCGCCAGCAGGACCTGCAGCGCCGCGAACTGGTGGCCAACATCTCGCACGACCTGCGTACGCCGTTGTCCTCGCTGCACGGTTACCTGGAAACGCTTGCGCTGAAGGAAGCCACGCTGTCGCCGCAGGAGCGCCGTCGCTATCTCGGTATCGCACTGGCGCAGAGTGCCAAGGTCGGCCGTCTTGCCCGCGCACTGTTCGAACTGGCACGGCTGGAACACGGCGAAGTGCGGCTGGAGTGGGAGGTGTTCGCGCTGCCGGAACTGCTGCAGGACGTGCTGCAGAAATTCGAACTGGCCGCGCAGGCACGCGGGCAGCGCCTGCATGCTGAGTTCCCGCCGGGCCTGCCGCTGGTACGCGCCGATCTCGGTCTTGTGGAGCGCGTGCTGACCAACCTGCTCGACAACGCGCTGCGACATGCGCCGGACGGTGGCCGCGTGCAGGTGCAGCTGTCGGCGCTGCCCGACAGTGTGCAGGTGGCGGTGCAGGACGATGGCCCCGGAGTGCCGCCAGCGCTGCGTGGGCAACTGTTCCTGGCGCCGGCGGCACTGGGGGCGCGGCGTGGCGAAAACGGCGGGCTCGGCCTGCTGATCGTGCAGCGCATCGTGCAGCTGCACGGCCGCCGCATCGAGCTGCGCGAAAGCGAGCAGGGTGCGCTGTTCGTGTTCGCCTTGCCACGCGCGGATGCGGAGACGAACTAGACGTCTTCTGCCGGTGGCGCGACACCGCTTTCCATCGGCAGCAGCAGCCGGATGCAGGCACCACCGAGCGCCGAATCGGCCACTTCCACGTGGCCGCGATGCTTGTCCGCCACCACCTGCACCAGCGCCAGCCCCAGCCCGAAACCCGGGCTGGCCTGGTCCAGCCGCACGTAGGGCTGCAGCACCTGGCTGCGCAGTTCGACGGCGATGCCGGGGCCGTCGTCCTCCACCTGCAGGCACAGCCATCCCTCGTTGAGCGTGCTGACAATGCGGATCTGCCGACGCGCATAACGCAGCGCGTTGCCCAGCAGGTTGCGCAGCGCCAGTTCCAGCATGTGCCGGTTGACGTTGACCAGCCCTGCGGGTGACAGGTCCAGCTGCACCGGGATCGTCAGTGGTGCGAACTGGTCGACCACCCCGCGTACCAGTGCGGCCAGTTGCAGGCGCTGACGGGTGAGCTGATGGCAGCGCCCGAGTGCCGCATATTCAACGCCGGCGTCGGTCAGGTGCTGCAGCCGGTCCACATCGATGCGCAGCCCCGACAGTGCATCGCGCTGGGCATCATCCAGTCCGGTTTCTTCCAGGTCTGCAAGGCCGAAGCGCATCCGTGCCAGCGGCGTGCGTACTTCGTGCGCCACCGCCTGGGCCAGCACGCGCTGGCTTTCCAGCAGCAACTGCAGCTGTTCGGCCATGTGGTTGAACGCCTTGGCCAACGGGCGCACCAGCGCGGTACCGGCGCGCGGCGCACGGCTGTCGAGCTGACCATCGCGCATCCGTCGCGCGG
This sequence comes from Stenotrophomonas sp. 14P6.2.3, assembly GCF_057799055.1. Taxonomy (NCBI): domain Bacteria; kingdom Pseudomonadati; phylum Pseudomonadota; class Gammaproteobacteria; order Lysobacterales; family Lysobacteraceae; genus Stenotrophomonas; species Stenotrophomonas sp. 14P6.2.3. The sequence continues at coordinate 149,410 of NZ_JBYOLA010000010.1, forward strand.
TCTGCGCCAGTTGCGAGACATCCCGCCACAGCCGGTAGACCATCACATACATCGGCAGCGCCACCGCCACCATCAGGATCAGCAGGATGATGGCCACGCCGGAGGCTTCGCTGTCCTGCCAGCCTTCCTCGGGCAGGGCCTGGTCCAACGGTCCCAGGATCAGCGCACTGCTGCTGTTGCCGACGCGCTGCAGGCTGCGCATGCTGTCCAGCTCGATCTGCACGTGTCCGTTGAGCAAGCCCTTGCGCTGTTTCGCCGGCAGTATCGCGGCAGCCTCGGTCAGCGGCATCAGCTGCAGCGGATAGGCGAAATCGCTGTCCAGCTGTTGTGCCAGGGCTGGCCACTGCGCCGGCGGCGTTTCGGCGAAGCGATGTTGCAGCATCGCATGTGGGCCGCGCATTTCCGCCTGCAGGCTGGCCTCGGTGCGATCTTCCAGCAGCGCATCCCAGGCCCACAACCCGGCGACGATCAGCAGAAGGTGGACGACGAGGAAGCCGATGCCGTAGCGCAGGAAGTGGAAGGCGTGGCCACGCATGGCCGAAGATGGGTGCTTCATCCCCATGCCGATCGGCTGAACAGGTAACCACGGCCGCGCACGGTCTTGATCCGCTCGGGCTGTTCCGGGTTGTCGCCCAGCTTGCGCCGCAGGCGCGAGATGCGTGCATCGATCGAGCGGTCCAGGCCATCGAAGGCGATGCCGCGCAGGCCGCGCAGCAGCGCATCGCGGTCGAGGATCTGGCCCGCGTTGCCGGCCAGCAGGAACAGCAGGTCGAATTCGGCGGTGGTCAGCTCCAGCAGGCGGCCCTGCAGGTGCACGTTGCGGGTGGACGGATCGATGCTCAGTTCACCGAAACGCAGCGCTTCATCGCGTGGCTCGACCCGACGGTGGCGGCGCAGATGGGCGCGCAGCCGGGCCAGCAGCACCCGCGGTTCGATCGGCTTGCCGATGTAGTCGTCGGCGCCCAGTTCCAGCCCCAGCACCTGGTCGATGTTGTCGGTACGGGCGCTCAGCACGCAGATGATCCCGTCATAGTGGGGCCGGATCTGCCGACACACTTCGAAACCATCCTGGCCCGGCAGGCCGATGTCGAGCAGGACCAGCGCCGGCTTTTCGCTGAGGATCCGGGCGATCGCGCGCTGGCCGCAGCGCTCATGGGCGACCTGGTAACCGTGGCGCTGCAGGTAGTCGCTGACCATCGTGCCCAGCCGAGCGTCGTCTTCAACCAGTACGATATCCAGCATTTACAAGGCCTCCGGGGCGCTTCCGTACCGCCGTGGCACGAGCGCGGCGATGCTATCCCAGCTGTCGGGCCGCCCGGGTCCTGGGGGCGGGCGCCATTCAGCCGGGGTTGCTGGCGCACGGGCCGGGCCTCAGGCCGGGCAATGACTTGGCTGCAGGGTAGCAATCCGGTTGTTACAAAACGTTACGCAAGGCGCGCCTGCGGTGACGGTCGCTGACAGCGCTACGACTGACGTGGCGCGCGGCGGGGCGGAGCATGGCAGCTCTCCCCATCCGCGTGCCGCCCTCATGCCGTCCGCCTCCTGTCCCGTGCTTTCCCTTGATTGCCATTGCCATGGAGGCCAGCGATGAGCGGCGTGGTCGGGGCCTGGCTGCCGCCTGCCGACGACGAGCAGCTGCTGCAGCAGCTGGCGCCGATGCTGCGGGCGCTGCAGCAGCGCGGCCGCGGTCGCATCGGTTACTGGACCGATGCCGACGCAGGACTGGCCCTTGGTCATTGCCGCGCGCCGACCGACATGCCGTTGCAGCCGCTCAGTTCCAGCTGTGGGCGTTACGTGCTGTGCCTGGATGGCCGCATCTACAACAGGGCGGCGCTGCAGTCGCAGCTGCGCGATCTGCCGCGCAGCTGCACCGATGCACGCCTGCTGCTGCAGGCCATCGTCGAGTGGGGCGTGCAGCGTGCGCTGTCGCGCATCGAAGGGGCGTTTGCGTTCAGCGTCTGGGACCGCCATGCGCATGAACTCTGGCTGGCGCGCGACCCGGTCGGCGAACGGCCGTTGTATTACGGGTGGTACCAGGGCCAGTTCCTGTTCGCTTCGGAGTTGAAAGCGCTGCAGGCCTTCGCCGGGTTCGCTCCCAGCATCGACCAGGATGCATTGAGCCTGCTGCTGCGCCATGACTATGTGCCTGCGCCGCATACCATCTATCGCGGCATCCACAAGCTGGTGGCCGGGGCGATGCTGCGCGTGGACCTCAACGACCATGCCGCCGGCGGATCAACGCAGGCGACGCAGGGAGGCCATCGCTACTGGTGCGCGCGCGATGCGATGCAATCAGCGCTGCAGGAGCCGTTGCAGCCGGCGCCCAGCCTGGAGCAGGCCACCGACCAGTTGGAGGTGGTGCTGCAGCAGGCGATCGCCGCGCGCATGCATTCACCGGTGGCCTGCGGTGCGTTCCTGTCCGGCGGTACCGATTCGTCGCTGGTGGTGGCGATGATGCAGGCGCAATCGGCGTTGCCGGTCGAAGCATGGACGGTGGGTTTCGATGACCCTGGTCACGACGAGAGCGACTGGGCCTCGCAGGTCGCCCGCCATCTGGGCGTGCATCACCACCTGCACAGGATGGACAGCCGGCAGGGCCTGGATCTGCTGCAGCGCTTGCCGCAGGTCTGGTGCGAACCGTTCGCCGATGCCTCGCAGCTGCCCACCTTGCTGGCCAGCGAGCTGCTCGGCGCGCGCAAGCCGGTGGCGCTGACCGGCGACGGCGGCGATGAACTGTTCTTCGGCCACCCCAGCTACGGCCGCGCGTTGCGCAATGCGCGCCTGTGCGGTGGCCTGCCGGACTGGGTGCGTGATCTCGCGCGGCGTGGCAGCAGCCGCTTGAACGTGGAGCGTGGTCGGCTTGGCGGTTGGCGGGCACTGGTGGCCGAAGTGGCGGCCAACGATGTGGAGGGGCATTACCTGCAGCGCGTCACCCGCTGGCGGCAGCCGACCCAGGTGGTGTTGGGCGCACGCGAGCCGGCGACGATCTTCCAGCAGCAGGACACCGCACTGCCGGCAGAAGCACGCATCCAGCTGCTGGATTTCCGCATGGATCTGGCCGAAGGCATCCTTGCCAAGGTCGACCGTGCAGGCATGGCGGCCGGCGTGGAAACGCGCTCGCCGCTGCTGGACATGGAGGTGGTGCGCCTGGCCTGGCGCCTGCCGCAGCACCTGAAATACCACGACGGTGAGCACAAGCGGATCCTCAAGCATCTGCTGTCGCGCTATCTGCCCGCACCGCTGGTCTATCGTCCCAAGCGCGGTTTCGGCCCGCCGATGGCGCGCTGGCTGGCCGGCCCACTGCGCGACTGGGCGGAAGCACTGCTCGATCCGCAACTGCTGCGCAACCAGGGCTGCTTCGATGCGGTGCGCGTGCGCGCGATCTGGGAGGCGTTCCTGCGCGGCGAGCGCAAATGGCATACGCACCTGTGGAACGTGTTGATGTTCCAAGCGTGGTACCAGCACTGGCACGGCAACCGCGGGCGCTGAGTATTCCTTGCGCGACGAACTCATTCTGCGCGGCGCAGGGCGGAGGCCCTTGCGTGCGAATGTCCTCCGGCGCCGGCCGGTGGCCGTCACCTCCCCCTTTACTTCGCACGCAAGGGCCTCCGCCCTGCATGGGGAGATCTTCGGTGGCCTCGGGAAAAGCAGCGATCTGCGCGCCTGGGCCCCGCAAGCCGAGCGTCGTCGTGGCCGGTAAGGGTTTGGACAAAGTAAAGGAGGAGGGGGCGGCCGCAGGCCGGCGCCGGGGGACATTTGTCCAAACCCTTACCGGACACGGCGAGGCCCATCCGGTCGCGGCTGATCCAGGCGAAGAAGCCTGCCTGGCGGAGGCGAAAAAAAAGACCCGGCAGAGGGAGGGATCTGCCGGGTCCGGATTGCATGGGGGGAGGGACCCATGCAATGAGCGTGGGCGTCGCGCCAGTGGCTGTTGCCAGTCGCATCCGCCGTGCATTTGTATTGATGCAATGCAGCATACGCCGATCATGCGGCATTGCAACAAAAAATATGAAGGCGCCGTTTCCGGCGCCTGGATTCCTTTCAGATCAGTGGGTTGATCAGGCGGCAGGGCCGCGGTAGCGGCAGCCCGAGGTGCAGGTTTCGTGCACCGTGATCTCGCTCAATGCCGGCAGGACGGGCTTGAGCTCGTTCCATATCCACACTGCCAGATTCTCGCTGGTCGGGTTCTCCAGGCCGGGGATGTCATTGAGATAGTGGTGGTCCAGGCGGTCGTAGATCGGCTGGAAAGCCGCCTTCACATCGCCGAAATCCATGATCCAGCCGGTCTGCGCACCCGGCTCGCCCTCCACCTTCAGTTCCACCCGGAAGGAGTGGCCGTGCAGGCGCGCGCATTTGTGCCCCGGCGGCACGTTGGGGAGGCGGTGCGCCGCCTCGAGCATGAAGACTTTGAAGATTTCCATGTCGCGATTGTACGCCGCAGGCGCCCGATCAGCCCGGTCCCGCGTTGTCCTTTCGTGAAGAAATTCTTTCCATCCGGATGAAGAGATGATAGTTTCTCTTATATCCGTATGAAGAGATGTTATTGGCCGCAGCCCGGCCAGGCATGGATTACTGCGGAACTTACCTCGTCCTTCCACTACCTCCCCCACATCGTCATGCCCCAGCACACCCTGCTCGTGGCGGCCCTGGCCGTCGCTCTGGCCGCGCCTTTGTCTGCCGCCGCCGAAACCACCGCCGACGCCAGCGGCGACGCCAGTACCCTGGCTGCCGTGCGCGTCACCGGTTCCAACATCAAGCGCGCCGATACCGAAGCCTCCAACCCCGTGCAGGTGATCGGCCGCCAGCAGCTGGAACAGACCGGCAAGGCCACCGTGGCCGATGTGCTGCGCTCGATCTCGGCCAACACCGGCAACGCCAGCAACGAGACCACCAACAACGGTTGGGCATCGGGCTCGGCCGGCATCGGTCTGCGCGGCCTCTCGCAGAAGAACACGCTGGTGCTTCTCAACGGCCGGCGCCTGGCCAACTACGGCTTCCCGGCCGGCGGCCTGTCGGACACCTTCGTCGATCTCAACGCGCTGCCGCTGGTGGCTGTCGAACGCATCGAAGTGCTCAAGGACGGTGCATCCGCGGTGTACGGCAGCGATGCAGTGGCCGGCGTGGTCAACATCATCACCCGGCAGAACTTCGAAGGCGCCGAGATCGGTGGCAGCTTCGGTGGCGCCGACCAGGGCGGCCTGCACGAGCAGAACCTGAAGTTCGTCGGCGGTCTGGGCGACATCGACAAGGACGGCTACAACATCCTCTTCAGCCTGCAGGCCTACAACCGCGAGCGACTGGACCAGGACGAGCGCAACCTGACCAAGAGCGGCATCTACAGCGACCAGCCCGGCGGCCGCTGGAACGGCTGGTCGGCCAAGGGCGCACGCTATCTGGTCAATGGCACCTCCGTGCCGATGCTCGATGCCAACGGCAACTGCCCCACCGGCACCACCCGCGTGGCCAGCGCGCCGATCGACGGTCTGGCCGGTGACACCTGCGGCTTCAACCAGGCGCCGTACACCACCCTGATTCCCTCGACCAAGCGCTACCAGGCCTACGCCAACGGCACCTTCCGCCTTGGCGACAACGTCGAAGCGTTCGGCGAAGTGCTGTACAGCCAGATCAAGAGCGCTGCGTGGTTCGGCAGCAGCCCGTTCTTCACCCTGGAAAGCGGTCGCTTCGCACTGAACGCGCAGACCGGCCTGGCCGAGCCGGTGTCGTCCAACCTGCCTGCCGGCAATCCGTACAACCCGTACGGCCGCGCGATTCCGATCGAATACACCTTCTTCGACCTCGGCGGCACCATCAAGACCAACCGCTCCACCGCCTATCGCGGTGTGTTCGGGCTGCGTGGCAACACCGAGAAGTGGGACTGGGAAGTGGCCGCGTTCGGCGCGCGCAGCAGCGAGCGCGAAACCGTCTCCGGCGGCTTCGCCAACCGCTGGGCGCTGGCCAATGCGCTGGCGACCGGCAGCTACAACCTGCTGAATCCGGCGGCGACGCCGCAGTCGGTGCGCGACTCGATCAACATCGCCACCCTGCGTCCGGCCGAATCCAAGCTGCAGGGCATCGACGCGAAGATCTCGGGCAGTCTCGGCCACACCTGGGCCGGCGACATCGGTTTCGCCGCCGGTGCCGAATGGCGCCGAGAGAAGCTCGATTCGAACAACCCGTGGCAGATCGACGCCGGCCTGCAGGTGCGCCCGGCGATTGCCGAAGTGCACGGCGAGCGCAAGGTCAGCGCCGCCTATGCCGAGGTCAATGTGCCGCTGGCATCGACCCTGGAGCTGTCCGCCGCCGCCCGCGCCGATCATTACGATGATTTCGGCGACGCGTTCTCGCCCAAGCTCGGTCTGCGCTGGCAGCCGCTGGATTTCCTGCTGGTGCGTGCGTCCGCGTCGAAGGGCTTCCGTGCGCCGTCGCTGTCGGAGAACTCCAACAGCACCAGCATCGCCTACGGCAGCGTGGTCGACCCGCGTGATCCGGACGTGCCGGGCTCGCGGCAGAACCCGACCTTCTTCACCGTCGGCAACAACGACCTGAAGCCGGAGCGTACCAAGAGCGTGAACTTCGGCGTGGTGCTGTCGCCGTGGGCGAACACCAACCTGAGCGTCGACTACTACCGCATCCAGCTGGACAACCTGGTCGGTACCAACAACACCCAGGCCCTGGTCAACGACAACGTCGCCGGTGCCGTGCAGCGCGATGAGCGTGGCAAGCTGCAGGCGGTCTACAACCGCTACCAGAACCTGAGCGAGCTGAAGACTTCGGGCATCGACGTCGAGCTGCGCCAGCGCATCCCGACCACCGCCTTCGGTGACTTCACCGTGACCTCGGCCTACACCCACGTGCGCGACTACCGGCGCCCGACCGTGGTCGGTGGCCCGTTGGTGGATTACGCCGGCAGCAACCTCGGCGCCACCCTGCCGAAGAACAAGGCCACCACCACACTGGACTGGAACTACAGCGACTACACCGCTGCGGTGACCTGGTACTACACCAGTGGCTACGACCAGAAGGCCAGCACCGCCGCCGCCGCGGTGCAGAGCCGCGTCGATGCCTACAACCAGTTCGATCTGTACCTGGGCTACACCGGCATCGAGAACCTGACCGTGTATGCCAAGGTGCAGAACCTGGGTGACAAGACGCCGCCGTACGACGCCTCGTTCCCGGGCATCCGCGCGCCGTACGACTTCAGCCAGTACGACCTGCGTGGCCGCTACTTCACGCTGGGCTTCGATTACCGCTTCTGATCCACCCGCCGCGGCCGGCCACCCCGTGTGGCCGGCCGTGTTGCCATGTTTCTGGGGAGTCACCGTGTCCTTCCGCCGCCGTGCTGTTCTACCGCTGTTGCTTGCCGTCGCCACCGCCGTATCGCTGCCGTCTGCGGTGCATGCGCAGAGTGCCTATTTCTTCCCGAAGGCCACCGATGCAGCGGCCTTCGATACCGCCATTCCCACGCCGGAGCAGTTCCTCGGCTATCCGATCGGCAGCCGTTACACCCGCCACGACCAGCTGGTGGCTTACTTCCAGGAGCTGGCCAAGCACTCGGACAGGATCAGCGTGCGCGAGATCGGCCGCAGCTATGAGGGCCGACCGCTGCTGATTGCCACGGTCACCGCTGCCGGCAACCACGCGCGGCTGGAACAGATCCGCCAGCAGCACGCGACCCTGGTTGATCCGGCGCAGCCGCGCAGCGCTGCCGGTGACAGTCCGGTGGTGGTGTGGCTGGGCTACAGCGTGCACGGCAACGAGACCTCCAGCGGCGAAGCGGCGATGCTGACCGCGTACTACCTGGTGGCCAACCGCAGCGCGGAAACGCAGCAGTGGCTGCAGCAGGCGGTGGTGCTGTTCGATCCGGCGCAGAATCCCGATGGCCGCGACCGCGCCGCCAACTGGCACAACGCCTGGGCGTCAGATCCGGCCTCGGCCGATCCGGCCGACAAGGAGCACGTTGAGCCGTTCCCGCAGGGCCGCACCAACCACTACTTCACCGATCTCAATCGCGATTGGCTGGCGCTGACCCAACAGGATTCGCGACCGAAGGTGGCACAGTTCCACCAGTGGTACCCGAACGTGCAGATCGACTTCCACGAGATGGGCAAGGACAGCACGTACTACTTCGAGCCATCGCCGAAGAGCATGCATAGTCCATTGATCCCGGCGGCGTCGTACGAGTTCAACAAGACCCTGGCCAAGTACCATGCCCAGGCGCTCGATGCGCTGGGCTCGCTGTACTACACCGGTGAGAACTTCGACAATTTCTCGCCCGTGTACGGCTCTACCTATCCGGACTTCCACGGCGCGGTTGGTGTCACCGTCGAACAGGCCAGCTCGCGTGGTCGCGTGCAGGAATCGGTGAATGGCCTGTTGACGTTCCCGTTCACCATCCGCAACCAGGTTGCCACCGGCTTGGGCACGGTGCGCGGCGCGGTGACCGAACGCAACGCCCTGTTCGATCTGCAGAAGCAATTCTTCCAGAGCGCGCTGAAGCAGGCCGCACAACAGCCGGTGAAGAGCTTCGTATTCGGCGACGCGCATGATCCGGCATTGACCCGACGCCTGCTGGAACTGCTGTTGCTGCACAGGATTGAAGTGCATGCGCTGGATCGCGCCGTCACCGTGGATGGCCAGCGTTTCGAAGCGGGCAGCGCCTACGTGGTGCCGGTGCAGCAGGCGCAGTTCCGGCTGGTCCATTCGATCTTCGCCGAGACCCCGCCGATCAAGGGCGACGTGTTCTACGGCAGCACCAGCTATGCGATCGCCCCGGCCTACGGCGTGGCCTCTGCCGGCAGCCGCAGCCGCATCGACGGCGGCGCCCGCGTGCTCGAGGTTCCCGAAGTACAGGGCGGGGTGATTGGTGGTGAAGCGGGCTTCGCCTACGTGATCGACTGGCGCGACTACAACGCGGGCCGCGCACTGGCCGGTCTGCAGGCCAAGGGCTTGTCCACGCGTGCCACCTTCCAGCCGTTCACCGCCAGCACCGCACAGGGTGACGTGGCCTTTGCCGGTGGCAGCATCGTGGTACCGGTGGCCGGGCAGCCACTGCAGGGCGCGGCGCTGCAGGAAGCGGTCGCCGCCGCAGCGCGGGCAGCCGGCGTGCAGGTGCATGCGCTGTCCAGTGGCCGCAGCCGCGATGGCATCGACCTTGGCAGTGACGGCGTCAAGGCACTACGCAAGCCAGCAGTGGCGCTGGTGATGGGCGAGGGCGTGGCCGCCACCGAAATCGGTTCGGCCTGGTTCCTGCTCGACCAGCAGCTGCGCCTGCCGGCCAGCAAGCTGGACCCCCAGCAGCTGGGCAAGGTATCGCTGGACCGCTACACCACGATCGTGCTCTCCGGCGGCACCTACACGGGGATCGACGCAACCGCGGTAGCGGCATTGAAGCGCTGGATCCAGGCCGGTGGGTCACTGGTGACCTATGGCAGCGCTTCAAAGTGGGCGATCGAACAGAAGCTCGCCGAGGGCGAGAAGCTGGGCAAGGAAGAGGACGCGGGAGACACCGCGCGCCGCGCCTTCGGCGACCAGCGCGATATCGCCGCCATCGAGCGTGTCAGCGGCAACATCCTCAGTGCCGACGTCGACCCCAGTCATCCTTTGGCATTCGGCGTGCCGCGCCGGCAACTGGCGATCAACAAGGAGAACACGGTCATCCTGCAGCCGAGCGCGAACGGGTTTTCCACGGTGGTGCGGATCGACGACACGCCGCGGGTGAACGGGTATCTGTCCGAGCGCAACCGCAGTCGCGTGGCGGGCAGTGCGTGGCTGCTGGTGTCGGCGCAGGGGCAGGGCAACGTGATCCTGTTTGCGGATGATCCGGCGCATCGCAAGTACTGGCATGGCACGGACCGGTTGCTGATCAATGCGATCTTCTTTGGGAATCTGGTGAATCCGAGTAAAGCGCGGGGTTGAGGCATTACGCGCCGAACTGACGCTGGGATTGGGAGGACGGATGGGCCGCGCAGGACACGCCGCAAGTACGTCCCTGTAGGCTCGTAGGCGCCATCCATGGCGCCTGCGGTCCTGCGCGGCCCATCCGTCCTCCCCAGACAGTTTCCTGCGGGCGCGGATGCAGCAAACCCAAGGCGGGAGCAAGGGCAAAATCAAAAGCAAAAGCTGGAATTCCGGCTTTTGCTTTTGTCTTTGTCTTTGTCTTTGAATTTGATCCTTCTTCTCCCGGCTACCCGGCGGGACAAGTAGGCGCTGGAAATGTCTGAAGCGCTGGGGAGCGGGGTCGGCGCAAAACCGCAGGCGCCATGGATGGCGCCTACGAGCCCCCATGGATGGGTTGCGGCGTGTTTTGCGCCGACCTCGCTCCCCAGCGCCCACACGAAACCCACCGCCAGCTCTCAAACCACCCGGCAGCCAGCAACAAAAAAGGGACGACGCGTTAGCGTCGTCCCCCGATAAGCAGCCCCCGCGCAGCGGGCGACGCCATCCCTGTCAGCTGGGATCAGCTGGCGCGACCGCCGCCGCCACCCTG
>NZ_JBYOLA010000011.1:0-143434 GCF_057799055.1 Stenotrophomonas sp. 14P6.2.3
TGGATGCCGCGGCCAAGCCTACAGGGACGTACTTGCGGCGTCCCCGCAATCCGACACCGCCCCGCCAAACCACGGATCACCCCAGAGCCGGCTGTTGCCTTTGACGTTGACGTTGACGTTGCTTTGGCTCATAGCAGGTGCCGGGTGCAACCCGGCCGAACCCCCGCCGGGGTAAACTAGCCGGATGGCTTCCCGTCCCGCGCACGACCTGCTCCGCCGCGTCTTTGGTTACGACGATTTCCGTGGTCCGCAGCAGGACATCGTGGAGCATGTGGCTGCCGGTCACGATGCCCTGGTGCTGATGCCTACCGGTGGCGGCAAGTCGCTGTGCTACCAGGTGCCCGCCCTGCTGCGTGACGGCTGTGGCATCGTCATCTCGCCGCTGATCGCGCTGATGCAGGACCAGGTCGAAGCCCTGCGCCAGCTCGGCGTGCGCGCCGAATTCCTGAACTCTACCCTGGACGCCGAAACGGCCGCCCGGGTCGAACGCGAACTGCTCGCCGGTGAGCTTGACATGCTCTATGTCGCCCCCGAGCGCCTGCTGACCGGCCGCTTCCTGTCGCTGCTGTCGCGCAGCCGGATCGCCCTGTTCGCCATCGATGAAGCCCATTGCGTGTCGCAATGGGGCCACGACTTCCGCCCCGAATACCGGCAGCTGACCGTCCTGCACGAGCGCTGGCCGGAGATTCCGCGGATCGCCCTGACCGCTACCGCCGACCCGCCGACCCAGCGCGAGATCGCCGAGCGCCTGGACCTGGCCGAGGCCCGTCACTTCGTCAGCTCCTTCGACCGCCCCAACATCCGCTACACCGTGGTGCAGAAGGACAACGCCCGCAAGCAGCTGAGCGATTTCCTGCGCAGCCATCGCAGCGAGGCCGGCATCGTCTACTGCATGTCACGGCGCAAGGTGGAGGAAACCGCCGAGTTCCTGTGTACGCAGGGTTTCAACGCCCTGCCCTACCACGCCGGCCTGCCCTCGGAAGTGCGTGCCAACAACCAGCGTCGATTCCTGCGCGAAGACGGCATTGTGATGTGCGCGACCATCGCCTTCGGCATGGGCATCGACAAGCCGGACGTGCGCTTCGTCGCCCACACCGATCTGCCCAAGTCGATGGAAGGCTATTACCAGGAGACCGGCCGCGCCGGTCGCGATGGTGAAGCCGCCGAGGCCTGGCTCTGTTACGGCCTGGGCGATGTGGTGTTGCTCAAGCAGATGATCGAGCAGTCCGAGGCCAGCGAGGAGCGCAAGCAGCTGGAGCGGTCCAAGCTCGACCACCTGCTGGGCTACTGCGAATCGATGCAGTGCCGCCGCCAGGTGCTGCTGGCCGGTTTCGGTGAAACCTATCCCAAGCCCTGCGGCAACTGCGACAACTGCCTGACCCCGCCTGCGGCCTGGGATGCCACCATCCCCGCGCAGAAGGCTTTGAGCTGTGTGTACCGCAGTGGCCAGCGCTTCGGCGTCGGCCACCTGATCGACGTCCTGCGTGGCAGCGAGAACGAGAAGGTCAAGCAGCAGGGCCACGACAAGCTGAGCACCTACGCCATCGGCCGCGACCTGGATGCGCGCACCTGGCGCAGCGTGTTCCGCCAGCTGGTGGCCGCCAGCCTGCTGGAAGTGGACAGCGAGGGCCACGGCGGCCTGCGCCTGACCGATGCCAGCCGCGATGTACTGACCGGTCGCCGCCAGATCAGCATGCGCCGTGATGCGGTCAGTGCCAGTACCGGTCGCGAACGTAGTGCGCAGCGCACCGGCCTGTCGGTGCTGCCACAGGACCTGGCCCTGTTCAATGCGCTGCGCGGCCTGCGCGCCGAGCTGGCGCGCGAGCAGAACGTACCGGCCTTCGTGATCTTCCACGACAGCACCCTGCGCAACATCGCCGAACAGCGCCCGACCTCGCTGGACGAACTGGCCCGGGTCGGTGGCATCGGCGGCACCAAGCTCAGCCGCTATGGTCCGAGGTTGGTGGAAATCGTGCGCGAGGAAGGGTAGCGCCAACCGTACGCTGATGCCCCTGTAGAGCCGAGCCCACGCTCGGCTGCCTTTGCCGCAGAAGCAGCCGAGCGTGGGCTCGGCTCTACATTGGTGCGGGTCCAACCTTGAACACACCATTCAGCATGAAGTGCATCCCGCCCCGCTTGCGGCTAAATTGACGCCATGTCCCTCGCCTCGACCCTGCTCCGTGTCGTGCTCATGCTCAGCCTGTTGCTCAACGGGCTGAACGCGGCCATGGCCAGCGGACACGAGGACATGGGTCGCATGGCCCATGCGATGACCTCGGCCATGACCGATGAGGGCGACGCGGACTGCCACCACCACGCCGGCATGACCGCCGACGAGACGCCGCAGGCCAAGGCTCCCGCCCATGACGCGCACTGCCAGATCAAGGACTGCGTGCGCAGCTGCGCCCAGCACCCGCTGCTGGCGGTGCAGGCACTGCCGTTCCTGGCCGGCCCCGGTCTATCCCTGACCCCGCAGCCGATGCCGGCCAACGGCCGCCCGGCACCGCCGCTGCCGCCGATCTCACGCCCTCCCATCGGCTGATCCAACACGCCTCGTGCGCGCTGCGCACTGAAGCCGGCCCTGCGCTGGCGTCTTTCCGTGTTTGGAGTCACCACCATGAGTACCCGTATTCCTCCCGGCCCGGGCGCTGTGCCCATGCCGTCGCGCCGTCTTTTCGTGCAGGGCATCGCTGCTGGCGGCGTGGTTGCCGGCATCGCCGCAGCCGGCGTCCCGCAGCGCGTGCTCGCCGCCGCCTCTGCCGCGCCCCGCCTGGCCGGCGCGCCAGCCGTCATCAGTGATACCCGCGTTGAACTGGCCATCGGCGAGTCGCTGGCCAACTTCACCGGCCGCACCCGCCCGGCGATCACCGTCAACGGCTCGCTGCCGGCACCGATCCTGCGCTGGCGCGAAGGCCAGACCGTGGACCTGTTCGTGCGCAACACGCTCGGCCAGCACCCCACCTCCATCCACTGGCACGGCATCCTGCTGCCAGCCAACATGGATGGCGTACCCGGCCTGAGCTTCAACGGCATCGGCCCCGGCGAGACCTACCATTACCACTTCGATCTCAAGCAATCCGGCACCTACTGGTATCACAGCCATTCGCTGTTCCAGGAACAGGCAGGGCTGTACGGTGCGCTGATCATCGACCCGGCCGAACCGGCGCCCTACCGGCATGACCGCGAGCACGTGATCATGCTGTCCGACTGGACCGACATGGATCCTGGCGCGCTGTTCCGGCGCATGAAGAAGCTCGCCGAGCACGACAACTACTACAAGCGCACCCTGCCTGACTTCCTGCGCGACGCCCGTCGCGATGGCTGGTCGGCCGCACTGTCCGACCGCGGCATGTGGGGCCGGATGCGGATGACGCCCAGCGACATCTCCGACATCAACGCGCACACCTACACCTACCTGATGAACGGCACTGCGCCGGCCGGCAACTGGACCGGGCTGTTCCGCAGTGGCGAAAAGGTGCTGCTGCGCTTCATCAATGGCGCGTCGATGACCTACTTCGACGTGCGCATTCCCGGCCTGAAGATGACCGTGGTCGCCGCCGACGGCCAGTACATCCATCCGGTCAGCATCGACGAGTTCCGCATCGCCCCGGCCGAAACCTACGACGTACTGGTCGAACCCAGCGGCCAGGATGCCTTCACCATCTTCTGCCAGGACATGGGCCGCACCGGATATGCCGCCGGCACCCTCGCCGTGCGCCATGGCCTGCAGGCACCGATTCCTGCGCGCGACCCGCGCCCGTTGCTGACGATGAGCGACATGGGTCACGACATGGGCAGCGGTGGCCATGGTGGCCATGGTGGCCACGACATGGCAGCAATGAAGGGCATGGAAGGCGGCTGTGGTGCCAGCATGGGCCACGGTGCGCATGGCGGCGGCAGCGATGCCGCCAGCAAGGCGCCAAAGCATCCGGCCAGTGAGCGCAACAATCCGCTCGTGGACATGCAGAGCTCGGCCACCGAGCCGAAGCTGGACGACCCCGGCATCGGCCTGCGAGACAACGGCCGCCAGGTACTCACCTATGGTGCGATGCGCAGCCTGTTCGAAGACCCCGACGGCCGCGAGCCCGGTCGCGAGATCGAGCTGCACCTGACCGGCCACATGGAGAAGTTCTCCTGGTCGTTCGATGGCACTCCCTTCGCCGGTGCCGAGCCGCTGCGCCTTAACTACGGCGAGCGCATGCGCATCGTGCTGGTCAACGACACGATGATGCAGCACCCGATCCATCTACACGGTGTGTGGAGCGATCTGGAGAACGCACAGGGCGAATTCCAGGTGCGCAAGCACACCATCGACATGCCGCCCGGCACACGCCGTACCTATCGCGTGCGCGCCGATGCACTCGGCCGCTGGGCCTACCACTGCCATCTGCTGTACCACATGGAAGCAGGCATGATGCGCGAAGTGAGGATCGAAGAATGAGCCGTTCCCTGCTTGCTCCGAGCCTGTTGACCCTCGGCATGTTGGCCGCGCTGCCCGCGTTCGCGCAGTCCCATGCCGGTCATGACATGACAGCGCCCTCGCCTCCTGCCGATACCACGCCAGCGGCAGCGGCCGACGTGGATCATTCGAAGATGGACCACTCGAAGATGGATCACGGTGCGATGGACCATTCAACGATGGACCATGGCGCGATGGATCATGGCGCGATGGATCACTCGACAATGGGCCATGGCACGCCCGCGCCGACCGCGCCGCGCGAACCGATTCCTGTCCCCACCGATGCCGATCGTGCAGCCGCGTTCCCACCCATCGCGCATGGTGCGATGGAGCACGCCCCGGAGATCAACAGCCTGCTGCTGATCGACCGCCTCGAACACTGGGACGGCAAGAGCAGCAACGGCCAGGCCTGGGAGGCCAGCGGCTGGATCGGCGGCAACATCAACCGCCTGTGGCTGCGTACCGATGGTGAACGCAGCCAGGGCCGCACGGAATCCTCTAGCGTGGAAGGACTCTACGGGCGTGCCATTTCGCCATGGTGGGACGTGCTGGTCGGCGTACGCCAGGACTTCCGCCCCGCCGATTCACGCACCTGGGCGGCGATCGGCATCCAGGGGTTGGCACCGTACAAGTTCGAAAGCTCGGCCACGCTGTATGCCGGTTCCGGTGGCCAGCTGATGGCCAAGGCCGAGATCGAATACGACGTGTTGTTGACCAACCGGTTGATCCTGCAGCCACTGCTGGAAGCCACCGTGGCCAGCAAGGATGAACCCGAGTACGGCATCGGCCGCGGCCTCAACAAGGTCGAAGCCGGCCTGCGCCTGCGGTACGAGTTCCGCCGCCGCTTCGCGCCGTACATCGGCATCAGCCACGAACGCGCGTTCGGCGACACGGCGGACTATGCCGGCGACCATGCACGCGATACGCGCTGGGTCGCCGGCATCCGCATGTGGTTCTGAGCAGCGGATCGTGAGCAGCAGCCAGCCCCGGCAACCACCGGGGCCGGCTACACTGCCGCACGTTCCATTGCAGGCTGCACCATGTCGTTGCATATCCGCCGCGCCACCCTGGCCGACGTCGACGCCCTGTCGGCGATCGCCATCGCCACCTATACCGAAACCTGGGGCGATTCCTATCCGCCGCAGGACCTGCACACCTTCCTGCAGGATCACTACGGCACCGCACCGCAGCGGGTCGAACTGTCCGACCCGCGCAGTGCGGTGTGGCTGCTGCTGGAGGGCGAAACGGTGGTGGGCTATCTGGCCGCCGGTGCCAACACCCTGCCGCATGCGGACGCGCGCGATGGCGACATCGAACTCAAGCGCCTGTACATCCTGGCCAGCCACCAGAATGGTGGCTACGGCGCGCGGCTGATGGATACGTTCATGGCCTGGCTGGACCAGCCACAACGCCGCACCCTGTGGGTGGGCGTGTGGGAAGAGAACTTTGGCGCGCAGCGCTTCTACGCGCGCTACGGCTGCAGCAAGGCCGGCGAGTACGACTTCATCGTCGGCGACAGCCGCGACCGCGAGTTCATCCTGCGCCGGCCCTGAGCGACCTCAGAAATCGAACAGCTCGGAGAGGAAACTCTCCTTCTTCTTTTTCTTGTAACCCTGGCTGTACTGGCCACGGTTGTCGTCGTGGCGCTGGCCGAGATGACGGGTATCGCGATGCATCACCGGCGGCGGCGCGGCCTGCGGTTGCACAGGCGCGGGCCCTGGCGGCGGCATGGCGGCGCCTGCACCGTCAGTGGCGCGTTCGATGATCTTGTCGAGTTCGCCACGATCCAGCCATACGCCACGGCAGCTCGGGCAGTAGTCGATCTCGATGCCATGGCGCTCGGCCATCTGCAGGGTCTGGGTCTTGCACACGGGGCACAGCATTCGCATTGCTCCTGTCGGTCTGGCCTCGACTGTACCTGCGTACGGATGACTGTGCGGCAACGCATGACCGATGGCACAGGGACTTCCGGCGCGTGCCGCTGCCCCCGGCTGCCCAGCGCACTGCGCCTGCTGGCGGTGGCAGCACTGGCCTGGCATGCGCGCCGCCAGCGCAGCTAGGTCTTGTAACGCCCACTTAGCCAATCCTGCACACGGGGCTCACTGGGGGCTTGCGCATACTTGCGCGCCTTTCATGCCCTGCCGTCCGGAGTTGTTGCGTCATGCTGCTGTCCAAGCGCCACGTTGAACCACGCGTCCTGCTGATCGAAGACGCCGAGGAAACCCGTGAACTGAGCCGGATGGCGCTGGAGAGCCAGGCCTGCCACGTCGCAGGCGTGAGCAGCGCCGAAGCCGCGCTGGGCCTGCTGGCGGCCGGTGAGCGCTTCGACCTGATGTTCACCGACGTCAATCTCGGCCGGGTCAGCGGTATCGAGGCCGCCAACCGCGTGCGCGACCTGTATCCCGAGCTGCCGATCCTGGTGACCTCCGGCATGGACCAGCATGCCGTGCTGCCGCAGCTGCATGACGGCATCCACTTCCTGCCCAAGCCCTACAACATGAGCGAGCTGCTGGATGCGATCCGGTTGTGCTTCCGTCATGCGGATGTCGGCGTGTTGACCGGGGCGGATGCACAGGCAGCGTGAGGCCCCATCCACGCATGGCGTGGATCTACTGGTGCATCCACGCATGGCGTGGATCTACTGGCAGCATTTTCCGTTCACACAACGGTGCGCATCGCAGTAGATCCACGCCATGCGTGGATGGAATTGGCCGTCAACCGCCGGTATACGGTCCTTCGCCCGGAAGTACCTGCAGCAGCGCGCGGGTGATCACGCGCGGATACACAGTGAGATGGTCTTCGCCATCAATCACGATGTTCTCCACCTGCAGCTTGCGGCCACTGCGCTGCAGCTGGGCAGTAAAGTCGGCGGCCTGCCGCAGCATGTCGTTGCCGGTGGAGTAGCGCGGCCCTTCCTTGACCGTCTCGTAGCTGCCCACTGACAACAGCACGCGGGTCGGCTGCGCCGGGATGACGGCGGCGTCCTGCATGCGCGGCAACAGACGCTGGTCGAACCACAGCGACGGGCTGGACAGGATGTAGGTGCTGAACATGTCCGGCTGGGTCGTCAGCACGTAAGCACCAAACAGCGCGCCATAGGAATGACCCGCAAACACGCGCCGGGCGGGATCGGTGCGGTAGCGCGCATCGACCATCGGCAACACCTGCGCAGCCACAAAGTCGCGATAGTGCGCGGCACCACCGTAGGTAACATCATCGCTGTAGTAGCCGGCTGGCGTGCGCACCGGGTTGCTGGGCGTGTAATCGCGCGAGCGGCTCTGCTTGGACGTCAGTCCTTCCTGCGGCGGCAACCCGACCAGGATGAAATCCTCGATGTTGACCCCCTGCTGCCCCACCAGGTTGCGCACACTGCGCACCAGCGGGAAGCTGTACAACGCGTCGGTCACGTACAGCACCGGATAGCGCTTCTGCGGATGCGCCGCGTAGCCAGCAGGCAATGCCACCCACAGGGCATAGTCGCGCCCGATCGGGTCATGCACGCGCAGTGACTCTGTATCGGGCAGCATCACGCCTGGCACCGCCGTCGCGCTTTCCTTGGCTTCATTCTGCGTTGCCGGCGGCGCCACCGACATCGCGCAACCTGCCAGGGCCAGGCAGGCCAGCACACTCCATCCACGCACACGCTGCATCCGCGCTCTCCTGTTGCGGGCGGCGCACGCAGATGGCGCCGCTACCGCATCCTCACACGCCGCGTTGCTGCACGCCAAGCCACTCCTCTCAAGGCGAGGCCGGCGGCGGTGCCGGGAACAGCGTCCGCAGGGCCTGCAGCGCCGCCGGGTGGTAGATCGTCGCGTGGGTCTCTTCCGGCAGCGGCTGGTACTTCACCAGCGTTGCCGGTGATGCCTGCTGCAACATCGCCGCCAAGCGTGCGCTCGATGCGGCCAGTTCCGGCTGGCCACTGCTGGCCAGGAACAGCCGTGCGCCGGTGTGGGCAACCGACGGCAACTGCTTGCCTGCGCCAGACAGCAACGCACCGCGGTTCCACCACAGGCTGGGATCCAGCGCGATGTAGCTGTTGAACAAGGTCGGTTCCTGCAGCAGCGTCTCGACCACAAACAATCCGGCCAGCGATTCGCCGATCAGCGCGCGCTCGTCGGTGGTCGGGTAGCGCTGGCGCACCTGCGGCATCAGTTCATCGCGCAGGAAATCTCGGTACGCCGCCGAGCCACCGATGCGCGGTGCGATCTTCTGATCCTCAGGATCACGACTGGGGCCGGTCATGTCACGGCGGCGCTCGGTGTTTTCGATACCGACCAGCAGGAACGGACGCATGCTGCCATTGCCAGTCAGCACCTGCACCAGCCCGGCCACGTGCAGGAAGTCCTCGCCGATGCCGCCGTCGGGCATGTAGAGCACCGGCAGCGGCGTCTTCGGGTCCAGGCCCCACGGCTTTGGGCGGTACACGTTGATGCGGCGGGTTTCGCCCAGCGCCTTGGATTCGATGGTGAAGGTTTCGCCGATGGCCAGCGGCGAAGCGACCGCCGGCTCAGCCGCAGACTCGGCGGCCATCAGCGGCGCGGCGGAGACAGCGGACAACAACAGCGACAGCACGATCAAACGCATGGGGCGGCCCATCCTGGGAAAGACGCTGAGCATAACGCCACGCTGATCGCACGGCAGACTCCATCTCGACTCCGATTGCGAAGATCCGCTGCTGAATGCTCGTCATGGGTTACCGAAGGTCTGACCCCACCCCGACCCGCACGCTTTCAACGCCGGTCCAACGCGATCACCGCCTGGCAGCTCCTGAGCTGGTCGTCGGCGTCGCGTCCGATTCGAACAAGCGCTGCCGCAACCTCTGCTCGTAGTTGGGCGCCCGCATCACGTTCGCGGGCGCTGGCGGTGGCGTCGGACAAGCGACCGGTATGGCAGGCGGCGAGGTCGTTGCGCAACCGGAGACTGCCAGCACGCAGGCCAGCGACCACCTCGGCTTCCACTTCGGCCGCACGTTCGCGATCTTGTTCATGTCGTACTCCCAGCGAGGCCATCGCCCCGGTCTGTACCGCCTGCCGTTCGCGCGCTGCGCGCTCGGCCTGCATTGCCTCGGCGTGCTGCAGCGACGCAACCTCTGACTTTGCGGCATCGCTGCGATCGCCACGCCAGCCCCAGCCTGCCGCGAACATCACCGACGACCACAGCACCAGCAGCGCAATCGCGATCAATGTGCGTGGCATCCTTCACTGCTCCGCCAGGCAGCGGGCATGACGCTGTTGCTGCCGTTGCCATACGCCCCAGCACACCGTGTTCGGCTGTCCGTTGACCCGGGTCGAACAGTCGTAGCCCCCTGCCCGCTTCCACAGCAGCAACGCATCGCATGCCTGGCGATACTCACCTCGCAGGAGGTGCCCGCGCATGGACGATCCATTCCAGTTGCCGATCCCATACTGGTAGAGGAAGTCGACATAGGTGTCGTACTCACCCTGAGTCAGCGCGACGCCCGGCAACGATGCGCGGAACTGCGATTCCTCGCGCGCCAGATGTGCTTCCACGGTACGCAGCGCACGGACCGGTGTAGTCCGGTCTCCGAGCCGCACCGGCGTGCCATCTTCGCGTCGGGTCGAGCCAAAACCATAGGTCGGACGATCGTTGCGGGTCGGCACCACCGCCGCGTCGGTATAGCCCTCATGCTCGACAATGGCGATCAGGCCTGCGGCACTGAGGGCCAGCGCGGCAACCAGACGGCGCACCGGCAACGCTGTGGCCGGCCTGCTCATTCGCGCCCCTTCCGCCGCCACTCGCGCAACCAGCGCCAGCACAGGTAAGCGATCTGCGCGGCGAGATAGATGATGGTCAGGACCACCACCAGGCGGTCCAGGGTTATGCCGGCGGCAAGTGCACCGGCAACGGTTACCGGCGGAGCCGATTTGGCCGCCGCTGCGCCCACTGCGCTGAAGATTTCTTCTTTCATGGAAAGTCCAGGATTCGATGCTGGCCACGACGTATCGAGGTGGCCGGGAGAGGTGCCCGTCTCGCTGCCGGCTGGGCGCGAGGGTTCATCCGGTCGGGAGACGGGCGAAAGTTGCGCCCACCGCTCATGCGGCCTGGGCGATGCCTTCCATCCAGCCGCGCACGCGCTGGAAGCCCAGCTCGACCAGATTCAGGTAATGCCGGTTGGAGACCGGTCGCTGCCCGCAGTTGGCGAGCAGCAGATTGGCGGTCTCGAAGCGCTCGACCTTGCGACGGCCGCGACCGCAGTAGTAGCCACGCAGTGCGCAGGCCATCGCCACGTTGTCACGGGCAACTGCGGTGATGATGTCTTCGATCTGCTGCGCCAGCAGATCCGTCTCCAGTGGCTTGTACCCCTGCGCACGGCCTGGCATGTCGCCGCGATGCTCGATCAGGACAGCCAGCAGGTTGCGTGATTGGAAGCCCAGGTATTCGCAGTCGCGATGCAGAGCGTACTCACCGCCCCAGTGCTCCAGACGGCTGCGGACGTATTCGCCGAACGTATCAAGCTGCATGGTGGGCTTCTCCTTGGATGGACGACGGACCCGGCGCGAACACATCCGGGCGCAGGAATTCGCGGCGGACCGCGCCGGCCGTGGCCAGCTCGATGCGTCGGCACAGACGGGCACCGGGCAACTTGTGGCCGCGGGCGATCATGTAGAGGGTCCGCAGCGCACAGCCGGTCTGGTGGGCCAGACGGCGCATCACGGGACAACTGGGGGTGCCGTAGCCCCCTTGGGAGATGGCGTAGTCGATGAGGTTCATGGCCCACACATTACCGTCAAGGTAATGGATAGTCAATACCGTTTTGGTCATTTGCTGGATTGGTAATGCAGAGCACCATCTACAGATGGACGCCAGTACCGCCCGCACCCTCAACATGCGCCTCCGCGTTGCCGCTGCCGGCGGCCCGGCCGAATGGGCCCGCCTGTTCGGCGGCACCCGCTGGGCGCAGCCCCAGGTCAGCCAGTGGATTTCGGAGAGCAACCCGAAGAGCATCGGCCATCGCCTGGCCCGCGATCTCGAGTCGGCAATGCAGCTCCCGCACGGCACGCTCGATCGTGCCGATCAGGACGTTGATGTGTCGCTTCAGTCTCAATCTACGGGACTGGATTTCGAGAAGATGAGCGCTGCGGTCAAGGTGCTTTCGCACTACCTGGAGCTGGTCGGCGATCCACCGGAATGGATCTACGATCCTGTGCTGCTGGAGACCGCATTCATGGTCGTGGACGCGTTCGGTCAGCCTTCGGCGCCGGACAATGTGCTCGACCTGACGAAGCTTCTGGCAAAACGGATCAGGGAGGCGAAGGATGACTCACACGCGACTCGAGGAGCTCGCACAGCGGTTGGCCGCTAGGACCCAGGAACTGCGCGGCGGTCGCAGCCCGGCGCCGGCCTTGCGGGTGGTGGCCGGTGAGGCGCATGCAGCCCCGGGGGAACGGCGGATGGACGCCATCATGCGCGAGTGGCATTGCCGCATGATCCGCAACGTACGGCGGCGCTGGGGCGAGCCGATGCAGCATGTGATCGACCAGGCCTGTTGCGGAGTGGTGGACATCGACCAGCTCGCCGACGATGCCCTGATCCAGCTGCACAAGGACATGGAACGCGCCGAGGAGTGCATCCGCGAGGGGATTTCCTTCCACGACGCCGGGCTTCTACGCGCGCACTACGGTTGAAAAAGACCTGGCCGGTCGATTCTGACCGGCCAGAGTCGCACGATTTATTACTTCATATTCCCAAATTAATTACCTTAAAGGTAATTATTCGGTGTTGCTGGAAGATTTCCTGCGCCAGCGTCGCGGGCGTGGCCGCCCCTGGCTGCACGCGGGCAACAAAAAAGCGCCTCTCGGCGCTTTCTGGGTTGCGCGGCAGATGATGCCGGCGCTGTCTGCGATGGTGGGCCGTGATGGATTCGAACCATCGACCAAAAGATTAAAAGTCTTCTGCTCTACCGACTGAGCTAACGGCCCATGCAACATCCCTGCCTGTCGGCGGGGTGGGCATTCTACCCTACTTTGCGCGGCAGAGAGAAATCATTGCAGTATCGGCCTGCAGTTAAACCGTTCCATGCACCGGACGCATCTCATCCACGATCCTTCTTCCTTCGGAGCCACGGATGCGCCTGTCCTTCTGTCTGTACGCCTGCCTGCTGCTGCCCTGCGCCATCACCACTGCTGCGACCCCATCGGTACAGACAGATGACATCGCCCGATTCTGGAGTACCTACGATGCGGTGCTTGCCGAGCCCGATGGCGCGCAGCGGGTGGCCCTGGTCCGGCAGCACTACATCGAGCCGGGTAGTGCCGGCCTGCATGCGCTGATGAAGGTGCGCAACTACACCGCCGTCGAGTACGCCGACACAATGCTCGCCTGGCCGCGCTTCTGGGCCTCGGTGCGGCCGCTGACCGCCAACGCCCAGCAGGCCAGCGCCACGCTTGAGCGGGATCTGACGGCGTTCCGCAGGCTCTACCCCGCCCTGCGCCCGGCCAGCATCACCTATGCCGTGGGCGTGCTGCGCACAGGTGGCACCACGCTGGGCAACCAGGTGCTGATAGGCGCGGAGATGGCACTCGGCGATGCAAGCGTGGATGTCAGTGAACTGCCGGAGCCGTTGCGCAGCCGCCTTCGGGTCTTCTACGACAGCACTCCCGGCGCGAACAACGCGCAGAACAACCTGCACGAGTACGTGCACACCCAGCAGCACGAGACAACCGGCTCGCTCGCACAGTACGCGGTGCGCGAGGGCGTGGCCGAGTACATCGCCGAACGGATCAGCGGTCGCCGACCGGCGCTGCCGCTGTACACCTACGGGCCGTTGCATGAATCCGACATCCGCGCTCGCTTCATCGTGGAGATGGACGGCAATGATCTGGACAACTGGCTGTACAACAGCGCACGCAATCCGTTCGGGGTGAGTGATGTGGGCTACTACGCCGGTTACCGCATCGCGCAGGAGTACATGCGCCAGCAGCCGGATGAGCAGGCGGCGATCGCACGGATGATCGAGCTGGATTACACAGATCCGGCCACGGTGCGGGCGTTTATCGAGGCGTCGGGGTGGTTGCAGCAGCGGTAGCGCCGGACCGTGCCCGGCGCACAGTGCCAACCAAGGTTGGCACCTACCATTGGGGCATCAGCCCCCATTACCTCAGGCGTACAGCGTCGGGTCGGCCACGCCGGCATCGGTGAAGCCCTGCGCACGCAGGCGGCAGGCGTCGCAATGGCCACAGGCCGCGCCGTTGGCATCGGCGTTGTAGCAGGACACGGTCAGGCCGAAGTCCACGCCCAGGCGCACGCCTTCGCTGACGATCTGGCCCTTGCTGAGGAACTGCAGCGGCGCATGCACGGTGATGCCCGCGCCTTCCACGCCCGACTTGGTCGCCAGGTTGGCCAGCGCCTGGAAGGCAGCGATGAACTCGGGACGGCAATCCGGGTAACCGGAGTAGTCCACGGCGTTGACGCCGCAGAAGATGTCGTTGGCACCGAGCACTTCGGCCCAGCCCAAGGCCAACGACAGCATGATGGTGTTGCGCGCCGGCACGTAGGTGACCGGGATGCCCTCGCCGCCCGCCTCGGGCACGTCGATGTCATCGGTAAGCGCCGAGCCGCCGATGCTGCGCAGGTCCACGTCCACGGTCTTGTGCACGATCACACCCTGGGCCTTGGCCACGCGCGCGGCGGCATCCAGCTCGGAGGTATGGCGCTGGCCGTAACGCACGCTCAGGGCATGCACGGCGAAGCCCTGTTCCTGGGCCATGGCGATGACGGCGGCTGAATCCATGCCGCCGGAGAGAAGCACGACTGCCTTCTTCATGGGTAAATCATCCGGTTTGGGGGAAAAGCCAGCACGCTGTCCCGCGCCGGAACTACATCAAGGAACAACAAACGGGCTCAGCGGCCCGGCTCGTCATTCCACAGAATCTTATGCAACTGCATCTGGAAGCGCACCGGCAGCCGGTCTTCCACGATCCAGTCCGCCAGCTGGCGGGCAGTGATCTCGCCCTTGCTGGGCGAGAAGAACACCATCGTGCGTTGTACCAGTTCGTGTTCGGCGACCATGGCCTTGGCCCAGTCGTAGTCTTCGCGGTTGCAGATCACGAACTTGATCTGGTCGCGCGTGGTCAGCAGCGGCAGGTTCTCCAGCCGGTTGTGGGCGACCTCGGCCGAGCCGGGGGTCTTGATGTCGACCACACGCGACACGCGCGGATCGACCGCACCGACGTCCAGCGCACCGGAGGTTTCCAGCGACACATCCAGGCCGGCATCACACAGCTTCTGCAGCAGCACCAGGCAGCGCTTCTGTGCCAGCGGCTCGCCGCCGGTCACACAGACGTGACGCACGCCCTGCGCCAGCACCTCGGCGACGATGTCGTCGATGTCCCACCAGGTGCCGCCGTGGAAGGCGTACGCGGTGTCGCAGTACTGGCAGCGCAGCGGGCAGCCGGTCAGGCGCACGAACACGGTCGGCCAACCAGCGGTATCGGCTTCGCCCTGCAGCGAGGTGAAGATCTCGGTGATCTTCAGGCGCGGCAGTGGCGACTGCACGATTTCGCTGGGCGTGGCGACGGCGGCGGACGGGGAAACGGCGGTCATGGCAAACAATTCTTCATGGGACGGGCGACGGATGTATCGGCGCCGGAAACGAAAGCAGCCGAGCATGGGCTCGGCTCTACAGGAGGCTGCCGGGAGTCAGCCCGGCGCCAGGGTGCGTATTGTACGCCCGGTCAGCGGATCAGCGGATCTGATTGCCAAGGCGGATCGATTGCAGGCGGTCCTGCGCGGTACGCGCGGCATCCGAGCCCGGGTATTGCGCCACGACGGTCTCCAGCGTCTGCTGGGCCTGGTCGACCTTGCCCTCGCCATACTGCGAGAGGCCGACCTTGAGCAGGCCACCTGCGGCCTTGTCGTGGGTGGGATAGCGCGAGAGCAGTTCGCGGAACTGGGACTCGGCCATCGGGAAATTGCGGGTAGCGTAGTAGCTCTCGCCCAGCCAGTACAGCGCATTGGGGGCGTAGACACCGTTCGGGTACAGCTCCAGGAAGCTCAGGAACAGCTGCGCCGAATCATCGTACTTGCCTGCCTTCAACGCATCGAAAGCCACGTTGTAGGACGTACGCTCGTCACCGGTGACGGCCAGACTGCCCGGGTCACCATGGACGGAAGGCGGCCGCTCGGAAGTGGCCGCCGCTGCGGGTTTTGCCGGGGCTGCAGGAGCCTTCGGTGCGCTCGCCGGAACAGCAGGCAGGGCCGGGGCGGCAGAGCCCCCTTCCAACCGGTTCAGGCGGCTGTCCAGATCCAGGTACTGGTCCTGGGCGGACTGCTTGAGCTGGGCGTTGTCGTGCTGGAGTTGCTCGATCGAGGCCTGCAGGCTGGTGACCTGCTGCCGCAGCTGGTTGATCTGGTTCAACAGGTCCTGGTTGGCACTGTTGTTGTACATCTGCTGCTCGAGCGAACCGACACGGTCGGCCAGACTCTGACGTTGTGCATGCGCCGGTGCGGCAGCCACGAGGGCTGCCGCAACGACCAGCATCAGTTTGATGCCAAGGCGCATGGATTACTGCGCGGTGTAGACGATTTCGACGCGACGGTTCTGCGACCAGCAGGACTCGTTCGACTCGGTGCAGACCGGACGCTCTTCACCGTAGGACACGACGGTCAGCTGCGAAGCCGAGCCACCGTTGGCCTGCAGCGCCGAGTTGACGCCGTTGCCACGACGCTCGCCCAGGGCCTGGTTGTACGCGCGCGAACCGCGCTCGTCGGTGTGGCCCTGCAGGGTGATGCGCGAAGACGGACGGTCACGCAGGTACTTGGCGTGGCAAGCCATGATGGCCTGGAATTCCGACTTCACTTCTTCCTTGTCCAGGTCGAAGTAGACAACGCGCTGACGCAGGCAGGCATCGGTGTCCAGATCGCCCGGGCCGTACAGGCCGGAGGTGGACGGACCGGTCGGGGTGGTGGTCGAGGTGCCGGTATCGACCGGAGCCGGGGCTTCTTCCTTGACCTTCTTCGAGCAACCGGCCAGGACGGCCACGGACAGCAGGGAAACAAGCAGAACGCGGGTGGACTTGTTCATGGCGATACCTTTGTGGCTCCTAAGCCGATGAGGGGTTCAATACAGAGAAAATATTAACACTCTTTTAGCGCTGGGTACGGTATGGGGACCATGCCGGCTCGCGCACATCACCGTCTGCCAGAACCAGGCGCTGGCGCACGCGCGCGTCGGCCGAGACGGCGTACAGCACACCACGACCACCCTCACGGGCGGCATACAGCACCATGCTCGCGTTGGGCGCGAAGCTCGGCGATTCGTCCAGCGAACCCGGCGACAGCGTGCTCCAGCGCGGCGAGCCCAGCGAGCTGTCCATCAGCGCGATCTTGTAGCTGTTGCCCGAACCCTGGGCGACAGCGATCTTCTTGCCGTCGTAGGACACCGAGGGCTTGGCGTTGTAGTTGCCCTGGAAGGTCACGCGCTCGGCGCTGCCACCACCGGCACCGACCTTGTAGACCTGCGGGCGACCGCCGCGGTCGGAGGTGAAGTACACCGCGCTGCCGTCCGGGGCCCAGGTCGGCTCGGTATCGATGGCGAAGTGGTTGGTCAGCTGGGTCAGCTGCTTGCTGCCCAGGTCCATCACGTAGATTTCCGGGTTGCCCGAACGCGACAGGGTCAGGGCCAGCTTGCGGCCGTCCGGCGAGAAGGCCGGGGCGCTGTTGATGCCGCGGAAGCTGGTGACCAGTTCACGGGCGCCGGTGGAGATGTTCTGGATGTAGATGGCCGAGTTGCCACGCTCGAAGCTGACGTAGGCCAGCTTGTTGCCATCCGGGCTCCACGACGGCGACAGCAGCGGCTCGGCCGAACGCACGATGGTCTGCGGGTTGAAGCCGTCCGAATCGGCGACCATCAGCGCATAGCGCATGGCGTCGCCCTTGCCGCTTGCGGTCACGTAGGCGATGCGGGTCCAGAAGGCGCCACGGACACCGGTGATCTTTTCGTAGATGGCGTCGGCCATCTGGTGGGCAACGTCGCGCATGGCGTTGCCGCGTGCGGTCATCGCCAGGCCCAGCAGGCGCTCGCCCTTGGGCACATCGAACAGTTCGTACTCGACGCGGTAGGCGCCGGCGCCGGCGTCCATGACCCGGCCGACGACGATGTAGTTCTGCTTCAGCGCACGCCAGGTGGCGAACTGGATGTCACCGCCACGGATCGGCTTTTCCACGATCTGCGCTTCGGGCAGCGTGCGGAACTGGCCCGAACGTTCCAGGTCGGCACGGACCACGCCGGCGACGTCGGTCTGCGGGGCGGCGGCCGAACCCTGGTAGGGCATCGGCACGATGGTGATCGGGAGGGCGGAGGCGTTGCCGCCGATGATGTCGATATCCAGCCCCTTCTGCTGCGCGACGGCAGCAAAGGGCAGCAACAGAGCCGCAAACACGGCAAGCCAGCGAGGCATCTTCTTCATGGAGCGCTCAAATAGGGGGAACCGGAACGAGGGATAACAAAACGGCAGTGAACCGCTTCGCAATCATGAACCAAGGGTACGTGAATTCCGGGTCAGTGCCAGCCGGTTCTCTCACATGCCGTTAACGTCGCGGCCAACTTCCGTGCGGATGACTCGCCCAAAGCATGGCTTGGACGGCACCGTACGATCCAGAGTCAGAGGCGTCATCGGATGACGGGACAGCCCCACAGGGCTGCCCTGCCCCTGCGCCTCAGCGATCCTGGGCGGTGAAGGTGAAGTTGATCGTGCGCGCGAACACCTGCTCGAAGCCTCGGTACGGCAGGGGCTGGGCGTTGAGCACGGCGGCTTCGATCGAGCGCTTGCCGGCCTCGTCGAACGGGCAGCCGGCGCTGACCGTAGCGCTGCGGACCGTCCCACCCGGCAGCTGGTTGATGGTGATCTGGCAGCGTTGGCCCAGCGGAACACTGTCCGGACGCACCCACTGCGCCAGCACCTTGGCCTGGATGGCCGCAGCGTACTTGGCTGACAGGTCGTCACTGCTGCCACCACCACCGGCAGCCGGCTGAGCGGCGCCGCTGGCGCCTGCGGCTGCAGTGCCGGCAGCGTTACGCGCGGCAGCGACCTGGCGCAGCTTCTGCTCGGCCAGCTTGGCTTCCTTCTCGGCCTGCTCGCGGCGGGCACGGATGTCGGCGATCTTCTTCTGCTTCTCGGCCTCGGCCTTGTCGGCCGCCAGACGCTCCTGGTCCGCCTGCTTCTTCTTGGCGTCCGCTTCCTGCTGCTTGGCCAGGCGCAGCTTCTGCTCGGCCTCTTCCTGGCGCTTGCGCTCGGTCAGGTCGATCTGCTCCTGGCGGCGCTTGGCTTCCTGCTCCTGCTTTGCCTTTTCCTGCGAGATCGCCAACGCGCTGACCGCGTCCTGGTCCTTGGTGTCCGGCTGCGCCACGCGCTCCTGCGCCTGTTGCTGCTGCGGCGTCGGCGCGTCCTGCGGGCGCGGCTCTTCAATCGGCTGCGGCGGCGGGATGGTGTCCTCCGGCACCGGGATCGGCTCGGCGACCGGCGGCGGCAGGTCTTCCAGCTTCTCCGACTGGCGCAGGGCCTGACGGGCGGCGGCGGCTTCGGACGCGGACAGCGCCAGGCTGGCCTCGACCGAGGGATCGCCTGCGGCGGCATCGGTATTGCGCTGCGGCGACCACAGCCAGGCGCCGATGAAGATCAGCGCGACCAGCAGGTGCACCAGCACGGCCAGTACCAGGGGCAGGCCCCAACCCGGTTCCTCCGTATGCGGCGGCGGCAGGGCGTCAGCGTGCATCGGTGGCCAGGCTCACCTTGTCGACGTGGGCACGCTTGATCACATCCATCGCATCGATGACCTTTTCATAGGCCACGGCACGGTCGGCGGCGACGATCACGCGCACGTCCTTGTCCTGCGCGGCGATGCCGGACAGGTGGCCCTGCAGTTCCTCGGCGGTGACTGCGGTGGGCTCCTTGGCGTCGGGCAGCTTCAGGCTGAGCTGGCCGTCCTGGCGCACCGAGACGATCAACGGATCCTGCTTGCTTTCCAGCGCCTTGGCGTTGGAATTGGGCAGGTCGACGTCGAAGGTCAGGGTGAGCATGGGCGCGGTGACCATGAAGATGATCAACAGCACCAGCATGACGTCGATATAAGGAACGACGTTGATTTCCGATTTCAGCTTGCGGCGCTTGCGGCGACCGATGGCAGCGGACATGGCTTGGACTCCCGGGTCTGGCGCTTACTCGTCGCCAGCGCTCTGGCGCTGCAGGATCGAGCTGAACTCGTCGGCGAAGGTCTCGAAACGCACCGACATGCGCTCCACGCGGGTGGTGAAGCGGTTGTAGGCCCACACTGCCGGAATCGCCACGAACAGGCCGATGGCGGTGGCGAACAGCGCTTCGGAGATGCCCGGGGCGACGGCGGCGATACCGGCCTGGGCACCGCTGCTGATCATGTCGTGCATGGTCACCATGATTCCGAATACGGTGCCGACCAGGCCCACGTACGGGGCGGTGGAACCGATGTTGGCCAGCAGTTCCAGGTTGCGTTCGAGCTGGTCGACTTCGCGGGTGTAGGTGGTGCGCATCGCGCGCTGGGCACCTTCCAGCTGGGCACGGCCATCCAGCCGGCGCTTGTCGCGCAGGCGGGTGTACTCGCGGAAACCGGCTTCGAAGATCGCTTCCAGGCCGCCGACATTGCGGCTGCGGTCGGTGGCCGAGCTGTACAGCTTGCCCAGGTCGGCACCGGACCAGAAGCGGTTCTCGAACTCGTCGGCTTCGCGTGTGGCCTGCTTGAAGATGCGGGCCTTGCGGAAAATGATCACCCAGCTGACGAACGAGCCGACCAGCAGCGCCAGCACGATGATCTTCACCGGCAGGCTGGCCTTGGCCATCAGTTCGAGGTAGTTGATGCCGCCGCCGGTGGTGGCCTGGGCAAGGGTCTGGGTCGCGGCATTGCTGACGTCAGCCGGCAAAGCCTCGGTGACCGTGGCCTGCAGGGCCAGGAGCGTTGCGATCATCCGTTGTTCCTCAAGAGTTCTGTTCGGATTCGGGGTGGAGGTGGGGTTGCAGCGCGGCAAGGACCAGATCGTCCATGCCACGCGGGCGGAAACTGGCCGCGTCCAGTGCGGCGATGCGGACCTGCGCGGACAGCAGCAGCTGGCCGTCGCGCAGGACCTGCTGGTCGAAGACCATGCTGGCCTTCTTCAGCTGGACCAGGCTGGCGCTCACCTGCAGCTGGTCATCCAGCCGTGCCGGCTTGATGAAGTCCATCTGCATGGAGCGCACCGCGAAGACCATGCCGTGCTCGGTACGCATGCGCTCCTGGCCGAAGCCCAGCGCACGCATCCATTCGGTCCGCGCCCTTTCCATGAAGGCCACGTAGCGGGCGTGGT
This sequence comes from Stenotrophomonas sp. 14P6.2.3, assembly GCF_057799055.1. Taxonomy (NCBI): domain Bacteria; kingdom Pseudomonadati; phylum Pseudomonadota; class Gammaproteobacteria; order Lysobacterales; family Lysobacteraceae; genus Stenotrophomonas; species Stenotrophomonas sp. 14P6.2.3. The sequence goes on from NZ_JBYOLA010000011.1 coordinate 20,790, forward strand.
AAACCACTCCGCCAGCGTCGGTATCTTCCCAGTAAATGCGTGTCGGCCAACTGAATCGGGGTTCAACCGAGGGTTCAACCGACATCGGGGACCTCGGCGAACAGATCCTGCGGCGGGTTTTTCGGCTTCAGGCCCAGGTGCCGGTAGGCCTTGTGGGTAGCCATGCGGCCGCGCGCGGTGCGCACCAGGTAGCCCTGCTGGATCAGGTACGGCTCGACCACATCTTCGAGCGTGCCACGCTCTTCGGACAGCGCCGCAGCCAGCGATTCAATGCCAACCGGGCCACCGTCGAAGTAGTCGACCATGGTCTTCAGCAGCCGACGATCGAGCTCATCGAAGCCCTCCGGGTCGACCTTGAGCATCTGCATCGCCGCCTGGGCCACGGTCTGGTCGATGTGGCCACCCGCCTTGACCTGGGCGTAATCGCGCACGCGGCGCAGCAGGCGGTTGGCGATACGCGGGGTGCCCCGCGCGCGGCGCGCGATCTCCCCTGCCCCGTCGGCGGTGCAGTCGATGGCCAGGATGGCGGCCGAGCGACGCACGATGCGGGTCAGTTCTTCGACGCTGTAGAACTCCAGGCGCTGGACGATGCCGAAGCGGTCGCGCAGCGGCGCGGTCAGCAGACCGGCGCGGGTGGTGGCGCCGATCAGGGTGAACGGCGGCAGATCGATCTTGATCGAGCGTGCTGCGGGGCCCTCGCCGATCATGATGTCGATCTGGAAATCTTCCATCGCCGGGTACAGCACTTCTTCCACCACCGGCGACAGGCGATGGATTTCGTCGATGAACAACACATCGTGCGGCTGCAGATTGGTCAGCAGCGCGGCGAGGTCGCCGGCCTTTTCGATCACCGGGCCGGAGGTCACGCGCAGGGCCACACCCAGTTCGTTGGCGATGACATGGCTGAGGGTGGTCTTGCCCAGGCCGGGCGGGCCGAAGATCAGCACGTGGTCCAGCGCATCACCACGACCCTTGGCGGCCTGGATGTAGATATCCATCTGTTCGCGCACCGGCACCTGGCCGAGGTAGTCGGCAAGTCGCTTGGGTCGGATGCTGGCGTCGGCGGCGTCATCCTCGCGGGTGGCGCCGGCACCGATGATGCGGTCGTCGGTCATGTGCTGATTATGCGGCAAAAACGGGGGGATTCGGCCGGGCTGCGCCCGGCACCCGCGGAGGCCAAAGCAACGGCAACAGCCGAAGCAAGAGCAGAAGCAGGTTTCCTGAGGGATGGCGGGGTGGGCCCGGTTGCGGGGGACGCTGCAAGTACGTCCATCTAAGCTCGGTCGCGCTATCCATGGCGCTCACGCCCCCGCAACCGGACCCACCCCACCTTCGACAGATCTGCGCAATCTGCCGGAATGGCATGTCCTGCTCCTGGTAGGTGTCGACCCTGGTCGACACGGTATGGCCTGCTCTTGGTAGGTGTCGACCTTGGTCGACACGGAATGGCCTGCTCTTGGTAGGTGTCGACCTTGGTCGACACGGAATGGCCTGCTCTTGGTGGGTGTCGACCTTGGTCGACACGGTAGATCCACGCCATGCGTGGATGGAGTTGTGGAGCCGAGCAATGCTCAGGTCAGGACCGGGGCAATTCAGGAGGTAAAGCCCCCTTGTTGTTCAAGGGGGCGCGCCGGCAGGCGCGGGGATAAGGTGGAATGCTCAGGGGCCCGCGATTTGCGCAGCACATCGTGGGGCGTAGCGCAGGTGGAGATTAAATCTCCACTTGCGCTCCGAGCTCCACCAACCGGTTGCCCGGAATGCGGAAGAAGCCCGTCGCCGGGGCGGCGTTCCTGTGCATCAGCGCGAACAGCTTGTCGCGCCAGATCGGCATGCCACGGTTGGCGGTGGCGACGATGGTTTCGCGGCTGGCGAAGAAGGTGGTGTCCATCGGGTCGAAGTAGATGCCCCCGTGGTCGCACGAGCGCATCAGCGCCAGCGGGACGTCGGGGGTCTCCATGAAGCCGAAACGCACGTAGACGCGGTAGAACTCATCGCCCACCGATTCGATCTTGAGGCGCTGCCCCTCCGCCGCGTACGGCACCGGCAGGGTCACCACATGCAGGAACACGTTGCGCTCGTGCAGCACCTTGTTGTGCTTGAGGTTGTGCATCAGCGCATGCGGGGCCACGGTCGGGTCGGCGGTTAGGAACACCGCAGTGCCCGGTACGCGTACGGGCGGCGCCAGCATCAGGCCCGGCAGGAAGGTGTCGATGCGGATGCCGTCCTTGCGGATCTCATCGCGCAGCAGTTCGCGGCCACGGCGCCAGGTGCGCATCATGGTGAACAGGAAGATGCCCAGCACCACCGGGAACCAGGCACCCTGCAGCAGCTTGGCGCCGTTGGCGATGACAAAGCCCAGATCGATGACGAAGAACACCACGCACAGCGGCAGGATCCAGTTGCGTGCCTTCGGCCACAGCGAACGTGCGACCAGGGCCAGCAGCAGGGTATCGATCAGCATGGTGGCCGACACCGAGATGCCGTAGGCCACGGCCAGGTTGGACGAGCTGCGGAAGGCCAGCACCAGGCCGATCACCATCACCGCGATGCCCCAGTTGATGCCGGGGATGTAGATCTGGCCGATGGTGTCGTGCGAGGTGTGCTTGATGCGCATGCGCGGGATGTAACCCAGCTGCATGGCCTGGCGCGAGACCGAGAACGCACCGGTGATGACCGACTGCGAGGCGATCACTGCGGCCATCGTGGCAAGCACGATCATCGGGTACAACGCCCACGACGGTACCGCCTCGAAGAACGGGTTCTTCACCGCCTCGGGGTGATTGAGCACCAGCGCGCCCTGCCCCAGGTAGTTCAGCACCAGGCACGGCAGCACGAAGAAGTACCAGGCGTGGCGGATCGGCTTGGCACCGAAGTGACCCATGTCGGCATACAGCGCCTCGCCACCGGTCACCGCCAGCACCACTGCGCCGAGGATGAAGATGCTGTGCCAGCCGTGTTCCATGAAGAAGCGGATCGCCCACCACGGGTTGAACGCTTTCAGCACTTCCGGCGCATCGACGATGTTGTAGATGCCGATCGCCGCCAGCGAAATGAACCAGATCGAGGTGATGGGGCCGAACAGCTTGCCGATCTTCTCGGTGCCAAAGCGCTGCACCGCGAACACCGCCAGCAGCACTACCACGGTGATCGGCACGATGAAGGCATGCAGCCCCGGCGCGGCAACCTCCAGGCCTTCGACCGCACCAAGCACCGATATCGCCGGGGTGATCACCCCATCGCCGAAGAACAGCGAGGCGCCGAAGATGCCGAGGATGCCGACCACATAGGCCGAGCGTGACCCGTTGCGCAGCGTGCGCTGGGTCAGCGCCATCAGCGCCATGATGCCGCCCTCACCGTCATTGTCGGCGCGCATGATGATGGTCACGTACTTCAGGGTGACCACGATGTTCAGCGCCCAGAACGCCAGCGACAGCACGCCCAGCACGGTGTCATGGTCGCTGGTGAGCCCGTAGTGCGGCGAGAACGCCTCCTTCAGGGTGTACAGCGGGCTGGTGCCGATATCGCCGAAGACCACGCCGATCGCACCGATGATCAGCGCCAGCCCCCCGGCGGGGGGAGCGTGACCATGGCCGCCATGGGCGGCGGTGTGCGGGGTTTGACTGCTGGACATGGGGCTCCTGGCGAAGCTCAGGGTGTAATGGGAAAGGAAACGGCGCGGCTCAGCGCAGCGCCGACTGCAGGGCCTTGCGGATGACCATGGCCACTTCGTCGCCCTCGTTGAAGGCTTCGCGCGCCATCCGCGCCGCCTCGGTCGGCTTGTAGCCCAGCTGCTGCAGCGCCACGGTGGCATCGGACAGCGGATCGGCCGGGGCCGGGCCACTGCCGGTCGGCAGTGCGCCACCGGCGCCGAACTGCGCCGCGCGGTCACGCAGCTCCAGCACCATGCGCTCGGCGGTCTTCTTGCCGATGCCCGGGATGCGGGTCAGCGCGGTGATGTCGCCGGCCTGGACCATGCGTGCGAATTCTTCGACGGTGACGCCGGACAGCACGGCCAGCGCGATCTTCGCGCCGATGCCGCTGACCCGCTGCACGTCGCGGAACAGGCGGCGCTCGCCTTCGCGCAGGAAGCCGTACAGCGAGACGCTGTCTTCCTTCTGCGAATAGTGGGTGTAGAGGATGACCTCACGGCCGAGCTCGGGCAGGTCGTAGAAGGTGCTCATCGGCGCCTCCAGCTCGTAGCCCACTCCGTTGACGTCCACCACCAGCCACGGCGGCGCCTTGTAGGCGACGATTCCGCGCAGTCGACCGATCATTGCGTGCAGCTCCTCATTTGCGGCCCCACGCCTGGCGGGCAGTCAGCCCCAGGCGGTTGGCCGTTGCCCTTACGTGGGCATGGGTGATGGCCACGGCCAACGCGTCGGCCGCGTCGGCCTGCAGCTTGGTTTTCAGGTTGAGCATGAGCCCGACCATGTGTTGAACCTGTTGCTTTTCGGCGCCGCCACGACCGACCACCGCCAGCTTGATCTCGCTGGCAGCGTATTCGTGCACGGGCAGGTCGCGCAGCACCACCGCCGAAATCGCCGCGCCACGGGCCTGGCCCAGCTTCAGCGCCGAGTCGGGGTTGCGTGCCATGAACACCTTTTCGATGGCCACTTCCTGCGGCTGGTACTCGTGGCACAGCTCAGCCAGGCCCAGCACCAGCAGCTTCATGCGCTGCGGGAAGTCGTCGGCCCCGAGCAGCACCAGCGGCTGGTGATGCACGTGGCTGACCCGGCCGCTGGCGTCGACGTCGATGATGCCGACCCCGGTCCGTTGTGAACCCGGGTCGATGCCGAGAATACGGGTCATGCGGCACACACGCAGGCGCCGCTGATCCGGGCAGGACGCATGCGGCGGTGATGGCTGGAAACGTCTGGGGTCATCATGGTCCGCATTGTCCGCTCACCGGCCGCCAAAGGCGACCGGTGGAGCGTACGTTCAGGCGTAGGCGTCCGCGCCGAGATCGGCGTTGGAGTACACGTCCTGCACGTCGTCGAGGTCTTCCAGCATGTCCAGCAGCTTCTTGACCTGCAGGACGGTGTCGCCCTCGACCTTGATGTCGTTGTCGGCGCGGAAGGTCAGCTCGGCATGGTCCGGCGTGCGGCCGGCCGCCTGCATCGCATCCTTGACCGCGTGGAAGCTGTCCGCGGCGGTGAGCACGTCGATCGCGCCATCCTCCGGGTAGACCACGATGTCATCGGCACCGGCCTCGATGGCCGCTTCGGAGATGGCGTCCTCATCGGCGCCGGCGGCGTAATGCAGCACGCCCACGCGCTTGAACATGAAGCTGACCGAGCCTTCGGTGCCCATGTTGCCGCCGCACTTGCTGAACGCATGGCGGACATCGGCCACGGTGCGCACGCGGTTGTCGGTCAGGCAATCGACGATGACGGCGACGCCACCGGGCGCGTAGCCCTCGTAGCGGATCTCTTCGTACTCGACGCCTTCCAGTTCACCGGTGGCCTTCTTGATGGCGCGCTCGATCACGTCCTTGGACATGTTCGCGGTCAACGCTTTGTCCACGGCCACACGCAGGCGCGGGTTGTTGTTGGGGTCGCCTCCACCGCCGCGCGCGGCGACGCCGATCTCACGGATGATCTTGGTGAAAATCTTGCCGCGCTTCGCGTCAGACGCGTTTTTGCGGTTCTCGATGGAGGGGCCTCTACCCATGGGTCTTTCCGTACGTGCGTTGATGGATAAGGCCGCGGATTCTACCTGATCGGGCCCGGCGACCGTGTCGAGGGCGGACAGATGCCGCAGGGCACGGCGCCCCTGTAGCGCCGGGCCATGCCCGGCGAGTGCAGCGGCGCTGGGTGACGTCGCTCAGGCCGCAGCGGCGTCGCGGCCATGGTCGAACTGGCCATGGCGGAGGAAATGCGCGGTCTGTCGCGCGGCATCGGGCGACACCACCAGGCCACTGTGGCTGGTGCGCACCACGCAGTGGTCGGACAGGCCCGGCAGGCGGGTCTCGGCCAGCGCCACGGTGCCGTCGGAATCGTCATCCAGCGCGCCGAGCAGGCTGCCCAGGCCATGCGGCACCGAGCCGGCGATCAGGCCGACCGCGGCCTTGCCCTGCCAGTCCGGCAGCCCGTCCAGCAACAGTTCGCTGCTGCGGCCCAGGGCCAGGCCCCAACCATGTTCGGACAGCGAGCGCGCGGTGCCACTGCCACGCAGTGGCGAACCCAGGCAGACCACGCGCTGCACGGGCAGCTGCGGCTGCCGGCGCAGGGCTTCCAGCGCCAGCAGGCCGCCAAGGCTGTGCCCGACCAGCGACAGCGGGCCTGCGTCTGCCAGCCGCTCCAGCAACTGCGGGACGGCCACATCGGGGCCGCCGAATACGGACGAGTAGCCAAAGGTATGGACCTGGAAGCCACGCGCGCGCAGGCGCCAGGCCAGTGGCCCGACCCAGGCACGGGCATTCCAGATGCCATGCAACAACAGAACGGGGGGAGTCATGTGCAACAGCCTGGCGGTCAGCGGGGCGAAACTACGGTGATTGAACAGAAGCCAGGGGCAAGCGGCGGTGAACGGCTTCAGGCCGGATGCGGCAGACGGCGCAGGATGAACTCAAGATCGTTGGTATCCCCCACCGGGAACAGGTACTCGCCGGCCTTTTCGAAACCATACCGGGCGTAGAAACGCTGGGCACCGAAGTTTTCCGACCACACACCCAGCCACAGCGTGCGCGGGCCGTCGCGTTCCAGCCAGGTCAGCGCGGTTTCCAGCAGGCGGCTGCCCCAGCCGCAGCTCTGCTGCGTCTTGACCAGGTACAGGCGCTTGAGTTCGCCGTCACCGGGCTTCACGTCCGGGTGCGGCAGCCCACAGGGGCCGGCGGCGGCATGGCCGACCGCCTCCCCATCCAGCTCCAGCAGCCACACCGCGTAATCGGGGTGGCCCAGGATCGTGCGCTGGCGCTCGACCGTGTAGGACTCGTCGATGAAGTCCTGCAGGTCCTGCGGCGGATACAGATGTCCGAAGGTCTCGGTGAACGTGCGCGCGGCCAGCGCCGACAGGGTCGGCGCGTCGTCCACAGTGGCGCGGCGGATCGAATACATGGGTCGAGTTGACGTCAGGACAACGGTTCGGGTCAAGCCCGCTCCGCCGGTTCCTTGTCGTCCTCTTCCTCTTCCTCTTCCTCTTCTTCGTATTCCTCGTCGTCCTCTTCTTCCTCGCCTTCGTCCTCTTCTTCGCCTTCCTCGTCCTCGTCGTACTCTTCCTCTTCGTCGTCTTCGTAATCCTCGACGCCGAAGTCTTCACCGTCCCAGCGACCTTCGCCGTCGGCGACGAAGGTCAGGGCCATGGCCGACGGGTTGGTACCGACGCGGACCAGCCAACCACCGAAGACACGTGCACGCTCGGTGACCAGGTTGGCCTCGGAGCCTTCATTGCCCAGCTTTTCCCACTCCAGCGAAAACGCAAACTCGGTCATTGCCTGGATCTCCTGATCAGTTTTTCTTGGGGCGAACCTGGATGTGCACTTCGGCCAGCTGCTCGTCGACGATCGGCGACGGCGCGTCGGTCATCAGATCCTGCGCACCGGTGGTCTTCGGGAACGGGATGACGTCGCGGATCGACTCGGTGCCGGCCATCAGCGCGGCAATACGGTCGATGCCGAAGGCGATGCCACCGTGCGGCGGCGCGCCGTAGTTCAGCGCGTCGAGCAGGAAGCCGAACTTGGCACGGGCCTCTTCGGCACCGATGCCGAGCAGCTCGAACACCGCGCTCTGCATGTCGGGGCGGTGGATACGGATCGAACCGCCGCCGATTTCATTGCCGTTGAGCACCATGTCGTAGCCGCGCGAAACGGCCGTCTTGGCGTGCGCGCGCAGATCGGCGATGTCGTCCACGGCCGGCGCGGTGAAGGGGTGATGCAGGGCGACGTAGCGCTGCGCTTCCTCGTCCCACTCGAACATCGGGAAGTCGGTGACCCACAGCGGCGCCCAGCTGTCGGCGACCAGACCGAAGTCCTTGCCGGCCTTCAGGCGCAGCGCGCCCATGAAGTCGGACACCTTGTTGTAGCCGCCGGCACCGAAGAACACGATGTCGCCGTTGCCGGCGCCGACGTGGGCCACCAGCGCGGCGAAGCCTTCTTCGCTGAAGAACTTCTGGATCGGCGAGCTGATTTCACCGTTCTCGCCCACCTTGATGTAGGCCAGGCCCTTCGCGCCGTACTTGGCGGCGTGCGCGGCGTACTCATCGATCTGCTTGCGCGACAGGCTGGCACCACCCGGGATGCGCAGCGCGGCGACGCGGCCATCGGCATCGTTGGCAGCAGCAGTGAACACCGGGAATTCGCTGGTCTTGACCAGTTCGGCCACGTCCACCAGTTCCAGCGCGATGCGCAGGTCCGGCTTGTCCGAACCGTAGCGACGCATCGCCTCGGCCCAGGTCATGCGCGGGAAGCTGGCCTCCAGTTCGACGTCGACCACTTCCTTGAAGATGCCGCGGATCATGTCTTCGACGAAGTCCTGCACGTCGCGCTCGCGGACGAAGGCGAACTCCATGTCCAGCTGGGTGAATTCCAGCTGGCGGTCGGCACGCAGGGCCTCGTCGCGGAAGCAGCGCGCGATCTGGTAGTAGCGGTCGAAGCCGGCCACCATCAGGATCTGCTTGAACAGCTGCGGGCTCTGCGGCAGGGCGTAAAACTCGCCCGGGTGCATGCGTGCCGGCACCAGGAAGTCGCGTGCGCCTTCCGGGGTGGCCTTGGTCAGGATCGGCGTTTCGATGTCCTGGAAGCCCTTTTCGTCCAGGTGGCGGCGCAGGGCCTGCACCAGCTTGATGCGGGTGCGCTGCATGCGCTGCATTTCCGGACGGCGCAGGTCCAGGTAGCGGTACTTCAGGCGGGTTTCTTCGCCCGGGTTCTCGTGCGCGTGGAACGGCAGCGGCGCGGCCTTGTTCAGCACGGTGATGGCGGTGGCGATCACTTCCACCTTGCCGGTGCGCAGCTTGTCGTTGACCGCATGGCGGGCGCGCACCACGCCTTCCACCTGCAGCACGTCCTCATAGCCCAGGCTGGCGGCCACGGCGAACACTTCGGCGTTGTCGAGCTCCACCGTCACCTGCACGATGCCTTCATGATCGCGGAGATCGATGAAGCAGACGCCGCCCTGGTTACGGGCCACGTCGGTCCAGCCGGCGAGGGTGACAGTCTGGCCAATCAGGGTCTCATCGACCAGGCCGCAGAAGTGGGTACGCATGGGGGGAAAGCTCCGCTGGAGAACGCCGGCGCCTGATGGGGGCCGGAAAGCCTCTTATTCTGCGGCCGAGGCCCCGGCCGGGGCAAATGCAGACGGTCACGCGGGCTTGATCGCCCCGGTCCTTATAGTCGCGCACCTACTCCCGTATGGGGATGTCGCCATGAAACCGCAGTCCCTGGCCAGCCTGGCCGTGATCCTCGGTACCTTTACCGCGCTCGCCCTGCCCTCCGCCCCTGCCGCCGCGCAGGACGGGGTGGTCCGCTGCGAGAGCCAGAACAACCGCGAACGCGTCTGTAACACCGGTTGGCGCGACGCGCAGCTGGTCCGCCAGCTGTCCGGCTCGGCCTGCGTGGAGGGCCGCACCTGGGGCACCCGCAATGGCAGCATCTGGGTCAACAACGGCTGCCGCGCCGAATTCACCCAGGGACGAGGTGGCTGGGGTGGCGGCAACGGTGGCGGTTGGGGAGGCGGCAACGGCAACGGCGGCACCGTGCGCTGCGAAAGCCAGGACAACCGCGAACGCAGCTGCCCGGTCGGCTGGCGCAACGCGCGCGTGGTCCGGCAGATATCCGGCACCCAATGCGTGGAAGGCCAGAACTGGGGCGTGCGCAATGGCGCCATCTGGGTCAACCGCGGCTGCCGCGCCGAGTTCGCAGAAGCCCGCGGTGGCTGGGGCGGCGGCAATGGTGGGGGCAATGGTGGGGGCAATGGCGGCGGCTGGGGTGGCGGCAACAGCAACTACAGCGTGACCTGCAGCAGCAACAACAACCGCCAGCAGAGCTGCAACTGGGATGAACGCCAGGGCCGGCCGGTGCTGCAGCAGCAGCTGTCCGGAAGTGCCTGCCAGGAAGGCCGGACCTGGGGCTACTCGCGCGGCAACGTGTGGGTCAGCAATGGCTGCCGGGCGCGCTTCGGCACGCGTTGAGGGCAGGGTCGCATCCCTGGCCGACGGCCAGGGCTCTGCCCCTTGGATGCGTGCAATGCTGTGGTCGGAGCCCTCCACAGGAGGGATCCGACCCCGCAATCAGGGTGCCGGCGAAGCCTGATCCCCCCAGGGGGCGGGCGGCAGTGCGACCGGCTTGCTGAGGTCGAACTGGACCCGGAATCGACGGCCCTCCGGACGGGTCAGCTCGTAGACGAAGCGCTGGTCCGGCTCGATCTCCATCGCCCAGGTGTTGTGGGTTGAAGCCAGCATGTCGGCACGACGGAACATCGCCACCGATTCGCCATCGGCGGGGAACTGCTGGCGTTCGGCGGTGCCCGGCGGCTTGCTGTCGCCACCGTACAGGGTGATCGCATCGGGGCTGCCATCGGCATGGCGGTGGTCGTGCTTCAGGCGCACGCCGTGCTCGGTGCGGGTCAATACCCAGGTGCGCGAATGGTCATCGCCCACGTGGAACGGGATGCGCAGCTCATGACCCGGGTCGGCACAGCCACGCACATGCATCACCAGCTTCTGCCCGGCAAAGGGATCGTTGCCGGTGGGCGCCGGCGTGTCTTCCACCACCTTGCCCTCGTAGGCCTGGCCGCAATGGGCTGCGATGGCGGCCATGAAGGCGTCGGCCGGTGCGGTCGCCAGATCGTGGTTGACCGTATGCGATGGCTGCGAGCAGGCGGCGAGGCCGAGCAGGGCGATGGCGGAAGCAACAGCGGCGATCGGTTTCATGCCCCAACCCTAACGGCCATGGCCGATGCGCGCAAACCGCACTCTCTGGATCTGCCTCAGCGCTCGGCTGCAGGGGCGACGGCAACCACCTCCGTCGCCGCCACCGGCGCATCTTCGCCCTGCCCTGCCGGCTCCTGCTCCACCGGATCGACATCGAACGGCGTGCGGAACACCAGCGAGGGCAGCAGCGTGGTCAATGCGGCGTACAGCAGCAACGCGCCGAACAGCACCGCCGGAATCTGGAAGCGATCGCGCATGATCGCGGCCAGCACCAGGGTGAAGATCAATGTCGGTGCCAGCGCCAGCGACACACGCAGGCTGCTGCGGAAGCTTTCGCCGAACATCACGCGGCGCTGCAGCCAGACCACCGCGATGCGCAGCGGCAGCACCACCAGGGTGATGACGATGCCCAGCCCCAGCGCTTCCCAGCTCAGCGCTTCGCTGGGTACCTTGGTGCCGGCGTTGAAGAAATAGAACGGCACGAAGAACGAGGCGAACAGACGCAGCGCATGCAGGTTTTCGTGCGAGGCCAGCAGCGGCATGCGCTGGTGCAGCAGGCGCGCGACCAGGCCGGCGATGAAGGCGCCGACCAGGTAGTACACGCCCAGCAGGTAGGTGATGTACGCCGCCACCATGCCGACCATCACCAGCAGCGAGAATTCCGAGCCCGGCGCATGCGGTGCGACCCAGCGACCGAGCGCGATGAACACCAGCGGCAGGCCGACCATCATCGCCAGCAGCGCCGTGCTGGACAGCGCCATGTGCGCCGGATCCCCCGCCTGCAGCACGATGAACAACGCCGCCAGGGCCAGCAGTTCACCGGCAATGGCCTTGCTGGTGACCCAGAACCGTTCGTCCTCGCTCAGCCCCAGCCGCGACAGCGAATCCATGATGAAGCCGGTGGACGGGGTCAGCAGCGCCAGCGCGAGCAGCCCTGCCGCCTGCCATGGCAGACCGGCGTAACGCCAGGCCAGCCAGCCGACGCCGAACAGGGTCGCACTGCGGATGAGCAGATGCGCCAGCAGCGGCCACATGCCGCGGCGCAGGGCCTGCAGGTCCACTTCCAGGCCGGCGAACAGGAACAGCGAAGAGATGCCCAACGTGGCCAGCAGTCCGATGACCGCGTCATGCGCCTGGTCGCCCAGCCAGAGCATGCCGATGATGCCGAACAGCAGGCAGGTCAGGGGCGCGGGCAGGCTGAACCGCTGCAGCGCGCGCGGGATCACCAGCAGCGCGAAGATCAGCAGCAGGTAGACCAGTTCATGACTCATCGGCGACTTCCATGTGGATCGAAGGCGCGCAGGATGCACGCCTGCGCGCGATGGGACAAGTAGAACACTGCTGAAAATCAGCCCCTGCCCTGCGACACCCAGGCACAGCCGCTGCGGTCAGGCGATCAGTGCATCGGCGATGCGACCGACCTGCGCAAGCACCGCCGCGCGCTGCTCGAAGCTGATCGCGCCCGCCTGCAGATAGGCCGTGACGATCCACGGCGAACCACCCTGCACCGGCCACAACACGGCGATGTCGTTGCGGGCGTCTTCACCATTGCTGCCGGTCTTGTCGCCCACCCGCCAGCGTTTGCCCAGGCCTGCACGAAGGCAGGCATCGCCGGTTTCGTTGTCGATCAGCCAGTCGGCCAGCTGCTGGCGTGAGGCCGGCTTGAGTGCATCGCCCAGCAACAGCCGCTGCAGCGTCGCAGCGATGGCCGCCGGGGTGGTGGTGTCGCGTGGATCGTCGATGGCGAAGCTGTTCAGTTCCGGCTCCAGGCGATCGCTGCGGGTGATCGTATCGCCGCTGGCGCGCAGGAACACGGTCACTGCCGGCGGCCCGCCGATCGCCGCGAACAACAGATTGGCGGCGGTGTTGTCGCTGGTGATCAGCGTGGCCCGGCACAGGTCACGCACGGTCAGGTCCTTGCCGACGTGGCGGCGGGTGACCGGCGCGTGCTCGAGGATGTCCTGCGCCCGCACCGGCAGGCGCTGGTCCGGCAGGTCTGGATCACCCTCGGCCTGCTTGAGCACCGTGGCGGCCAGCACGCTCTTGAAGGTGCTGCAGAGCGGAAAGCGTTCGTCCTGGCGGTGACCGAGGCGGCGACCACTGCCGGTGTCGAGCAGGGTCACGCCGAGTCGACCGCTGCACGCCTTTTCCAGCGCGGCGAAATCGCTGGCGGCGGCGATGGCGGCAGGGGTTGGCGCAGCGGCCATGGTTGTTGTGGCGGCACGGGCGAGCAGCGGTGCCGCGAGCGCGGAAGCGGCGGCAGCTCCACTGAACTGCAGGAATCGGCGACGAGCGAGCATTCGGGTTCTCCTGGGCGAATTCCGATTATCGGAGGCCATCAACGCTGGCTACCAGCGCGGATTTTCAGGAGGAGACATTAATTTAATTCATGTATAGCGCAGATATTCTGCCGCCATTTCAAAGACACCCGCCAACCAGATACGATCAGCCATCATTCCGGCTCACGGCTCACGCATGCTCCACCCCACCCTGCCGCTGAATGCGCTGCGTGCCTTCGAAGCCGCTGCCCGGCACCAGAACTTCACCCGCGCTGCTCTGGAACTCTGTGTCAGCCAGGCCGCGCTGAGCCACCAGATACGCGGGCTGGAAGACCGGCTGGGCGTCCGCCTGTTCCATCGCCTGCCCCGCGGCGTGGCACTGACCGAGGAAGGAGCAGCGCTGTACCCGGTGCTGAATGAATCCTTCGAGCGCATATCAGCCAGCATCGGCCGCTACACCGGTGGCCCGGCGCGGGAAGTACTGACGATCGGCGTGGTCGGTACCTTCGCCACCGGCTGGCTGCTGCCGCGGCTGGCCGCGTTCGACGCCGCGCACCCGGATATCGAGCTGCGGCTGCAGACCCACAACAACCGCATCGACCTGGCCGGTGAAGGCCTGGACCTGGCGATCCGTTTCGGTGATGGCGACTGGCAGGGGCAGACCTGCACGGCGATCCTGGATGCACCGTTCGCGCCCTTGTGTGCGCCGGCACTGGCGCGGCGACTGAAGCATCCGCGCGACCTGGCGACCTTGCCGCTGCTGCGTTCGTACCGCAGCGACGAATGGCCACGGTGGCTGCAGATGGCCGGAGCCAACGGCGTGGAAGCACGCGGCCCGGTGTTCGATTCGTCGTTGACGCTGGCCGTGGCTGCCGCTGGTGGCGCAGGCGTGGCCCTGCTGCCGCTGCGCATGTTCGAGGCGGAGCTGGCCGAGGGCCGGCTGCTGCAACCGTTTGCCACCACGCTGGAACTGGGCCGCTACTGGCTGACCCGGCTGCGCTCACGTGCCGAACGGGAACCGGCCAAGCGGTTCCGCGAATGGCTGCAGGCGCAGGGATGAAACACGCGCGCCGCGGGTAGCGCCGGGCCATGCCCGGCGAGCGCAGCGGATGGGAAAAGCCGCCGGGCATGGCCCGGCGCTACCGATGGAATCAGGATTCCAGCAGCTCCATCCAGGCCGCTTCGGCCTTTTCCAGCTGCGCGGCGGTGGCTTCGCGGTCGCGACCGAGCACGGCCATGCGCGTGGCATCTGCGTAGTTGCTCGAGTCGGCAAGCTGCCGGTCTAGTTCGGCCAGCACGCCTTCCAGCTCGGCGACCTTGGCTTCGGCACTGGCCAGCTTGTGCGGGTTGACCGGCTTCTTCTGCACCATCTGCGCGACCGGTGCGGTCTTGACCACCACCGGTTCCTCCACCTGCTCCATGCGTACCTTGGTGCCCTGCGCCTGCGGACGCGTGCGCAGCCAAGCGGCATAGGCATCGAGGTCACCGTCGAACGGCTCGACCACGCCATCGGCCACACGCCAGAAGGTGTCGCAGACCAGGCCGATCAGATGGCGATCATGCGAAACCATCACGATCGCGCCGTCGAAATCGGCCAGTGCTTCAGCCAGCGCTTCGCGCATTTCCAGGTCAAGGTGGTTGGTCGGTTCGTCCAGCAGCAGCACGTTAGGCTGCTGCCAGGCGATCAACGCCAGCGCCAGGCGTGCGCGCTCGCCACCGGAGAATCCATCCACCGGTTCGAAGGCACGGTCGCCCGGGAAATTCCACTTGCCGAGGAAGTCGCGGAACGACTGGTTCGGTGCATCCGGGGCCAGGTCGCGGAAGTGTTCCATCGGCGACTGGCCTTCATGCAACGACTCGACCGTGTGCTGGGCGAAGTAGCCGATGCGCAGGTCCGGGTGCGCGGCGCGCTCACCGGCGATCGGTGCCAGTTCGCCCACCAGGGTCTTCACCAGCGTTGTCTTACCGGCACCGTTGGGGCCCAGCAGGCCGATGCGCTGGCCCGCTTCCAGGCCGAAGCCCACGTTGTGCAGGATCACCGAGTCGCTGCCGTAGCCGGCCTCGACGTGGTTCAGACGGATCAGCGAGAACGGCAGTTTGGCCGGCGGCGCGAACTCGATGCGGAACTCGCGCTCGGCGCGCACTGCTTCGGTACCGGCCAGTTTGGCCAGGCGCTTCATCCGGCTCTGTGCCTGCGCGGCCTTGCTGGCCTGGGCCTTGAAGCGGTCGATGAAGCTCTGCAGGTGGGCGCGCTCGGCCTGTTCCTTCTCGTGCGCGATCTGCTGCTGGCGCAGCTGTTCGGCGCGCTGGCGCTCGAAGTCGGTGTAGCCGCCCGGGTACAGCTTGGCGCCGCCACCGTGCAGGTGCAGGGTGTGGGTGGCCACGTTGTCGAGGAACTCGCGGTCATGCGAGATCAGCAGCAGGGTACCCGGGTACTTCAGCAGCCACTGTTCCAGCCAGTACACCGCGTCCAGATCCAGGTGGTTGGTCGGTTCGTCGAGCAGCAGCAGGTCGCTGGGCATCATCAGCGCGCGGGCCAGGTTCAGGCGCACGCGCCAGCCGCCGGAGAACGAGGACACCGCGCGGTGGTGCGTTTCGGCCGGGAAACCCAGGCCATGCAGTAGCTTGCCGGCGCGCGCTTCGGCGTCGTAGGCGTTCAGCTCGGCCATGCGCGTATGCGCCTCGGCCACCGCTTCCCAGTCTTCACGGGCGGTGGCTTCGGCCTCGGCAGCCAGCACGGCGGCAACCTCGACGTCACCGCCCAGCACGAAGCTCAGCGCCGGGTCCGGCAGCGACGGGGTTTCCTGGGCGACGCTGGCGATGCGGATCTTGCCGGGCAGGTCGACGTCACCCTTGTCGGCCTCCAGCTCGCCCTTCACCGCCGCGAACAGGCTGGACTTGCCAGCACCATTGCGGCCGACCACACCCACCCGGTAACCGGCGTGCAGCGTCAGGTCGACATTGGACAACAGCAGCCGCTCGCCGCGGCGCAAGGCGAAATTACGAAGCGAAATCATGGGGGGAGGCGTCCATATAACCGAATGGAATGTGCTGGTAAGCACTGTTCCTGCGACGCAATTCTAACGTTAACGAATACTTGACGCGCCCCGGGATGCGCGGCGGGCGACGTTCCTCTCTCCCACGTCCTGTCCGCGCGCCTCCCGGGCCCCCTCCCCCGTCACTGCCTGTCGCAGCTAAATGGTTGCTGCTGCAACGTTTTTTCTGATGGCCGGCATTTGACAGGCACTGAATATCCCGTTAATTCCTGTATTGCGCACCGCAACAACCGTCGTCCGCTCACCCCCGTGATGTCGATTCCGGTGCCATCCCGCCAACCGGAGCCCCCTCCCGATGACCCGCAAGACCAGCCTGATCGCCGCCGCCGTCGCTGTCGCACTCGGTGGTTCTCCGTTCGTTGCCGCCGCCCAGCAGGCCGGCACCGCCGCCAACACCCTGGATACGGTGATCGTCACCGGCACCCGCGTGGCCGACCGCACGGTCGCCGAATCGCAGTCGCCGATCGACATCATCACCCCCGAGATCCTGCAGTCCACCGGTACCGGTGAGCTGGCCACCGCGCTGTCGCGCGCGCTGCCGTCGCTGAACTTCCCGCGCCCGGCACTGACCGACGGCACCAGCGGTGTGCGCCCGGCACAGCTGCGCGGCCTGTCGCCGGACCAGGTGCTGGTGCTGGTCAACGGCAAGCGCCGCCACACCTCCGCGATGATCAACGTCAACGGCAGCATCGGCCGTGGTTCGTCGGCGGTGGACATCAACGCGATCCCGATCGCCGCCATCGAGCGCGTCGAGGTGCTGCGTGACGGCGCCTCCGCACAGTACGGTTCGGATGCCATCGCCGGCGTCATCAACATCGTGCTGAAGGGCAGCGGCAGTGGCGGCAGCCTGGCCGTCGACTACGGCCAGTATTCGGCCGGCGACGGCAACAAATACCAGCTGTCCGGCGATACCGGCGTGGAGTTCGGCAACGGCCGTGGCCGCGTGCACGTGGCCGGCCAGATCAGCCAGCAGGACGAGAGCGACCGCGCCGGCCCGTACCGCGGGACCACGCCGAACACCGGCAACTTCCCCAGCGTTGGCCAGACCACCTTCATTGTCGGCGACCCGAAGGTCGACGCCACCGCTGCCTCGGTCAATGCCAGCTACGACTTCAGCGACCACGTGACCGGCTACGCCAGCGCGCTGCTCAGCAACCGCGACATCACCTCGTTCGCCTTCTACCGTTCGCGCAACCACAGTGGGCAGACCGCGCTGCTGGCGCAGACCTACCCGGACGGCTACGTGCCGCAGATCAACCAGTACTCCAAGGACCGTTCGCTGGTGGCCGGCGTCAAAGGCAACACCGACAACGGCTGGACCTGGGACCTGAGCCTGAACCACGGCGAGAACACCCTGGATTTCCACACCCGCAACAGCATCAACTACAGCCTGGGCGCCACCAGCCCGCGTTCGTTCTACGACGGTACGCTGAAGTACCAGCAGGACATCTTCAACGCCGACCTGACCAAGTCGCTGGACTGGGGCCTGGCCTATCCGGTCACGCTGTCCTTCGGCGGTGAGTACCGTCGCGAGAAGTGGGACCAGAACCCGGGTGAACTGAACTCCTACACCGGCACCGGCGCGCAGGGCTTCGCCGGCTTCACCCCGACCAACGAAGTGCACACCGACCGCCACAATTACGCGGTCTATGCGGGCCTGGAAGCGGACCTGACCGAGAAGTTCTCCGCCGGCATCACCGGCCGCTACGAGGATTACTCGGACTTCGGCGACCGCTTCTCCGGCAAGTTGTCCGCGCGCTACGCGTTCACCGACAAGGTCGCGCTGCGGGCAACCGCTTCCAGCGGCTTCCGCGCGCCGTCGCTGCCGCAGCAGGGCTACCAGGCGGTGACCAGCCAGTTCACCAACGGCGTGTTCGTCGAACGCGGCACCTTCCCGACCACCAGCCAGGCCGCACAGGCGCTGGGCGCTTCGCCGCTGAAGGCCGAGACGTCCACCTCCTACAGCCTGGGCCTGGTGCTGCAGCCGATCGACCGCCTGTACGTCACCGTCGATGCGTACCAGATCGACATCGACAACCGCATCGCGCTGTCGTCCAGCATCACCACCAACGCCGCCTCCAGTGCGCTGCTGTCCGGGCTGGGCCTGCCGCAGGTCACCGCGTTCTCGTACTTCACCAATGGTCTGGACACCCGCACCCGCGGCGTCGACTTCGTGTCCAGCTACACCGTGCCCTTCAGCGCCAGCAGCCTGGAACTGACCGCGGCGTACAGCTACAACGACACCGAAGTGCAGCGCGTGGGCGGCACGCCGGCGGTGTTCGGCACGCTGGGCCTGACCCAGTCGCTGATCGGCCGCGATGAGATCGGCCGCATCGAAGACAGCTACCCGCACGACAAGACCATCCTCAGCGGCACCTGGCGCTCGGACCACTGGGAGCTGGGCCTGGCGGCGACCCGTTACGGCAAGTTCACCGTGCGCAACTCGGCCACGGCCGCGCGTGACCAGGCCTACGGCGACAAGTGGGTGCTGGATGCTTCGGCCAGTTACAAGCCGAGCGCGAACTGGACGCTGACGGTGGGCGCCGACAACCTGCTGAACGAGTACCCGGACCGCACCGAAGATCTGCAGAACTCGACCTTCGGCATGCTGCCGTACAGCAACTACTCGCCGTTCGGCTTCAATGGCGCGTACGTGTACGGGCGGATCAAGTACAACTGGTAAGCGGTAACGGGCGTGCCGGGCCCTGCCCGGTGGCTGCTCCACACGCCCGCCGGCTTTGCGCCCGGCGGGCGTGGTCGTGAACGCATGCCGGCGCCCGCTCATGCGTCCGGTTTCCAGACTGTGCCCTGCCGCACGCGCGTCTCAGGTTGTCCCGTGCATAATCACCGGATCAACGAAGGAGCCGCTCCGTGACGAGAGCCTGCATCACTCGCCCCCATGTGCACGCTGCGCTCGCGTGGGTTGCGTTGGCGGCCTCCCTGTCAGGGTGTTCAGGAGATCACGTGAAACCCAGCTATTCCAAGTCGAGCCTGGAGCCGGTCGTCGTCACCCAGCTCTCCGCAGCGAAGCTCCAGGTGCAGTTCAATGAGCCGATGGAGAGCCTGTACTACGCTGCAGGGATGAGCTATGTCGTGGAGGGCGGCACCATGAAGGTCGTTGTTGATCGCTGCCCCATATCCGGCGAATGCAAAACCATGCTGCGGCGTGACGTAAAGCCCGGCCCTGCAGGCCCAGCCCGTCAGGAAATTCCCTTGATGGCGCCGCGCGTGGTGATGGTGTTCGCCGATGGCGAAGCACAGATTTTTCCATAGGGACATCCCATGAGCGACAAGGTCGTCCTCGGCATCCACAGTCACGTGGACCCCAATACGCAGGGGTCGTTCAATCAGTTCGTGGACGGCCACGCCTGGATCTCGGTGACGCGAAACGGCCAGACGACGTTCCATGGCCTGTGGCCAGACGACCATCCGCGCGTTGAGGACAATGGCCCACGTTCGGACATCCGCGAAGGCATGGAAGCCCGATCCACACCTTCGGCCTCACGCTTCTACGAATTGACCCCCGAGCAGGTCAAGCGACTTGACCAGGCCCTGGGCGAAAATGTCACCTGGTCATATGGCAATACCTGCGCATCGTGGGCGACCAGTACCGTGAACAACGTTACTGGGCAGTCCCTGGATGCAGGCGAACTGATGTTCACCGATACGCCGCGGGAGCTGATCGAGTCCATTCGCAAGGCAGAGCGCCTGCAGCCCACCAGTCCTTCGCAGCCGCAACCGGCAGCCGAACGGCCGGAAACCAGCATTCCATCGCTGAGCGATGCCTCGAACTCGCTACACCAGCAGGCCCTCGCGGGCGTCCACGCGCTGGACGCTTCGCTGGGTCGCGTACCCGATGAATCCAGCCAACGCATGGCGGCCAGCCTCACCCAGCTTGCCCGGACACAGGGTCTGGACCGGATAGACCATGTGGTACTGGGCTTGCCGACGGGCCAGTCCCCTCGGCCGGAGAACATCTTTGTCGTCCAAGGAGCCTTGGATGACCCGGGCCATCTGCGTGCCCACATCAACATTGAAGCGGCACTTCAGCAGCCCGTTGCAGAGTCGCTGCGGCAGATTCACCAGTTGGACAGGCAGTTGGCCACTTCGCCGCCGCAGGTCGAGCCGGCCCTGGAAGAGATCCAGCGCCGGCAGATGGTGTGATCGTCGCTACGCGTGGAGCACTCCACAGGTAGACGCCGTCAGGCCCGTCAGGACCTGCCGGCCCTCACCACGCCTTGATACCCCACCCGTACAAGCTGTCCACGCAACGATGCGATACGCTGAATGGGTTTGCCGTATCTGGCCGCATCGGTGAAAATCGGGGTACCCCCCCTGTTTCCTGCGAGAGCCGATGCACCATGACACCGACCTGATCAACATCGTTGCCGTTGGTCTCGGGCTCGCCTTCATCTTCGGCGCGCTGGCCAACAAGCTGCGCTTGTCTCCTCTGGTCGGTTACCTGGTTGCTGGCATCTGCGTCGGCCCGTTCACTCCGGGCTTCGTCGCCGACCAGGCATTGGCCAACCAGCTGGCAGAGCTGGGCGTGATGCTGCTGATGTTCGGCGTCGGCCTGCACTTCTCGCTGAAGGACCTGATGGCGGTCAAGGCCATCGCCATTCCCGGTGCCATCGGCCAGATCCTGGTCGCGACCCTGCTCGGCTGGGGCCTGGCGGCATTGATGGGCTGGCCGGTCATCCATGGCGTGGTGTTCGGTTTCGCGCTAGCCACGGCCAGTACCGTGGTGCTGCTGCGCGCGATGGAGGAGCGCCGCCTGCTGGAAACCCAGCGCGGCAAGATCGCAGTCGGCTGGCTGATCGTCGAAGACCTGGCCTGCGTGCTGGCACTGGTGATGATGCCGGTGATGGCCGGCGTGTTCGGGCCCGACGCGGCCAATGAACACCACACCATCGGCAGCGTGCTGGCCAGCATCGGCTGGACGTTCGTGCAGCTGGGCCTGTTCGTGGCGGTGATGCTGGTGGTCGGCCGCCGGGTCATTCCGTGGATCCTGGAGCGCATCGCCGGTACCGGCTCGCGCGAACTGTTCACCCTGTCGGTGCTGGCGATCGCGCTGGGCGTGGCGTTCGGCTCGGCGATGCTGTTCGGCGTATCGTTCGCGCTGGGCGCGTTCTTCGCCGGCATGCTGCTCAATGAATCCGAACTCAGCCACAAGGCGGCCAGCGATTCACTGCCGCTGCGCGATGCATTCGCAGTGCTGTTCTTCGTCTCGGTGGGCATGCTGTTCAATCCCAGCATCCTGATCGAGCACCCCTGGCAGGTGCTGGCCACTGCCGGCATCATCATGTTCGGCAAATCGGCGGCAGCGTTCTTCATCGTGCGCGCGTTCGGCCATCCCACCGGCACCGCCTTGACGATCTCGGCCAGCCTGGCGCAGATCGGCGAGTTCGCCTTCATCATCGCCGGCCTCGGCGTGACCCTGAAGATCCTGCCGCCCACCGGCCAGGCGCTGGTGCTGGCGGGCGCGCTGATCTCGATCATGCTCAATCCGCTGGTGTTCGGCCTGCTCGACCGCTGGCTGCTGAAGCACCAGGAAACCACGCCCACGGCAGTGGAGACCGAGCTGCCTCCCGGACCGTCGCTGGACCTGCACGACCATGCCATCGTCATCGGCTACGGCCGCGTCGGCAGCGCGCTGGCACAGGTGCTGCGCGACCGTGGCGTGCCGGTGATGATCATCGACGACAACAAGGAACACGTGGCCGAAGCGCATGCGGCGGGCCTGCCCGGCATCCGTGGCAGCGCCGCTTCGGACAAGGTGCTGGCCGAGGCCCATCCCGAGCGCGCGAAGATCGCGGTGCTGGCGATCCCGCAGCCGCTGGAAGCCGGTGAGACACTGGCCAAGCTGCGTGCGATCAACCCCAACCTGACCCTGCTGGCGCGCGCGCACAGCGATGCCGAAGTGAAGCATCTGCTTGAACACGGTGCCGACGGTACGGTGATGGCCGAGCGCGAGCTGGCTTACTCGCTGGCGGAAATGGTGATGGCGACCCCGCCGTACCGCAGTCTTGGGCAGCACAGCATTCCGGTGGTGTGAGGGGGGTGCGGCAGGGCTGCGCCCTGCACCTGCGGTAGTGCCGGCCGCTGGCCGGCAACCTCAACAGCAACAGCAACAGCTAAAGCTGGCTTCCTGTGGGTTGGCGGGGTGGCATGGCCTGCTCTTGGTGGGTGTCGACCTTGGTCGACACGTCGATCCACGCCAGGCGTGGATGTTCTTCGTTCACTCGTCGAAGAATTCGATTTCGATTGAGATTCATCCACGCATGGCGTGGATCTACCGGGGTTGGTTGCGCCCAAAAAAATCCCCGGCCGACCCGCATCGGCCGGGGATGATATCGCCACGCCCTTGGAGAGCATCTCTACCGTAGCGCGTTCCTGCAGCGATGGTGATCGCCTATGGCGATGACGACCAAGCCGCCAGCTATCAGGCGTCAGCCAACGCCTGCTCCAGGTCAGCGCGCAGGTCGCCGATGTGCTCGATGCCGATCGACAGGCGCACGGTGTCCTCGCTGACCCCGGCCCTGGCGAGCTCGGCCGCATCCAGCTGGCGATGGGTGGTCGACGCTGGATGGGTGGCCAGCGACTTCGCATCCCCCAAGTTCACCAGCCGGGTGAACAGCTTCAGTGCATCAAGGAAACGCGCGCCGGCAACGCGCCCGCCGGGCAGGCCGAAGGTCAGCACGCCGGAGCCGTGGCCGCCCAGATAGCGCTGCGCCGCCGCGTGTTCGGGGTCGTCGGGCAACCCGGCATAACGCACCCACGCCACCTTCGGATGCGCGCGCAGGTACTCCGCCACGGCCAGCGCATTGGCGTTGATCCGCTCCATGCGCAGGGCCAGGGTCTCGATGCCCTGCAGGATCAGGAAGGCATTGAACGGTGACAACGCTGCGCCGGTATTGCGCAACGGCACTACCCGCGCACGGCCGATGTAGGCCGCCGCGCCGAGCGCTTCGGTGTAGACCACACCGTGATAGCTCGGGTCGGGCTGGTTCAAGCGGGCAAAGCGTTGCGGCTGTGCCGTCCAGTCGAAACGGCCCGAATCGACGATCGCCCCGCCCAGACTGGTGCCGTGGCCGCCGAGGTACTTGGTCAGCGAGTGCACCACGATGTCGGCGCCATGTTCGAACGGGCGCAGCAGGAACGGCGTGGCTACCGTGTTGTCGACGATCAGCGGCACGCCGGCCGCATGCGCGACCTCGGCGATCGCAGCAATGTCGGTGACGTTGCCGCGCGGGTTGCCGATCGACTCGACGAACACGGCCTTGGTGCGCTCATCGATCAGGGCTGCGAACGCAGATGGGTCGGCCGGATCGGCAAAACGCGTCTGGATGCCGTACTGCGGCAGTGTGTGCGCGAGCAGATTGAGGCTGCCGCCATACAGCGCGCTGGCGGCAACGATGTTGTCACCGGCCTCGGCAATGGTCTGGATCGCATAGGTGATCGCCGCCTGCCCGGAGGCCAGTGCCAACGCGCCGATGCCCCCTTCCAGCGCCGCCACGCGCTGCTCCAGCACATCGGTGGTGGGATTCATGATGCGCGTATAGATGTTGCCCGGCACCTTCAGGTCGAACAGGTCCGCCCCGTGCTGGGTGTCATCGAATGCGTAGGCCACGGTCTGGTAGATCGGCACCGCCACCGCGCGGGTGGTCGGGTCGGGACGGTAGCCGCCGTGCACGGCCAGGGTTTCCAGTTGCCACTGCGGATCGCTCATTGCGCCAGGCTCCATCCGGGGAAACGCCCACCATAGGCCAGCCTTCGACCGCCACTGAGAGCCCCTGGCGATGACGCCAGTACCGGCGGTTATCAGGTTGCCCGGGATTCAGGCAGACGTCATGGGCCATTGCTAGGCTTCGCCGCCGGGCCCTTTGCCCCGGACAAGGACGCCCTACCGATGCAGCCCTCCCCGTGGACTCCCGCCGCCGGCACCCCGACCCAGGTGCTGCTGGTCGAGGACGACCGCCGCCTGGCCGAGCTGGTCAGCGACTACCTGCGCGAACATGGATTTGCCGTGCAGCACGTGCCGCGTGGCGACCTGGCCAGCGCGGCCTGCCGCCAGCACGCGCCGGAACTGGTGGTGCTGGACCTGATGCTGCCTGGCCTCGGTGGCATTGATGTGTGCCGGCAGATCCGCAGTTTTTCCGACGTGCCGATCCTGATGCTGACGGCGTGCGAGGACGATATCGAACAGGTGCTGGGCCTGGAGTCCGGCGCCGATGACTACGTGCACAAGCCGATCGAGCCGCGCCTGCTGCTGGCACGCCTGCGCGCGCTGCTGCGCCGCCGCCATGGCAGCGGCCCTGCCGGCGTACCGTGCCGGCTGATGCATGGCGAACTGCTGATCGATCGCGTGCAGCGCGAGGTTCACCTGCATGGGCAGCCGGTGGAACTGGGTACCACCGAATTCGAAATCCTCTGGCTGCTGGCCAGCCAGCCCGGGCAGATCCTCTCGCGCGACCAGATCCTGCAGGCGGCACGTGGCATCGGCTTCGATGGCCTGGACCGCAGCGTGGATGTCTGCATCGGCAAGCTGCGCCGCAAGCTCGGCGACGACGCGCGCGAACCGCGCCGGATCAAGACCGTGTGGGGCCGTGGCTACCAGTTCAATCCGTCGGCCTGGTCGGCGTGAAGCGCCTGTTCCTGTGGTTGTGGTTCGTCACCGGGGCCTGCCTGCTGGTGTCGGTGTTCAGCCTCAACCATCTGCTGGACCGCATCTACACGCCCCTGCAGGAACGTGTCTTCGTCGAACAGGTGCGCGGCCAGGTGTATGCACTGCGCAGCGGACTGGCCGGCCTGGACCGCCCGCAGCAACAGCAGCGTGTGGCGCAATGGCAACCGCACTACGGCATTGCACTGTCACTGCTGGATGCACCGCCGGTACTCGATGACGAAGAGCGCAGTACCCTGCGCGGGGACGGCTTCATTGTCCGCAACCGCTACCAGCAGGTACTGCTGCCCATCGAGGGTGCTGACGGGCGCTGGCTGGAGCTGCGCTTTCCCGGCGAAGTGCAGATGACCCTGTACATGACCGCTGCCGCCTACCTGTGCATCCTGCTGCTGGTGGGCGCCTGTCTCTATGCGTGGGTACGCCTGCTGTGGCGCGACCTGGAGGCACTGCGGGGTCATGCAGACCGCATCGGTGCCGGCGATCTGCAGGCGCGTGCGCAGGTATCGCCGCGCTCGCAGATCCGGGTCATCGTCGAGCATTCCAACCGCATGGCTGCGCGCGTGGCCGAACTGGTGCAACGGCAGCGCGATCTGACCCACGCCATTTCCCACGAGCTGCGCACGCCGATCGCACGCCTGGCCTTCGGCCTGGACCTGATGCAGGACAGCAACGATCCGGCGCGGCGGGCCCACCTCGCTGCCGGCCTGCATGGCGATCTGGCCGAGCTCAACCGGTTGGTCAGCGAGCTGCTGGCCTACGAGCGGCTGGAGCATCCCAACGATGCCGAGCCCATGCAGCGGATCGAAGCGAACGACTGGCTGCAGGCCTGCATGGAAGACGCGCGGCGCGATGCCGAGCGCGCGGGCCTGGTGCTGCAGGTGTGGCCCAGCGCGCTGCCACGCGTGGATGCCGAGCCACGTCTGCTGCAGCTGGCCCTGAGCAACCTTGTCGGCAACGCGATGCGTTATGCACGCACCCGTGTGGAGGTGTCACTGGTCAGCGTGGCCGGCAAGGCCTGCCTGCGCGTGGACGACGATGGCCCCGGCATCGCCGAAGCTGATCGCGAGAAGGTACTGCGCCCGTTCACCCGTCTGGATGACAGCCGCAGCCGCGACACGGGTGGCTTCGGCCTGGGCCTGGCCATCGCCGGGCGCATCGCGGTTCGTCACCACGGAGAGCTCCGCGTGGGACGCGCGACCCTCGGTGGCGCGCGCCTGGAAATGCACTGGCTAATGGCTGCCAGCTGAACGGCGCAGGCCGCGCTTACAGTTGCTTACAACTCCCGCACAACTGCGGACGGATTGGTCGCCTGCGTCCCGCCACGCTGGCGACCCTGCAGCACGCGCCGGATGCGCGCGCTGCACTTCCTCCCAATGTAGAGAGTTGCCATGTCCCACCTTCGCCGTTTCCCCACCCTGCTCGGCCTGGCCCTGTTGCCCTTGTTCGCAACGTCCGCAGCGCATGCCAAGGATGACAAGTGGACCTTCGAGCTTGCTGCTGGCGGCGGTGTCGCCCCGCGTTACAGCGGCAGCGAGGAATTCCAGGCCGCACCCACACTGTCCTTCGACGTGACCTCGCCGGGCGGCTGGTTTCTGGGTACCAGCGGTGCGGGTTGGGGTACGGCGATCGGCGAACACACCCGCGTGCGTGCCTACGTCGGTGGCAGCGGCAGCCGCCGCGAGAAGAACTCGATCCTCGGCGGCTCGGACTTCCTGCGTGGCATGGGCGATATCGATACCCGGCCCCTGGTCGGCCTGGCAGCTGGCTATACGCTGGGTGAGGCAGTACTGAGTGGTTCGTGGCAGTACACGCTGAAAGACGACGACAAGGGCGACAACGGCCTTGCCACCCAGCAGATCCATCTGAATCTGGAGATGCCGTTGTTCGATCTGGCCGGTGGTGTGGTCAGCGGCAGCGTCTCCACCGACTACGGCAACCGCGGCTACATGCAGACCTGGTATGGCGTCAGCCCTGACCAGGCCGCTCGCACCGGTTTCGCCCAGCACAAGCCCAAGGCTGGTCTGGTCAGCGCCGGCCTGGGCATGAAATGGAGCCATCGCGCCGGTCGCAACGGCAACTGGTACATCGCCGTGGAAGGCACCCGCCTGCTGGGCGATGCGGCGGACAGCCCGATCGTGCAGAAGGCCAACCAGTTCGGCTTGATGACCGGGTATACGCACCGGTTCTGAGCATTGCCGGCATGCGCCGGATGCGGCCGGTCGCTACAACGGAAACGGGGCGCTGCGATCATGCAGCGCCCCGTTCGGCTCAGGCCTTGGCGAACACCAGATGGCCGCCGTCGTTGCCCACTTCGATGGTATCGCCGTTGGCGAACGCACCGGACAGGATCTGCTGCGCCAGCGGGTTTTCCAACTGCGCCTGGATCGCACGCTTCAGCGGGCGCGCTCCGTAGACCGGATCGAAGCCGACGTTGCCGAGCAGATCGAACGCCGCATCGGACACCACCAGCTTCAGGCCACGCTCGGCCAAACGCTTTTCCAGGCCGCGCATCTGGATGCGCGCGATCTGCTTGATCTGCTGCTTGTCCAGCGGATGGAACACCACGATGTCGTCCAGGCGGTTGATGAACTCCGGACGGAAGTGCGCCTGCACCACCCCCATCACCGCGGCCTTCATCTGCGTGTACGCCTCCGGCGTGTCATCGCCACTCATGTCCTGGATCTGGTGCGAACCCAGGTTCGAGGTCATCACGATGACGGTATTGCGGAAGTCCACCGTGCGGCCCTGGCCGTCGGTCAGGCGACCGTCGTCCAGCACCTGCAGCAGGATGTTGAACACATCCGGATGCGCCTTCTCCACCTCATCCAGCAGGATCAGCGAATACGGGCGACGGCGCACGGCCTCGGTGAGGTAACCACCCTCCTCGTAGCCCACGTAGCCCGGGGGCGCACCGATCAGGCGTGCGACGCTGTGCTTCTCCATGAACTCGCTCATGTCGATGCGGATCATCGCGTCGGCGCTGTCGAACAGGAACT
The DNA here is from genome assembly GCF_057799055.1 of Stenotrophomonas sp. 14P6.2.3. Classification (NCBI taxonomy): domain Bacteria; kingdom Pseudomonadati; phylum Pseudomonadota; class Gammaproteobacteria; order Lysobacterales; family Lysobacteraceae; genus Stenotrophomonas; species Stenotrophomonas sp. 14P6.2.3. The sequence continues at coordinate 48,667 of NZ_JBYOLA010000011.1, forward strand.
CGGCCAGCGACTTGCACAGTTCGGTCTTGCCCACGCCGGTCGGGCCCAGGAACAGGAACGAGCCACCCGGTCGATTCGGATCGGACAAGCCGGCACGCGAACGGCGCACCGCATCGGACACCACCTTGATCGCCTCTTCCTGGCCGACCACGCGGTTGTGCAGCACCTCTTCCATGCGCAGCAGCTTGTCACGCTCGCCTTCCAGCATCTTGTTGACCGGGATGCCGGTCCAACGCGAGACGACCTCGGCGATCTCCTCGTCGGTGACGCGGTCCTGCACCAGCTTGAAGTCGTGGTTCTCCACTTCCTGGGCGGCGGCCAGCTGCTTCTCCAGCTGCGGCAGCACGCCATACTGGATCTCGCTCATGCGGGCGAAATCCTGCCGGCGCTGCGCAGACTCCAGTTCAACCTTGGCCTGCTCGACCTGTTCCTTGAGCTTGGTCGTGCCCTGCAGCGCGGCCTTCTCCGACTTCCAGACCTCGTTGAGATCGGAGAACTCGCGCTCCAGCGCGTCGATATCGTTTTCCAGGTCGGCCAGACGTTGCCGCGAGGCATCGTCCTTTTCCTTTTTCAGCATCTCGCGCTGGATCTTCAACTGGATCAGGCGACGTTCCAGCCGATCCAGTTCCTCCGGCTTGGAGTCGATCTCCATGCGCAGGCGCGAAGCAGCTTCGTCCATCAGGTCGATGGCCTTGTCCGGCAGCTGGCGGTCGGTGATGTAGCGGTTGGACAGGGTGGCCGCGGCGACGATGGCCGGGTCGGTGATCTCCACCCCGTGATGCACCGCGTACTTTTCCTTCAGGCCGCGCAGGATCGCGATGGTGTCCTCCACCGTCGGCTCACCCACGAACACCTTCTGGAAGCGGCGCTCCAGCGCGGCGTCCTTTTCGATGTATTTGCGGTACTCGTCCAGCGTGGTCGCCCCGACGCAGTGCAGTTCACCGCGTGCGAGTGCCGGCTTGAGCATGTTGCCGGCATCCATCGCGCCGTCGGCCTTGCCCGCGCCGACCATGGTGTGCAGCTCATCGATGAACAGGATGATCTGCCCTTCGCTCTTGGCCAGGTCGTTGAGCACGCCCTTCAGGCGCTCCTCGAATTCGCCGCGGAACTTCGCACCGGCGATCAGCGCGCCCATGTCCAGCGACAGCACGCGCTTGCCACGCAGGCCTTCGGGCACTTCGTCGTTGATGATGCGCTGGGCCAGGCCTTCGACGATGGCGGTCTTGCCCACGCCGGGTTCGCCGATCAGCACCGGGTTGTTCTTGGTACGGCGCTGCAGCACCTGGATGGTGCGGCGGATTTCCTCGTCACGGCCGATCACCGGGTCGAGCTTGCCGCTCTCGGCACGCGCGGTGAGGTCGATGGTGTACTTCTCCAGCGCCTGCCGCTGCTCCTCGGCGTTCTCCGACTGCACGTTCTCGCCGCCACGCAGTTTGTCGATGGCGGTCTGCAGGCGCGCCTTGTCGGCACCGGCAGCGCGCAGCGCCATGCCCAGCGTGCCGCCGTCTTCCAGCGCGGCCAGCACGAACCACTCGCTGGCGATGAAGGCATCGCCCTGCTGCTGTGCCAGCTTGTCGGTGTGGTTGAGCAGGCGGTTGAGATCGTTGCCGATCGACAGGTTGCCGGCCTGGCCGGACACCTTCGGTAGTGCTTCAAGCGCCTCGTCCAGGCGCTCGCGCAGCACCGGCACGTTGACGCCGGCCTGGGCCAGCAACGGCCGGGTGCTGCCGCCCTGCTGGTCCAGCAGGGCGCTGAAGACATGTACCGGTTCAATGATGCTGTTGTCGCGGCCTACCGCCAGCGACTGCGCGTCTGCCAGCGCCTGCTGGAAACGCGAGGTGAGCTTGTCCATGCGCATTGTGAAACCTCATCGGTCATCTTGGCCGGCCGCGCCGGCGATGCTGGAAAGATGCGGTTGCCCCACCCGGTTTCAAGGGTGGCTGCGACTGCAGTCGAAGGCCAGTCAGCCTGCGGCCAGCATGCCGGACGGGGTGTTGCCGGCGCGTTGATCCTGCGCAAGCCATTGCGCGCTTGGCACTGGAATCCGCGCACCGCGGATGCAATACTTGCGAATCATTCTCATTTCGATCAAGCCCGCAACCCGCTTCCCATGGCTCCTCACCACGAACAACTGGGCATGCTGTACCGCGATCACCGCGCTTGGCTGCAGGGCTGGTTGAGTGGGCGTGTGGGCAATCGCGATGTGGCCGATGACCTCACCCAGGACACTTTCGCTCGCCTGCTGCAGGGACGCGACCTGGCTGCGCTGCGCGAGCCGCGCGCGTTCCTGACCACCGTGGCGCGTGGGCTGGCCGCCAACTGGTTCCGCCGCCAGGCATTGGATCGCACGTATCTGGAGTACCTGGCGCAGTTTCCAGAGCCAGTGCTGCCCTCGCTGGAGGAACAGGCGCTGGTGCGCGAAGCACTGCAGCAGATTGATGCGATGCTGGACGGGTTGCCGGCGATGGCACGCCGGGTGTTCCTGCTGGCGCAGTTCGAAGGCCTGCGCTACGAGGCGATCAGCGAGGCATTAGGGCTATCTCTGTCGACGGTGAAGCGGCACATGAAACGAGCGCTGATGGGCTGCCTGGCACATGTGCCCTGACCCATGCACACAGGCACGGCTGTCGCCGCGCGTGCTGGAACAGGCGGCCGACTGGATGATGCGACTGCACGATGACAGCAGCGCATCGCTGTCCGCGCAATGGCAGCGCTGGCATGATGCCGATCCGGAGCATGCCCGTGCGTGGCAGCGCGCCAGGCATCTGCTGGCACTGACTGCGCAGGTTCCCGGTCCGTTGGCCCGAAGCGTTCTGCAGGCACCGGCGTCGCGTGGCCGTCGCGCCCTGCTCCGAAGCGTCGCAACGTTGCTGGTGGCCCCCATCGGGGGCTGGCTGGCGTGGCGGCTATGGGAAGACGCAGCCTGGGATGCCAGTGTGCGCACAGCCGTGGGCGAGCGCCGCCAGCATTTGCTTCCCGACGGGAGCGTGCTGCACCTGGATACCGATACCGCCGTGGATATCGCCTTCGATGCGGCACAGCGGCTGTTGCGGCTGCGCCATGGGCAGGTGCTGCTGATCACTGCCGTCGACCCACAATCGTCCACCCGACCGTTCGTACTTGCCAGCCCTGCCGGGCGCATGCAAGCGTTGGGCACGCGCTTCAACGTGCTGCACCAGCAGGCCACCAGCGTGCTGGGCGTAACCGACGGCGCGGTACAGGTCACGCTGGCCGCCGAGGGCTCGTCACGTCGAATCGTTGCTGGGCGGCAGGTCCGCTTCACCGCCGAGGCGTTCGAGCCTACCGTCCCAGCAGAGCCGGCCATCGATGCCTGGCAGCAGGGCATGCTGGTCGTCGACGCGCTGCCATTGCGCATGGTTCTGGCACGGCTGGGTCGCTACCAGCATGGTGGGCTCGGCTGCGACGACGCCATCGCGACGCTGCCGGTTTCCGGCGCATTTCCCGTCGACGATCCTGATCGCAGCCTGTCAATGCTCGCTGGCACCTACAACCTGCAGATCCGCCGTGGCCCTGCTGGCCTGTGGACACGATTGCATCCGGCGCGCGCGCACTAGGCGGCGCCTCAAGTGCATGACACTTTTTTCCTGCTCGCGTGGCAGAGGAAGTGAATCCCTTCCATCAATGCCCTTCATGCGCCCGATCGCCCGAACTCTGCGTTTGACCCTCCTGGCTGCCACATTGGCTGCCACGCCCGCGTTCGCCCAGACCACCACAGAACGCACGCCCTCCCCGACCGCCCAGCCCGCAGGACCGCTCGGCCTGGCCTTGAGCACATTTGCAGCCCAGCGCGGTGTCGCCCTGTCCTTTGACCCAGCACTGACGGAGGGCCGCCGCGCGCCGGCACTCCCAGCCGACTTCAGCACCGAGCAAGGCTTCGCCCGGCTGCTTGCCGGAACCGGGTTGCGCCTGCAGGCCCGCGCTGGTGGCAGCTTCACGCTGGTACGTGGCACGGCATCCGGCAGCAATGCCCGGAGCACGCAGCCCCTGCGCATTGGCGGGCAATTGCACAGCTTCCGGTATGCCGAAGGCCTGCAACTGGATGAGGATTACATCCATGCGCAGGTCTCCGGCAACGGCGACATCGGCAGCCTGTTGCGGATCAATCCTGCCGTGCAGTTCGACAACGCGCGACTGAGCGCATTCACACCCGGCGACATCACCCCGGCCAACATCAGCATCAATGGTGCGCCGTTCTACCAGAATGCATTCGTCGTCGATGGCATGAACTTCAACAACGACATCGACCCCGGCGGCGACCCCTCGCCGTATCGTCTCGCCGCCGCACCAGGCAACAGTCAGGCCTTCGCACTGGATACCGACCTGCTGGCCGACCTGACCGTGCTCGACAGCAATGTGCCTGCGGCATATGGCGGTTTCAGCGGCGGCGTGATCGACGCCCACATCCGTCGACCGAAGGATACGTTCTCAGGCTCGCTTTCATACCAGACAACGCGCTCGTCATGGACGCGCTACAACCTGGATGCAAGCATGCGCGAGGACTACGAGAACGCTTCGGCCTGGGGTGATGGCCAGCCCGAGTTCACCAAGGAAACCTGGCGTGCCACGCTGGAAGGCAGGGTCACCGACAGGCTAGGCGTGCTGGCCAACTTCACCCGCAAGCGCTCCACCATTCCCACGTACTTCTATTCGGCGCACCTGGTCGACAGCTACGGCACGCAGCGGGAGGTCCAGCGGCAGCAGTCCGACCAGGCTATGGTCAAGGCCGTGTGGGATGTCAGCGACCGACTGACCGTGGACGCCACCGTCACCCATGCACCAACGGAAAACCAGTACTTCCGCTCCAACATCCGTGGCGCCGGCATCCGCATCGACAGCGGCGGCACGATGGTGAACGTGGGCGCAGGCTGGCAGGCCGACTGGGGAACCTTCAACCAGCGGCTGAGCTGGAGCCGCACCGAGCAATCGCGCGATGCCGAGAGTGATGACTACTACACGTGGTTGCGCTCTGCCAGCAAGGACTGGGGCACCAACGCCTCCAGCCTGGAAGGCGAATTCGGTGACATCGAGCAATCGCAACGTCGCCTGCAGTACAGCGCCGATGTTCAATCCAATCCACTGCAGATGGCCGGCGGCGTCCATCGTTTCAGCGCCGGGATCGCGTTGATGCGCGACACCTTCGACTATCGCCGGCTGACCGAGAACAGCACCTATACGACGCCAGCGCGTACCACCACCTGCACACTGGCATCGGGTGCAATCGATCAGGCGTGCGGCATGGGCCTGACAGCCACAGGGTGGCCGGGGCAGTACTTCACCCGCCGCACCCGCTACGCCACCGGCCATATCGGCTTCGATGTGGAAAACTACGCCGTCCACCTGGATGATGACATGCGCTATGGCAACGTATCGATCCGCCCAGGGCTGCGAATCGAGCGCGACAGCTACATCGGCCAGACCACCATCGCGCCGCGCTTCGCACTGAGCTGGGAGCCGCGCGAAGGCACCGTGCTGACCGCCGGCGCAAACCGTTACTACGGCCGCAGCATGGCCGCCTGGAAACTGCGCGATGGGGTGAACCTGCTGCGCTACAACACCGAACGGCGCACCAGCCTCAATGGCACATGGAACGTTGGCACCCAGGCTGGCAATGACACCTACTTCGACATCGACAAGGTGGGCTACGCCGATGAGCTCATGCTGGGATGGCGGCAGGACTGGGCCGGTTTGCGCTTCAACCTGAAAGCGGTAAACCGGCGGTTGCGCGATCAGGTGATCGGCGTCAGCGGACGCATCACCGACGTGGTCCCTGACGATGACACGCTCACCAGCAGCTACACCACCTGGTCCAGCAGCGGTGAAGGCCTGAGCAACATCTACTCGTTGACCGCCCAGACGCTGCAGGGCTGGACGCTGGCTGGCACGCACACGCAGGCCCTGCTGTCACTGGACTGGACCGATGTCCGCAGAGCCGTACCGCTGTATGACGACAGCGCCGATGCGTTCTACCTCAATCCATGGATCCGCTACGACGGCCGCTACATGCGCTACCAGCACAAGCCGGCGGACAACTACACCCGCCCGTGGTCGGCGCGACTCAACACCATTACCCGCATCGAAGCATTGGACCTGACCCTCACCAACATGCTCGTGCATACGGCAGGCTATCGCCGCATCGCCAGGACCGCGCAGAGAGAGATCTACCAGGGCGAAGCGATCGAGGTCTGGGAGGAACGCACGTTCACTCCCTCTTTCACCTGGAACGTGCGATTGGCCTGGGAACGGGACCTTCCGGCGCAGGTGGGTACGGTGTACGCCAATATCGACATCACCAACGTGTTGAACCGTCGCAACATCTATGGCGTATCGCCGTCGGTGGGCAATGCACCGCTGTATGACATCGGCCGTCAGTTCTGGCTGGAGGTCGGCTACCGCTTCTGAACCGGCTGCCCGGCGTTCGCGCGCCGGGCTCTGCTCCATGCGCTTCCCATCCCGCCATCTGCTTCGCCTGTGCCTGCCCGTCGCCATCCTCGCGATGGTCAGCGCGGGCATGCCCGCGCCTGCGCGCGACACACCTTGCCCGCCGGCACTGCCTGCGCACCCGGACGTGGCCTGCCTGCGTGCGCTCTACAGTGCGCCGAGCGTGCGCTGGCCTTCCCCAGAGGTGGAACCCGGCATCGCCTGGCAGGAACTCGCGCCCCTCCCCCTGCCCGTCGACCTACCCGGCAATCCATCCACGCCAGCAAAGATCAAACTCGGCCGGCGCCTGTTCTTCGACACCGTACTGTCGCGCTCGCGGCAACTGGCGTGCGCCAGCTGCCATGATCCCGACCTGGGCTGGGCCGATGGCCGCCGCGTGTCATTTGGTCACGACCGCCAGGCGGGCCGCCGCAACGCGCCCAGCGTGGCCACCAGTGCGCACATGGCGCCGCTGTTCTGGGATGGCCGCGCGGCCACCCTGGAAGAGCAGGCGCTACACCCGATCGCCGACCCGACTGAAATGAGCTTCAGCGCCGACGCAGCAGTGCGGCGCCTGCGCCGCGACGCGTCGTATCGACGTGACTTCGCAGAGGTGTTCGCCCAACCGCGTATCGATGCGAACGAGCTGGGCCAGGCGATAGCTGCCTTCGAACGCAGCCTGTCGCCACGCAACAGCCGTTTCGATCGTTTCCTGCGCGGTAATGCCCATGCGCTGGAGGATGCGCAGCTTCGTGGCCTGCATCTGTTCCGCACCACTGCCGGGTGCATGAACTGCCACAACGGCCCGGCCCTGACCGACAACGGCTTCCACAATCTCGGCCTTCACTTTCATGGCCGCTCCCGGCAGGATCTTGGGCGGTATGAGATCACTGGCGATCCTGCCGACAGCGGCCGTTTTCGCACCCCATCGCTGCGTGGTGTGGCCAGCACCGCGCCCTACATGCACAACGGGCTGATTCCGCGCCTGTCCGGCGTGCTGGCGTTCTACAACGTGGGCGGTGCGCGTCCGCGCCCGCCCGCAGCGTCGGCAGCCCACGCCGATCCGTTCCCGCAACCCGACCCGTTGCTGCGCCCGCGCGGGCTCAGCCGCCAGGATCTGCAGGACCTCGAAGCTTTCCTGCAGGCGTTGTAGCCTCAGCCATGCGTGATGGCCGCACGGATCGCCCGCAGCTGCTGCTTGACCGCCCGCGCCCGCGCCGCGTCCATGCGCAGCAAGGCCTTCTGGCCGATCGAGCGCGATTGCAGGGTGGCGTCGACGAAGCGGTAGCGTCCGCGCTCATCGCGCTCCACCAGCGGCGCTTGAGCAAGCTCAGGGGTGTCCAGCAGATGATCGATGACTGACACCAAGCGGTCATTGAAGTAGCCATCGGGCTTTCCAAGATCAACGTAGGCCTGCTGGATCAACGGATAGAAGCGCTTGTAGGCCAAGGCCGCCGACGCCGGGTCGAGCGCAGTGAAGGCCTGCACATAGGGCGCATAGCGCGCTGCATTGGCCGCAGCGATGCGTTCGCCGCCCTCGCCCTGCTCCACCTGCAGGCGGCCCGGCAGCGGCCGAGCGGCCAGCGCGGTAGGCGGCACACTGGCCTTGTCCAGGTTGTCGACCTGGGTAACCAGCCGCTGGATCAGGTGATCACGCAGCAGCACGGTCAACGCACCCTCGCCCTTGAACAGTTCGCTCAATGCGCTCCAGGCAGCGGTATCGCTGTCAGCAAGCTTCGGCAGCGCCGGGTCAGCGGCGGCCTCGGAATCCAGCGGATGCCTGATCGGCGGTGGTGCGGGCTCTTCGACGGTAACAGGCTTCGGTGCGGCGCCTGCCGAGGTCGGCGCGGATTGCACCGGCACCGATACGCCATCTGCCAGGCTCTGCAACTGGTCGCGGAACAACCATGTGCCCGCGCCACCCACCACCACCACGCCCAGAACCCAGGGCCAGACCGCTTTTCCACTCTGCATGATGCAGTACCTCGCTTTTCACCTGCATGGACAAGGTGTGACTCCCCTCGTTCCGCAGGGTTCCCCATCCATTCCGCTGGCGTTGTGGTTCACGCCTGCTTTGCGCGATACGCGCGACCCTGCTGTTCTTGTCTTGCGGAGAAGCCTTCATGCAGTACGCGCTGTACTACTGGACCGGCATCCAGGGCCGTGGCGAATTCGTGCGGCTGGCGCTGGAAGATGCCGGCGCCGACTATGTCGACATGGCGCGGGTGCACGGCGACGCGGTGATGCAGCCGTTCCTCGACGGCCACAGCGAAGGTGCGCAACCTTTCGCGCCACCGTTCCTGAAGGCCGGGCGACAGGTCATCGCACAGGTTGCGGCCATTCTCGATTTCCTCGGCCCGACGCTGGATCTGGTCCCGCAGGCCGCCTCGCGGCGCATGCAGGCGCTGCAGTGGCAGCTGACCATCGCCGATCTGGTGGCCGAGGTGCACGACACCCACCATCCCATTGCCTCGTCGAAGTACTACGAAGACCAGAAGACCGAAGCCAAGGCACGCGCGGCAGCGATGCGCGGTGAGCGCCTGCCGAAGTTCCTTGGCTACTTCGAGCAGGTGCTGAAGGCCAACGGCGGTCGCCACCCGTTGCGCGAACACTCCTACGTGGACCTGTCACTGTTCCAGCTGCTGAGCGGGCTGGACTACATGTTTCCGCGCCGCATGCAGGCGCTGTGGCCCACGTTGCCGCTGCTGCGCGCATTGAAGGATCGGGTGGAGCAACGGCCCAACATCGCCGCCTATCTCGCTTCGGAGCGGCGGCTTGCCTTCAACACCAACGGCATCTTCCGGCATTACCCGGAGCTGGATTCAGAGCGGTAGCGCCGGGCCATGCCCGGCGGCGACGCAACCCAACGCCGGGCATGGCCCGGCGCTACCGGTCAATGGGCGTTTTCAGCCAGCGGCTTCACCGCCTGCTTCTGCAACGACAGCAGCCCCAACAGGATGGCCAACGCCACATACGCGCCGGCGAACTGCCAGCTGATCACGCGGGCCAGGCCCTGCAGATCCCACGGCAGGTAGATGCCGCCGCGCGGATCCACCGAATGGATCAGGCCGAACAGCGTCAGCACCGCTGCCACCAGCAGGAAGCCGCAGGCGCGGCGCAGGCGCCCATCGACCATCGCCGCGACGGTGGCGATCCACAGCATCGAGGTGATGATGAAGCCATTGCCGAGCGCGAAGATCACCGCCAGCTCCGGCAGGCCGTGGCCATCGACGTGGGTCAGCAGTGCGCCCATCTGCTCGGCCGGAATCCAGCCCGGTGCCTTGATCGCCAGCAGGTAGGCTGCCGACGGCAGGAAGCCCAGCACCATCGCGCCGGCATGCTGGCGCGGCGTCGCCTGGAACGCCTGGGTGGTGATGTCGATCGACACGTACACGATGATCGGCGCCAGCACCGCCAGCGGCAGCCACTGCACCAGCCCGGAAATGATGCCGAGCATGCCGCCGATGCCAACGAACAGGCCGGTCAGCAGCGTGTAGCCGCTGCGCGCGCCCATGTGCTTGTAGGCCGGCTGACCGATGTACGGGGTGGTCTGCGCAACGCCGCCGCAGACGCCAGCGACCAGCGTGGCCACCGCTTCCACCAGCAGGATGTCGCGGGTGCGGTAGTCATCGCCGGCCGCGCGCGCGCTCTCGGATACGTTGATGCCACCCACCACCATCAGCAGGCCGAACGGCAGCAGCAGCGGCAGGTAGGTCATCGCGGTCGGCAGGCCCTCGATGAAGCCCAGCGTCGGCAGCGGCAGTACCACCTGCGGCGGCACCCAGGCCGGAATCTGGAAACCGGGCACGCCCAGCCCGGCCAGGCCAAGCCCGTAATACAGGGCGGTGCCGAACACGAACGCCAGCAGCACACCCGGACCGCGCATCGGCAGCTTGCCCTTGGCGATCAGCACGTACAGCAGCAGGCCCAGCGTGGTGAAGCCGACCAGCGGCGAGCGCAGGGTTTCCAGCAACGGCAGCAGGCCCATCAGCACCAGTGCGATGCCGGCGATGGAGCCCAGCAGCGCGGCACGCGGCAGCGCGCGGGTCACTGCTTCACCGAAGAAGGACAGGATCAGCTTGAGCACGCCCATGATGACCAGCGAGGCCATGCCCAACTGCCAGGTGGCGATGGCCGCGGCATGCGGGTCCATGCCCTGCTGCTTGAAGGCCAGGAAGGCCGGGCCCAGCACCAGCAGGGCCATGCCGATGCTGGTCGGCGCATCCAGGCCCAGCGGCATGGCGGTGACATCGTCGCGCCCGGTGCGCGCGGCCAGGCGCCGTGCCATCAGGGTGTACAGCAGGTTGCCGACCAGTACGCCCAGGGCGGTGCCGGGGAACATGCGGCCGAAGACCACGTCGGCGGGGAACTGGAACATCCCGACCAGTGCCATGGCGATGAAGCCGAGGATGGAGAGATTGTCGACGACCAGGCCGAAGAAGCCGTTGAAGTCGCCAGCGACGAACCAGCGGCGCGGCGCGGTGGAAGCGGGAGCGGACATGGAAGGGGCGGTGGGGGTGGGGACCGCCGATGGTAGGCCCAGCGGGCCCGGCGCGCCAATTCGCGCGTGGAATGATGGGTTCCAGCCAACGGCGGAGCCCCTCGTGGTTGGTCGCCGAAAGCGGGTTCTGGGGCTGGGCCGGGCGGGCAGGCTGCGCAGGGGACGCTGCAAGTCCCCCTCCGGGGCCCGGCCCAGCCGCTGGCGGCTGTGCGTTCGGGCGCTTGCGAAGCAGTGCTTCGCAAGCAAAGCGCCCTCACCCATGTAAGCTCGGTCGCCGCATCCATGCGGCTCACGCCCCTGCGCAACCTGCCCGCCCGGCCCCTGACAGTTTCCTGCGGGCGCCAGCCACGGAAGAGAATCAAAAGATCAAAAGCAGAAGCCGGTCGCTGCGCTCTCAAGCGCCTGATCGCAGGCATCTGCCTGGTTGCCGGCCAGCGGCCGGCACTACCGGGAAGCATCCACGCATAGCGTGGATCTACCGTGTCGACCAAGGTCGACATCCACCAAGAGCAGTCGACATCCACCAAGAGCAGGCCATGCAATTCCCACAGATCGCGGAAATCTGTCGAAGGCGGGGTGGGTCCGGTGGCGGGGGTGTCCGCGGCATGGATGCCGCGGCCAAGCCCCCAAGGATGGGTTTACGGCGTCCCCCGCAACCGGACCCACCCCGCCATCCCACGGATAGCAAGCTGTTGCTGTTGCTTCGGCTGTTGCTCTGGCCTCGGCGGGTGCAGGGCGCAGCCCTGCATCAAACCCAACCTCTTACTTCTTCAGGAAGTTGTCCACCAGCAGATGCTTGACGTCGTCGATGCGACCACTCAGCACCGCCTTGGCCGCGTACAGCGCCGTACCCGCCACCTGCTTGGCCTCGATCTGCGGCGGCATCACCAGCTCCGCGCGACTGGTGTGCACGTCCAGCAGGGCCGGCCCACGCTGGGCCAGGAAATCCTGCACCGCTTCCTCCAGATCCTCGCTGCGGGTCACCGTGCGGCCGTGGAAGCCGATCACCTCGGCCAACCGCCCGAAGTCCGGATTCTTCAGGTCGGTGTAGTTGTCCAGCAGGCCCTCCACCTTCTGCTCCAGCTCGACGAAGTTCAGCGAGCCGTTGTTGAACACCACCACCTTGATCGGAAGATTTTCCTGCACCGCCGTCAGCAGATCGCCCAGCAGCATCGCCAGCCCGCCATCGCCGGACAACGAAATGACCTGCCTTCCCGGAAATGCCTTCTGCAGACCCAGCGCCTGCGGCATCGCGTTGGCCATCGTGCCGTGCAGCAGGCTGGTCAACGTGCGGCGCCGGCCGTTCACCCGGATGTGGCGCAGCACCCACACCATCGGCGAGCCACCGTCCGCGGTGAACAGTGCGTCGTCGGTAGCGTATTTGGACAGCAGCGCGGTCAGGTGCTGCGGATGGATCAGCTCGCCTTCACCGGGTTGCTCCTCCTGCTCGCGCTTCTTCAGCGCCTTGTCGCGATGCTGGATGCACTCGTCCAGGAAGCTGCTGTCTTCGCGCGGGGGCAACATTGGCAGCAGCGCATCCAGCGTCGGTGCGATATCACCGACCACGCCCAGGTTCACCGGATGGCGGCGGCCGAGGTGGCTGCCATCGCGGTCGACCTGGATGATCGTGGCCTTGTCCGGATAGAACTGGCCCCAGGCGAAATCTGCGCCGAGCAGCAGCAGCGTGTCGCACTCCATCAACGTATGGAAGCCGGATTCGATGCCGAACACACCGGTCATGCCCATGTTGTACGGGTTGTCCGGTTCGACGAAGTCCTTCGCACGCGACGTGTGCGCCACCGGTGCCTGCAGGCGCCGCGCCAGTTCCAGCAACTGTGCATGCGCACCCTGGCAACCGGCGCCGGCATAGATGCCGATACGCTTGCCCTGCCCCAGCAGTTCGGCAATCTGCTGCAGTTCGCTATCGGATGGGCGCAGCACCGGCTGGGTGTAATGCACCGAGAACGGCACATCGTGCTTCACTTCCGCTTCGCTGATGTCGGCCGGCAGGATCACCACCGCCACGCCGCGCCGGCTGATGGCCGCCTGGCAGGCCAGCGCCACCACGCGGCGCGCCTGCGCCGGGCTGTGCACCTGCTCGCAGAACACCGTGCAGCTGCCATATACCGCCTTGAAATCCACTTCCTGCGGGAATTCCATGCCAAGTTCGCTGGTGACCACCTGGCTGGCGATCAGCACCATCGGCGCGCGGTTGCGGTTGCTCTCGAAGATGCCGTTGATGAAGTGCAGGCCACCAGGCCCGCACGAGCCCGCGCAGGCGGTCAGCTGGCCGCTGATCAATGAATCGGCACCGGCCGCGAACGCCGCGACCTCTTCGTGGCGCACATGCACCCACTCGATCTCACTACGATGCAGTGCGTCGGTGACATGGTTCAGGGTGTCGCCGACGATGCCATAACAACGGCGGACGCCCGCCTGCTGCAATGTATCGACGACGATCTCGGCAACGCGCTTGCTCATGGTGCTGCAGCCTGGTTCGGGGGAAACCCGAGGCTAGACCCGGTGAAGTGATGCTGCCGTGGGCAAGAGGCCGATCGCCTTGTTGTGCAAACTACGGGCAGCGCTGCCGTCAATCGTTGACGTTGATCCAGCCCTCGATCGCGCCCTGTTTCGGATTGCGGTAACGCAGCTTCACCCAGCCGTCCTGCTCATCCAGCATTTCCACGCGATCACCCTGCACCAGGTAGCGCTTGGTGCTTGATGCGCCGGGCCGGTCGAACAGGAACAGGCGCGCTGGCACCACGGTGGCTTCCTGGCCCCGCAGCGGTGCGCGGCTGGCTGGTGCGCCCAACCCGTCGCCAATGGCGCTTTCCAGCGCCTTGCCGGCAGGATCATAGGTGCGCCACACCGCCAGCGGGCCTTGATTTTCGGTCTCTTCCCAGCGCAGCGCTCGGTTGAGCGTATCGCCCAGCATCAGCACATTCTCACCCCGATACAGATAGAGCTGCGGGCCGTTGAAGCGATACACGTCGGTGTACCACATCGGCCCACTGCGGCAACTGGCAGTCAGCGTGCGCGTGGCGGCATCGGCAGTGAGGCCCATCAGCTCACCGCACTGATCGTGTCCATGAGTCACCGCCTTCAGCGCGCGGAATTCACCACTGCCCGCGTCGAAGCGATAGACCGCAACAGCCTCATTGACCATGCCCACCGCTGCGCGCGCGACCAGTTCAGGGTGTCCATCGAAATCGAGGTCCTCCGCGCTCAGGCGCGAATTGCCATCGGCGTCCGGCGCGCCAGGCAATCGCTGGCGCTTCCCTGCCGGCTGCAGCAGCACGGCAAGCATGCCGTCCTCCTGCACCTCGGCCGTCACCTGCACGCCCGCTGCCGGCGAAAACCGCAGCGGGCCCTGGCCCTCATCCTGCGCCTGCGCCACGGGCGCCAACACGCCGGCAAGCATCGCGCCCAACAACACATCCCTGGGTTTCATCGTCATTCCCTGCAGCGCCACTATGGCGCCTCTGGGTCAGAACGATACGTCAACCGGCTGCCGCGACCACAGCACCGACTGGTGCTTGGTCTGCTGCTTCCACGCCAGCCGGATGGCCTCGATGTCGGCGCGGCGCTGCGGGCTGTCCTCGTGCAGCACCACCAGCACCTTGGTGCGCAGGCGGTTGGGCGTGGCATCGCCGCGGAACAGCCACTGGCCGTAGGCATCGAACACAGTCAGCCCATCCGGGAAGCGCGGTGTCACTTCCTTGTCCAGGAAAGCGCGCCACTGCGCATCGCTGATGGTGTCGGCCTGCGGGCGGTCACCGGCGCCCTGCTCCTCGCCCACACCGAAGTACAGCTCGCTGCGCACCCAGCCGTGGCCGCTGGACGGACGCGCGGCGTCGCCCTGCAGGTCGGCGGTGGTGGCATAGGCGCTGGGCGCCTTGGAAGACAGGCTGGCGCAGCCACTGGTTGCCAGCAGCACGGCGAAGACAAGGCCAAGGTGTTTCATCAGGAACAGCACTCCGGGAAGGGGAAAAAGCACGACGAAGGGGCACGGAGGGTACACCTGCGCCTCGGTTGCGGCTGCAACCAATGCCCTCATGCCGGCAGGGCATGAAGTGATGCAATGGGAGACGGGGCTTGCATCGCACCACCTCCTCACGCCAAGATAATATATCGCTTCATCCGGATGGATGTAAGTGAAGCTATCTCCCCCGCCCCTTCCCCACGTCGTTGCTGCTGGAGTCCGCATGTCCCCCCGCCTGTCCGCGTCGCCGCTCGGCCTCGCCATCGCGCTCGCCCTGTCCCCCGCCCTGTCCCCCGCCCTGGCTTCGGCCCAGGACGCCGCCACCAACCTGGACACGGTGATCGTCACCGGCACCCGCGCCGCCGACCGCACCGTGCTTGAATCCACTTCGCCGGTGGACGTGCTGACCGCCGAGGACATCCGCAAGGCCGGCGTGGTCAATGGCGAGCTGGGCAGCGCCCTGCAGGCCCTGCTGCCCTCGTTCAACTTCCCGCGCCAGTCCAACTCCGGCGGCGCCGACCACGTGCGCGCCGCGCAGCTGCGCGGGCTGTCGCCGGACCAGGTACTGGTGCTGATCAACGGCAAGCGCCGCCACCACACCGCGCTTGTCAACACCGACAGCAAGATCGGCAAGGGCACCACCCCGGTCGACTTCAATTCGATTCCGGTCAGCGCCATCAAGCGCATCGAAGTACTGCGTGATGGCGCCGGTGCGCTGTACGGCTCCGATGCGGTGGCCGGCGTGATCAACGTGATTCTCGACAACGGCGGCGACGGCGGCGAGATCGAAGCCAGCTACGGCGCCAACCACACGGATCTCAAGCCGATCGGCCGCACCCTCACTGATGGCCAGACCGGCAACATCAGCGCCAAGGTCGGCACCTCGCTGGGCGAGGACGGCGGCTTCCTGCGCGTGGGCCTGGAATACAAGAAGCGCAACGGCACCAACCGCGCCGGCTTCGACCAGATTCCGCCGTGGGACCAGACCGAGGCCAATCTTGCCCTGCAGGGCAAGCGCAACTATGTGCTCGGTGATGGCGCCAGCAAGGACATCAACCTGTGGCTGAACACCGAGATCCCGGTCGGAAAGACCGCGACGTTCTATGCGTTCGGCACGTTCAACCAGCGCGATACCGAAGGCGCGAACTACTTCCGCTACCCCGACGGCGATGCCAACTGGAAGCAGGTCTACCCCAACGGCTACCGGCCGATCTCCGAAGGCGAGAACCGCGACGTGCAGGCGGTGGCCGGTGTGCGCGGGCAGTGGGGCGAATGGGCTTACGACGGCAGCCTGGATTACGGCCAGAACGACTTCACCTACCGCCTGCGCGATTCGCTGAACGCCTCGCTGGGCCCGACCAGCCCGACCCGCTTCAAGACCGCCGACTACGAGTACGCGCAGACCGTGGGCAACTTCGATCTGAGCCGCGTGTTCTCCCAGTCCGACAGCATCAGCCACACCCTGGGCCTGGGTGCGGAAGCCCGCCACGAGCGCTACCAGACGCGTCCAGGCGACCCGGCCAGCTACGCCGCCGGCCCGTACACCGATCGTCCCACTGGCTCGCAGGCAGGTGGCGGCCTGACCCCGCAGGACGCGGCCACCCTGTCGCGTGATGTGGCCAGCGCCTACGCCAGCCTGTCCAGCCAGTTCGGCGAGAAATTCTCCACCGATCTGGCCGCGCGGTACGAACACAGCGATGACTTCGGTGGCGAGCTGACCGGCAAGCTCGGCCTGCGCTACGAATTCACCCCCGCATTCGCCCTGCGCGGTGCGATCTCCAACAATTTCCGCGCGCCGTCGCTGGCGCAGATCGGCTACGAATCCACCTCCACCGGTTACAACGCCGGTGGCCAGCTGGTACAGGGCCGCCTGCTCTCGGTCAACAATCCCATCGCCCGTGGCCTGGGTGCGCAGGACCTGAAGCCGGAGAAGTCGCTGAACACCTCGCTCGGCTTCACCAGCCGCATCGGCGAGCACTTCGACCTGTCGCTGGACTTCTTCCAGATCGACATCGACGACCGCATCGCACTGTCGGAGAGCATCACCGGCGATGCGCTGACCGACTACGTGGCCACCAACTACGGCGTCAGCGGCCTGCAGAGCGCCAGCTTCTTCGTCAACGCCGCCGACACGCGAACCCGCGGCGCCGAGCTGGTGAGCAACTGGCGGCAGTCGCTGGGCGATGGCCAGCTGCTGCTGACCGGCACCTACGCCTACACCAAGACCACGTTGAAGAACGTATTGGCCACGCCCGCGCAACTGCAGGCACTCGACCCGGACTACGTACTGTTCGGCATCGAAGAGACCAATACGCTGACCGATGCCACGCCGCGCACCCGTGGCAGTTTCGCGGCCAGCTGGAGCAACGACCGCTGGTCGCTGAGCAGCCGGGTGAACCGCTACGGCAGCGCCACCCGCGTATTCAACTTCGGCGATGGCTACATTCCGCGCCAGACCTACCAGGCCGAGTGGCAGCTGGATGCGGAAGTGGAGTACCGCATCACGCCGCAGTGGAGCGTGGCCATCGGTGGGCAGAACCTGACCGACAACTACCCGGATCGCTCCAACGAGGACATCCACTACTTCGGCAACCTGCCCTACGACGTTCTGTCGCCGATCGGCAGCAACGGTGCGTATTACTACGGGCGCGTGCGTTACACGTTCTGATTGCTGCGAACGGCGTGCCGACCAACGGTCGGCACCCACCGGGACGCCATTGATCGCTGCGGGTTGGTGCGGACCGTTGGTCCGCACCAGCCGGCGCTACCAGCCGTAGCCTGACCTCGACCCCACGTACACGCTGGCGCTGGCATGGTGGTCGCCATGGCTGAACCGCTCCCCCTGCGTCCGCCACCTCCATTGCTGGACGACGCCTGTGCGTTGTTCCTCGATGTGGATGGCACCCTGATCGAATTCGCTGCACGCCCCGACGCCGTGCAGCTTCTCCCCGATGTGCGTGAAGCCATCGGCCGCATCAGTGATCGACTGGAAGGTGCCGTGGCACTGGTCAGTGGTCGCCCGCTTGAACAGCTGGACCAGTTGTTCGCGCCGCTCAAGCTTCCCGCCGCGGGCCTGCATGGCCACGAGCTGCGTGCACAGGACGGGCACGTGATACGCGATGAGCATGGCGACGACACCGCCGACTGGCTGCATGCCCTTCATCAACAAGCCATGCGTTTCGCCCATGGCCACCCCGGCGTACTGGTCGAGAACAAGGGCGTAGGCCTGGCCCTGCACTGGCGTGGCGCGCCGCATGCAGCCAACGACGTGCGTGCCTTCGCCGACCGCCACATCCGCGGCCGCGCCAGCTACCGCCTGCAGCCCGGCGACCATGTCGTTGAATTCGTTCCGGTGGCTACCAACAAGGGCCGGGCCGTACGTCGGCTGATGCAGTACCTGCCGTTCCGTGGGCGTCTGCCGGTGTTCCTCGGTGATGACCTGACCGATGAATTCGGCTTCGATGCAGCCAACGGCCTGCACGGCTGGAGCGTGCTGATCGGCGAACGTGAACCCAGCGCGGCGGTGTTCGTGCTGCCCGACATACGCAGCGTGCACGCCTGGCTGCGTGAGAATGCGTATTGACCCCGGCCCCCACGGCCGCAACCGAGATGTACCGCGTGATGACCCAACCCGATCTTGATCTGGGCGTGGTCGGCAACGGCAGCTTCGGCGCCCTGGTCGACAAACACGCCCGTGTTGTCTGGAGTTGCCTGCCGACCTTCGACGGCGACCCGACCTTCTGTGCCCTGCTCAGCCCCAACCAGCAGACCGGCGGCGACTTCGCCATCGAGCTGGAGGACTTCGCCGACAGCGAACAGGAATACCTCACCAACACCGCGATCCTGCGCACCGTGCTGCGCGATGCGCATGGCGGCGCGCTGGAAATCCTCGATTTCGCCCCGCGCTGGCGCCAGAACGATCGTTTCTACCGGCCAGTCAGCCTGATCCGCCAGGTGCGTCCGTTGTCCGGCAGCCCGCGCATCGTCATCCGCGCACGCCCACTGGCCGACTGGGGCGCGCGCGTGCCCGAGTCCACCTGGGGCAGCAACCACGTGCGCTGGATCCTGCCCGAGCATGTGCTGCGCCTGACCACCGATGTCCCGGTGCGCTTTGTGCGTGATGGCATGCCGTTCGTGCTCAACCATCCCATCCATCTGATCCTGGGCGTGGATGAATCGCTCAACCGTTCCATCAGCGGCTACGTGCAGGAAGCGTTCCAGCGCACCCGCGACTACTGGCGCGAATGGGTGCGTTACCTGTCCATTCCGCTGGAATGGCAGGACGCGGTGATCCGCAGTGCGATCACCCTCAAGCTCTGCCAGTACGAGGACAGTGGCGCGATCATCGCGGCGATGACCACCTCGATTCCGGAGGCGCCCGGCAGCGTGCGCAACTGGGATTACCGCTACTGCTGGCTGCGCGATGCCGCCTTCGTGGTGCGCGCGTTGAACCGCCTGGGCGCCACCCGCACGATGGAGCAGTTCCTCGGCTACATCTTCAACCTCGCCACCACCGACGGCACCCTGCAGCCGCTGTACGGCATCGGCTTCGAAGCCAAGCTGGACGAGGATGAAGTACCCAGCCTGTCCGGCTACCGCGGCATGGGCCCGGTGCGGCGCGGCAACCTGGCCTGGGTGCAGCGCCAGCACGATGTCTACGGCAGCGTGGTGCTGGCCTCCACCCAGCTGTTCTTCGACCGCCGCCTGCAGGATCCGGGTGACAGCCATACCTTCGCACGGCTGGAACCGCTGGGTGAACAGGCCTTCGCACTGCACGACGTGCCCGACGCCGGCCTGTGGGAATTCCGCGGCCGCACCGAAGTGCACACCTACACCAGCGCGATGTGCTGGGCGGCGTGCGATCGCCTGTGCAAGATCGCCGTGCGCCTGAAGCGTGATGACCGCGCGCAGTACTGGCGCGAACGTGCCGACACCATCCACGCACGCATCATGGAAAAAGCCTGGAGCGAGGAGCTCGGCCACTTCACCGATACCTTCGATGGCCATCGACTGGATGCCTCGTTGCTGCTGCTGGCCGACATCGGCTTCATCGACGCCAACGACGCACGCTTCGTCGCCACCGTCGAGGCCATCGGCCGTGACCTCAAGCATGGCAACGCGCTGTACCGCTACATCGCACCGGATGATTTCGGCGAGCCGGAAACCAGCTTCACCATCTGCACGTTCTGGTACATCGATGCGCTCGCTGCGATCGGCCGCATGGATGAAGCGCGTGAGATGTTCGAAGCGCTGCTGCAGCAACGCAATCATCTGGGCCTGCTGTCGGAGGACCTTGCCTTCGACGGTGGTGAAGCCTGGGGCAACTTCCCGCAGACCTACTCGCATGTCGGCCTGATCACCGCGGCCATGCGCCTGTCGCGTTCCTGGCAGGAGGCCTCGTGAGCCGTCTTGTCATCGTTTCCAACCGCGTGGCCGTCCCCGGTGAAAACCGCGCCGGTGGCCTCGCCGTGGGCCTGCTGGCGGCATTGAAAGAACGCGGCGGGCTGTGGTTCGGCTGGAGCGGCAAGAGCGTGCGCGAGGCCAGTGGCGCGCTGCACGAACAGCGCGACGGCGATATCCAGTACGTCACCATGGACCTGGCCAAGCGTGATGTGGACGGCTACTACAACGGCTTCGCCAATCGCACCCTGTGGCCCCTGCTGCACTTCCGCCTGGATCTGGTCGACTACGACCGCGGCACCCGCGAGACCTACCACAGGGTCAACGCACTGTTCGCCGACAAGCTGGCGCCGCTGCTGCGCGAAGACGACATCGTCTGGATCCACGATTACCACCTGATTCCGCTCGGCGCGATGCTGCGCGAGCGCGGCATCGGCTGCCGCATCGGCTTCTTCCTGCACATCCCGATGCCCTCGGCCGACCTGCTGCAGGCCATGCCCGACCATCTGCGGCTGTTCTCGGCGCTGTATGCCTACGACCTGGTCGGCTTCCAGACCCAGCGCGATGCCGATCGCTTCCAGACCTACCTGCGCCTGTTCGGCGGCGGTCGGGTGCTCGACAACGGCAACCTTGAAGCGCCCGGTGGACGCCACTTCCGCGCCGCGGCGTTCCCGATCGGCATCGACACCGAGCTGATCGCCCGCCAGGCCAGCACCGCCGCCAGCAAGGCGGCAGTGAAGAACCTGCGCAGCAGCCTGCGCGACCGCCAGCTCGCCATCGGCGTGGACCGCCTGGACTACTCCAAGGGGCTGCCCGAGCGTTTCCTCGGCTTCGAACGCTACCTGCAGCGCCATCCCGACCAGCGCGGCTCGCTCACCTACCTGCAGATCGCGCCGGTCTCGCGCGGCGATGTCACCGAGTACCGGCAACTGCGCAGCCAGCTGGAGCAGATCGCCGGCCACATCAACGGTGGCCACGCCGAGCCCGACTGGACCCCGCTGCGCTACGTCAACCAGAACTTCACCCACGCCACCCTGACCGGTTTCTACCGCGCCGCCGCTGTCGGCCTGGTCACCCCGTTGCGCGATGGCATGAACCTGGTCGCCAAGGAATACGTGGCATCGCAGGACCCGGAAGATCCCGGTGTACTGGTGCTGTCCCTGCTGGCCGGCGCCGCCGATGAACTGAAGCAGGCACTGCTGGTCAACCCGCACGATCTGGATGGTGTGGCCGATGCCATTGCCACCGCCGCCACGATGTCACTGCGCAGGCGCCAGGAACGCTGGCACGCGATGATGGAACATCTGCGCACGTACGACATCAACCACTGGCGCCGCAGCTACCTCGAGGCGCTGGAGGGCTGAGGCAAGAGCTCCTGTAGAGCCGAGCCATGCTCGGCTGGCTTTTGTAGAGTCAAGCCATGCTCGATTGCTCCGCTCAACTCTGCGGAAGAGCCAGCCGAGCATGGCTCGGCTCTACAACAACAGGCGATCAATCGAGGAAGCGCGCGGCCTGTGCCGGCGTCGGCAGGAAGCAGGCGTCATGCCGCCCGAACCAGCGATAGCGGTTGCGTGCCAGCACGCGGTACGCACCATCGCGCCAGCGCCGTGGCAGCACGCGCAGCACGCCCGCCAGGCGCCAAGCACCGCCCAGTGCGTCCAGAACGCGCAGGATCGCATCGGTATCGGTCCACGCGCCCTGCCCGTCCAGCAGCAGGAACGACGTCGGGTCGTGCGCGTCCAGGCCGTGCGCCCGCAACAGCGCGCTGCCCTGCGCGCCCTGCATTGCCGCGAAGCGAAAGCGCTCCTGCCGGTCGAACCGCAGCAGGAAACGCACCCAGCGGCTGCACAACGCGCAGACGCCGTCGAAGACGATCACACCGCCAGGTTCTGCCCCCGCAACGCGATCGCCCCGCATCAGTCCATCCACACCAGCGTCGCCATCCGGCCGGTACGGCGGTCGCGGCGATGCGAGTACAGGTCCGCATCCGCCATGGTCGAGACCGTGCCGCCGTGGATGTTGCCCAGGCCCATGCCCGCCGCCTGCAGGCGCTGTCGCGCCAGCGCGAACAGATCCACCTTCCAGTGGCCGGGCCGGGTCGCCATGAAGGCCGAAGCAGCGGCCGCGTCATGGCCGACGAAGGCGTGGTACACCTCTTCGCCGATCTCGTAATCAGCCGGTCCCGCTGCCGGGCCCAGCCACGCGCGCAGCTGTGCCGGCGGCGTCTGCATGGCGGCCACAGTGGCCTCCAGCATGCCGTCGGCCAGTCCACGCCAACCGGCATGGGCAGCGCCCACCTCGCTGCCATCGACGGCGGCGAACACCACCGGCAGGCAGTCCGCAGTGAGGATCGCCAGCACCACGCCCGGTACCGAGGTCACCGCGGCATCGGCCACCGGCTCGCTGGCTCCCTCCACCGGCGGCGCGCCAAAGCGCAGCACGGTGCTGCTGTGTACCTGGCGCAGCCAATGCGGCGCCGATGGCAACGCCAGCCCCTGCTGCAGCAACTGCCGGTTGTGCTCAACGTTGGCCGGCGTGTCACCGTCGGCCGCGTGCCGGTTGCCCAGGTTGAACTGGGCGAACGGCTCCGGCGAGGCGCCCGCGCCGTGCCGGCGCGTGGTCAGCGCATGCACACCCGGGTGCGTCGGCCAATCGGCCTGCAGCAGCGGCAGCGCGGTATTCATTACCAGCGGTCCCGCTCGCGTTCGGCGAAGGCGGCGCTGTCTTCGCGCAGCACCTTCATCAGGTGCAGCATGTCGGCCGGCGCCGGCGCGGTATTGCGCACCGGCTCACCGCTGATCGGATGCACGAACTCCAGAGTCTCTGCATGCAGGGCCTGGCGCTTGAAGCCGCGCAGCGCGGCCACCAGCTCGTCGCTTGCACCCTTGGGCAGCTTCAGCGCGCCGCCGTACAGCTGATCGCCCACGATCGGATGACGCAGGTGCGCCATGTGCACGCGGATCTGGTGGGTACGCCCGGTTTCCAGGCGGCATTCCAGCGCCGTATGCGCGCGGAAGCGCTCGCGCAGGCGGTAATGGGTCACCGCTTCCTTGCCATCCTCGCGCACGCCCATCTTCAGGCGGTCGCGCGGGTGACGGTCAATCGGCGCATCGGCCGTACCACCGGCCACCAGCGCGCCCATCACCACGGCAAGGTACTGGCGGTGCACGTCACGGGCGGCCAGCTGCTCGACCAGCGCGGTCTGCGCTTCCAGCGTGCGGGCCACGACCATCACGCCGCTGGTGTCCTTGTCCAGGCGATGCACGATGCCCGCGCGCGGCAGCACCGCCACCGACGGGTCGCGGTACAGCAGCGCATTGACCAGAGTGCCGCTGTGGTTGCCGGCGCCGGGGTGCACGACCAGACCAACAGGCTTGTTGATCACCAGCAGGTGCTCGTCCTCGAACAGCACGTCCAGCGGGATGTCTTCCGGCTCGGCGGTGGTCTGGGCTTCCAGCACCACCTGCAGGGTGACCACCTCGCCGCCGCGCAGTGCGTCGCGCGGGCGCGCCTGTGCGCCGTCCAGCAGGACGTCGCCGGCCTTGATCCACTCGGTCAGGCGGGAGCGGGAGTATTCGGGGAACAGCTCGGCCACGACCGCGTCGAAACGACGGCCGGCGGAGGTGTCGGGGACAATGGCCTGGCGGGCCGATTCGGAGGGTTGTTCAGACATGGCAGGGGGCATCTTTGAAATTTTGGGGTCCCGGCGAGCCGGTTTCAGTCGCTGGACAGGACACTAGGCTATCATCGACCCTTCGTATTCCAGCCGCGTCCCGCATTGACCCCATGATCCGACGCTCCGTCCTGCTCTCCGCGCCCGTCCGCCTCACCGCCCTTCTGCTGGTGCTGGTCATCGTCGCCACCGGCTGCAACCGCGGCACCAAGGGCGATCGCCCTGATGAAGGCACCCCGGTCGAACAGCTCTACGAAAAGAGCCACAAGCTGATGCAAGGCGGCAACTGGAGCGGCGCTGAAGCCAGCTTCCGCCGTCTGGTGGCGCAGTATCCCTACGGCCCGTACACCGAGCAGGCGATGATCGAATCGGCCTATGCCCAGTACAAGGCCGGCAAGCACGATGACGCGGTGTCCAGCATCGACCGCTTCATCCGTACCTACCCGACCCACCGCAACATCGCGTACCTGTACTACCTGCGCGGCCTGGCCAACTCCAACCGCAATACGGTTTTCCTGCGTCGCGTATGGTCGCTGGACGCAAGCCGCCGCGATCTGTCCACGCCGCACCAGGCGTATTCAGACTTCAACATCGTGGTCGACCGCTACCCCAACAGCCGCTATGCCGCCGATGCGCGCCAGCGGATGCTGGTGCTGCGTGACGTATTCGCCCAGCACGAGCTCGACAATGCCCTGTACTACATGCGCCGTGGCGCGTGGGTCTCGGCCGCCGGCCGCGCCAACTACCTGCTGGAAACCTACCCGCAGAGCGCGTTCCAGAACGATGCCGTGGCGGTACTGGCCGATTCCTATACCCACCTGGGCAACAAGACCCTGGCCGACGACGCCCGCCGCGTTCTGCAGCTGAACCAGCCGGACCACCCGTGGCTGGAAGGCAAGTGGCCGAAGTACCCGTGGATGGTCCGCAAGCTGAACCCGTTTGCCGGCGAGAAGTCCGCCGCCACCGGCCAGCGCAACGCGCGACTGGAAAAGAAGTAAGAAAAGAGGCCCCGCAAGGGGCCTTTTTTTTGCCTGGCGTCATCGCTAGGAATTCTCCGAATCCGCGATCGCTGCGACGTCCGTCCCAGTCAGCGCGAAGGACAGCTTCCAGACTGCGGCGCAAAGGCCATCCCGGCCTGCATGGAGCGCCACATGTCCTCATCGTCCCTGCGGTTCCGCCCCCGCCCGACCCTGCTGGTCACGGCCCTGCTCGTTCTGGCCGCCAGCCCCGTTGCCGCCCTCGCAGCGCAGCCGGGCGACCTGCTCTCAGCCTCGCCCTACCGCGCCAGCTGGGTGCCCTCCCAGGCCGCCCAGGCCTACAAGCTGGCCTACCGCACCCCCGATCATCACGGTCGCCTGGCCCAGGCCACCGGGCTGGTCTACCTGCCCGCCGGGCCTGCGCCGGCAGGTGGCTGGCCGGTGGTGTCCTGGGCACACGGCACCCAGGGCATCGCCGATCACTGCGCGCCTTCGGTATCGGGCCCCTACCAGCCCGAGCGCGATGGCCGCTTCCTCGACCAGTTCCTGGGACAGGGCTATGCCGTCGTTGCAGCCGATTACCAAGGCCTGGGCAGCCCGGGTGACCATGCCTACCTGCACGTGCGTACCTCCGCGCGCAACGCCATCGACCTCATCAAGGCCGGCCGCCATTTCCTCGGCAACGCCACGCTGTCACCACGCTGGGTCTCCGTGGGCCACTCGCAGGGCGGCGCCGCCGCACTCACTGCCGGCTATCTGGCACCCTCCTATGGACCCTCGCTGCAGTACCGCGGCAGCTTCACCACCGGCACGCCCACGGCCGTCGAACTGACCGCGCTGGTCATGAAGCCCGACAACCGCGCCCCCAATCCCGGGGCGGTCAACGCCTATCACGCCTACCTGCTCGATGGCCTGCTGCAGGTGGAACCGCGCATCGCGCAGGTGCTCAGCGATGAAGGCCATGCACGGGTCGCGCTGGCGCGCCAGCAGTGCCTCGGCCCATTGGCTGCCACCCTGGAAGGCGCCAATACAGGAGAAATGTTCAGCGCGCCGCTGACCTCGGTACCGGGCATCTGGGCACTGCTGCATGACTACCTGGGCGTGCCACGGCGGGGCTTCAGCCAGCCGCTGATGCTGGGCCACGGCAGCCAGGACCGCGACGTGCCCTATCTGACCACCCTGCTGTATGCGGTCGGCCTGGCCCTGCGCGCCGAACCGGTGGCATTCCGCCGATACCCGGTCGACCATCGGGGCACACTCGACGCCGCGGCGGCCGATGGCCTTGCATTCGTTCGTGCGCGGCTGGGCAACGATTCCTTCAACGAGGCCGCTGAAACCGCCGGCCTGGAACAGCTGCTCAACGAAGCCCAGTAGATCCACGCCATGCGTGGATGGGCGGTTCACGCGGTTGCCGGCCACCGGCCGGCACTACCTATCGTTTGGTAGCGCCGGGCTGGGCCCGGCGACCGGCCCTCAGCTCTTGTAGCCGTTGCTGATCGGGTACCGGCGCTCACGCCCGAACGCGCGGCGTGAGACCTTCGGGCCCGGCGCGGCCTGGTGACGCTTCCACTCGCTGATGCGCACCAGCCGCAGCACACGATCCACCACCGCCGCGTCATAGCCGGCGGCGACGATCTCGGTGCGCGACTGCTCCTGGTCGATGTAGCGGTACAGGATGCCGTCCAGCACATCGTAGGCCGGCAGCGAATCCTGGTCGGTCTGGTTCTCGCGCAGTTCGGCCGATGGCGGGCGGCTGATCACCGCCGGCGGGATCACCGGTGCGCCACCCACCGTGTTGCGCCACTTGGACAGGCCGAACACCTCGGTCTTGTACAGATCCTTCAGCGGCGCGTAGCCGCCACACATGTCGCCATAGATCGTGGCGTAGCCGACCGCGTATTCGCTCTTGTTGCCGGTGGTCAGCAGCAGGCCACCGAACTTGTTGGCCAGCGCCATCAGGATCACGCCACGGCTGCGCGACTGCAGGTTCTCTTCGGTCACATCCGGCGTGGTGCCCTCGAACATCGGCGCCAGCGCCTGCATCAGGCCCTGGAATGCCGGCTCGATGGAAACGGCTTCCAGCTTCACACCCAGCGCTTCGCACTGCTCGGCGGCCAGGTCGTTGGACATGCCTGCGGTATAGCGCGAGGGCAGGCGCACGGCGGTGACGTTCTCCGCGCCCAGCGCATCGACCGCCATCGCCAGCACGATCGCCGAGTCGATGCCGCCGGACAGACCCAGCCACACCTTCTTGAAACCATTCTTGCTGCAGTAGTCCTGGATGCCGCGGGTCACCGCGCGCCAGGCCAGCGCATCCATGCTTTCGTCGCCGTCGTCCATCCACACGTGCGGCATGAAGCGGCGCGTAGCGCCGTCGTACTCCACCACCAGCCACTGGTCGACGAAGGCAGCCGCCGCCGGATGCACCGTGCCATCGCCGTCGGCCACCACCGATGCACCATCGAACACCAGCGCATCCTGGCCGCCCACCACGTTGAGGTAGGCGATGGCCGCGCCGCTTTCGCGGGTACGTGCCGCCAGCACCGCATCGCGCTGGGCATGCTTGCCGCGTTCGTAGGGCGAAGCGTTGGGCACCACCACCAGCTGCGCACCGGCACGCACCGTATCGGCCAGCGGCTCGGCGAACCACAGGTCTTCGCAGATCAGCAGGCCCACCGGAATGCCATCAACCTCGAACACGCAGCTGCCACCGTCCGGGTCGACGTCGAAGTAGCGACGCTCGTCGAACACCGCGTAATTGGGCAGCTCGCGCTTGCGGTAGGTCTGCTCCACCAGGCCATCGCGCAGCACGCTGGCCGCGTTGTAGACCACCGCACCGGCCGCCTGCGGCCAACCGACCACGGCGGTGATGCCACGGCACGCCGCCGCAATGCGGGTCATCGCCTGCTCGCACTCGTACAGGAAGCCCGGGCGCAGCAGCAGGTCCTCTGGCGGATAGCCGCTGACTGCCAGCTCGGGGAACATCACCAGCCCGGCGCCGTACTCGTCGCGCGCCTGGCCGATCATCTCGATGATGCGCTCGGTGTTGCCGGCGACATCGCCAACCGGGAAGTCGAACTGCGCCATCGCGATGCGGATCGAAGCCATGAGGGTCCAGCCTGTGGTTGCAATACGCACATTGTAGCGCCGCGCCATCAGCGCGCCGGGCGCTCCCACTCCATGGACAGGCCCTGCTCAGTAGATCCACGCCATGCGTGGATGGGGTTGGCTGCGATGCTCAGGACACCAGACGCAGAAAGGCCGCCCGGAGGCGGCCTTTCTGTTTCAGGCAGCCGAGCGTTGGCTCGGCTCTACAGAATCGTCTGCCAGAGGCAGTCGATCTTATTTCACCAGCTTGGCGATGGCAGCACCCAGGTCGCCCGGCGAACGCACGGTGACGACGCCAGCAGCTTCCATTGCAGCAAACTTGCCTTCGGCAGTGCCCTTGCCGCCCGATGCGATCGCACCGGCGTGGCCCATGCGCTTGCCGGCCGGAGCCGAAGCACCGGCGATGAAACCGACGACCGGCTTCTTCACGTGGTTCTTGATGTACTCGGCACCGGCTTCTTCAGCGTCGCCGCCGATTTCGCCGACCATGATGATGCCTTCGGTCTGCGGGTCTTCGTTGAACAGCTTCAGGCAGTCGACGAAGTTCAGGCCGTTGATCGGGTCACCACCGATGCCGATGCAGGTGGACTGGCCCAGGCCGACTTCGGTGGTCTGCTTGACCGCTTCATAGGTCAGGG
Source organism: Stenotrophomonas sp. 14P6.2.3 (assembly GCF_057799055.1). Taxonomy (NCBI): domain Bacteria; kingdom Pseudomonadati; phylum Pseudomonadota; class Gammaproteobacteria; order Lysobacterales; family Lysobacteraceae; genus Stenotrophomonas; species Stenotrophomonas sp. 14P6.2.3. The sequence goes on from NZ_JBYOLA010000011.1 coordinate 77,384, forward strand.
TGCCCGAACGCGACACGATGCCGATCTTGCCCGGCTTGTGGATGTGGCCCGGCATGATGCCGATCTTGCACTCACCCGGGGTGATGACGCCCGGGCAGTTCGGCCCGATCAGCACGGTGTCCGGATGCGAACGGGTCAGCACGTTCTTGACGCGCAGCATGTCCAGCACCGGAATGCCTTCGGTGATGCAGACGATGACCTTGATGCCGGCAGCAGCGGCTTCCAGGATCGCATCAGCCGCGTACGGCGGCGGCACGTAGATGACCGAAGCGTTGGCGCCGGTGCTCTGCACGGCGTCGGCAACGGTGTTGAAGACCGGCAGGTCGATATGGGTGGTGCCACCCTTGCCCGGGGTCACGCCGCCAACAACCTGGGTGCCGTACTCGATCATCTGAGTGGCGTGGAAGGTGCCCTGCTGGCCGGTGAAGCCCTGCACGATCACCTTGGTGTTCTTATTGATCAAAACTGACATTGGATTTCCTTCGGTGTCGGATCAGGCGGCGTTCTTGACAGCTTCGACGACCTTCTTGGCACCGTCGTTGATGTTGTCGGCCGGGATGATGGCCATGCCGCTGTCACGCAGCAGCTGCTTGCCTTCTTCCACGTTGGTGCCTTCCAGACGCACCACGACCGGAACCTTGACGCCCACTTCCTTCACAGCGGCGATGATGCCTTCGGCAATCATGTCGCAGCGGACGATGCCGCCGAAGATGTTGACGAAGATGCCTTCGACCTTGTCCGAGGACAGGATCAGCTTGAACGCTTCGATGACGCGCTGCTTGTTGGCACCGCCGCCCACGTCCAGGAAGTTCGCCGGCTCGCCGCCGTTGAGCTTGATGACGTCCATGGTGGCCATGGCCAGGCCTGCGCCGTTGACCATGCAGCCGATGTTGCCGTCCATGGTGACGTAGTTGATGTCCAGCTCCGAAGCGATCACTTCGGTCGGATCTTCCTGGGTCTTGTCGCGCATGGCGACCAGGGCCTTCTGGCGGAACGCGGCGTTGTCGTCGCTGTCGAACTTGCCGTCCAGCGCGTACAGGTTGCCGTCATCCAGGATGGCCAGCGGGTTGATTTCAACCAGCGCCAGGTCCTTTTCGTTGAACAGGCGGTACAGGTTCACCATGATGTTGGCGAACTGGCCGGCCTGCTTGGCGGTCAGGCCCAGCTTGAAGCCGAAATCACGACCGTGGTAACCCTGCACGCCTTCGACGAAGTCGACGTTCAGCGAGTGGATCAGCTCCGGGGTTTCAGCGGCGACCTGCTCGATCTCCACGCCGCCTTCCGAAGAAGCGATGTAGGTGATGGTCTTGGTGCCACGGTCAACCAGCACCGACAGGTACAGTTCCTTGACGATCTCGCCAGCGGTGGTCACCAGCACCAGGTTGACCGGCAGTTCAACGCCAGCGGTCTGGTAGGTGGCCATCTTGGTGCCGAGCATCTTGGCCGCAGCGGCCTTCACGTCGTCGGTGGTCTTGCAGAACTTGACGCCGCCAGCCTTGCCGCGGCCGCCAGCGTGGATCTGCGCCTTGACCATCCAGGGGCCCTGGCCCAGGGAGTTGGCAGCGGCAACAGCTTCGTCCGGGGTCGCAGCGACCTTGCCGGCCGGGACCGGGATGCCGTACTCGGCAAGCAGTTGTTTTGACTGGTATTCGTGGAAATTCATGCGTCACCGTGGGAATAGGAACGACCGCACGCAATTCCTCAGGGCCCCGGCGGGGCGCCGGCATGGACCGCGGCGGGCCCACTATTGTGGCCGAGCCAGCGCCGGGGCGCAAAGAAGTATGGACAAAAGGCCGGAACCGGCCAGATTTCCACGGTCATTCAGGCAGTTGCGGCACGGCCTGGACCACGTCCCCCGCGCCGGCACCGGCCGATTGCGCAGCCCAGCCCGCTGCAGGCGCCCTATACTGACCCCGTAAATTCGAGCCCACGGTGCCGGTAACCGGGCAGCGAGCAGATCCGACGATCGGGGGACGTCGGGAAGGTTCGGCCCACCGCCGGCATGATCCAGTTCCAGGCAGCCAGAAGGGGAGTTCCGGCGTGTCACCCAGTGCTTCATTGATCGACCGCATCGAATCGATACCGCGGCGAGAGCTGTATTTCTTCGCCCTGTACCGGGTGCTGATCGCCTCGGTCATCGCCGCCCTGCTGTACAGCCCGCTGTCGGCCATGGTCGGCGAAGCCCACCACCCTCGCCTGGCCAACAGCGTAGGCGCGGCTTACCTGCTGCTGTCCCTGTTGTGGCTGGTGATCGGCCGCAACGAACGCTGGCTGCGGCAGATCGTGGTCGGTGGCGTGCTGCTGGACATCGTCGCCGCCAGCCTGCTGGCGCACGCCCTGCCCGGTGCCAGCGCCGGCATCTCGATGTCGCTGCTGTTCAACATCGCCGCCGCCGCCACCCTGCTGCCGCTCAGCTGGGGCCTGCTGCTGGCGCTGGCCGCCAGCGTCGCCACCGCCGCCGAATACCTGTGGAAAGTGCTGGAAGGCGGCGATCCCACCCGCACCCTGGCAGAACTGGCGATGTTCGCCACCAGTTACCTGGCGCTGGCCTTCATCAGCTACCAGGTCGGCAACCGCGCGCGCCGCAACCAGCAGTTGGCCAACCAGCGCGGCGACGAAGTAGCCAACCTGTTCCAGATCAACGAACTGATCATCCGCCGCATGCGTACCGGCGTGGTGGTGGTGGACGCCGACAACCGCATCACCCTGGCCAACGAAGCCGCCTCGATCCTGCTCGGCGACAGTGATGGCAACAGCGATTCCGGCCGCCTCGACCTGGCCAGCGTCGCCCCCGAACTTGCCCGGCGCCTGCAACGGTGGCGCAACGGCTGGGCGCAGGATGAAATGCCACTGCAGCTCAACCCCGACCAGCCGGAAGTGCAACCGCGCTTCGCCCGCCTGCTGGCTGGCAGCGACCTGGTGCTGGTGTTCCTGGATGACTCCAGCGTGGTCTCGCGCCGCGCCGAATCGCTCACCCTGTCGGCGATGGGGCGCTTCTCGGCCAGCCTCGCCCACGAGATCCGCAACCCGCTGGCGGCCATCAACTACGCCGTGCAGCTGCTCGAGGAAGGCACCGGCTTCAACGACAGCGACCGCCGCCTGCTGCAGATCATCCACCAGCAGTGCCAACGCACCAACGGCATCGTTGAGAGCGTGCTGGGCCTGGCCCGGCGCGAACGCGCCAATCCGGAAAACGTCGACCTCGCCGCCTTCGTGCGCCGCTTCGTGCTGGAGTACAAGCAGGGGCAGACGCTGGAAACGGACAGCATCGAACCGATCATCAACGATACCTCGGTGCCGGCCCAGGTCGACCCGCGACACCTGTACCAGGTGCTGACCGTGCTGGTGCACAACGCCCTGAAATACGGCCGCATCGGCGAGCAGCCCGCGCGCGTGCGGTTGCGCGTGGCCCAGCACGAACGCAGTGCGGTGATCGACGTAATGGACCGTGGCCCCGGCATTCCCGAGACCGTCGCCGCGCAGCTGTTCCGCCCCTTCTTCACCACCTCCGAGCACGGCACCGGCCTGGGCCTGTATATCGCCCGCGAGCTGTGCCGGGCCAACCAGGCGCGGCTGGATTACATTCCCGTCCCCGCCGGCGGCTCCTGCTTCCGATTGGTTCTGCCCGGCCCGCACACCCTGCTTCCGCACTGATCCCACGCGTCAAACATTTGTCGCCTCCCACCCCCTCGGCTATCTTTCCCTCCCATGAACGAAACCCGCAGCGCCCTCGTCGTCGACGATGAACGCGATATCCGCGAACTGCTGGTGTTGACCCTCGGCCGCATGGGCCTGCGCATCAGCACCGCCGCCAACCTCGCCGAAGCCCGCGAACTGCTGGCCAGCAATCCGTACGACCTGTGCATCACCGACATGCGCCTGCCCGACGGCAACGGCATCGAACTGGTCAGTGAGATCGCCCAGCACTACCCGCGCACGCCGGTGGCGATGATCACCGCCTTCGGCAGCATGGACCTGGCAGTGGAAGCACTGAAAGCCGGCGCCTTCGATTTCGTCAGCAAGCCGGTGGACATCACCGTGCTGCGCGGCCTGGTCAAGCATGCACTGGAACTCAACAACAGCGAACGCCCCGTTGCCGGCCCCGCCGCGGAACAAGCCGCGCGCCTGCTCGGCGAATCGCCGGCCATGGACGTACTGCGCGCCACCATCAGCAAGGTCGCGCGCAGCCAGGCACCGGTCTACATCCTGGGCGAGTCCGGGGTGGGCAAGGAACTGGTCGCACGCACCATCCACGCACAGGGTGCACGCGCGGCCGGGCCGTTCGTGCCGGTCAACTGTGGCGCCATCCCCACCGAGTTGATGGAGAGCGAGTTCTTCGGCCACCGCAAGGGCAGCTTCACCGGTGCCCATGCCGACAAGCCGGGGCTGTTCCAGGCCGCGCACGGCGGCACCCTGTTCCTGGATGAAGTGGCCGAACTGCCGCTGCAGATGCAGGTTAAGCTGCTGCGTGCGATCCAGGAGAAATCGGTGCGTGCGGTTGGCGCGCCCAGCGAAGAGCCGGTGGATGTGCGCATCCTCTCGGCCACCCACAAGGATCTGGCCGAGCTGGTCGAAGACGGGCGTTTCCGCCACGACCTGTACTACCGCATCAACGTGATCGAACTGCGCGTGCCGCCGCTGCGCGAGCGCCGCCAGGATCTGCCGGCGCTGGCCGCATCAATCCTGGCACGGCTGGCCCGCAGCCACGGCCGCGCCACCCCGCTGCTGGCGCCCTCGGCGCTGGACGCGCTGGCCCAGTACGGCTTCCCCGGCAACGTGCGCGAGCTGGAGAACATCCTGGAACGCGCGCTGGCGCTGGCGGAAGAAGACCGCATCGGTGCCGACGACCTGCGCCTGCCGCAGCACGCGCCGCGCTCACCGGGCAGTGCCGCCCATGCCGAAGCAGTGGTCGACCTGCACCCCGGCAGCGCCGCCCTGCCCTCGTACATCGAGCAGCTTGAGCGCAGTGCGATCCAGCGCGCGCTGGAAGAAAACCGCTGGAACAAGACCCGTACCGCCGCGCAGCTGGGCATCACCTTCCGCGCGCTGCGTTACAAGCTGAAGAAGCTGGGGATGGAGTAGGTAGTGCCGGCCGCTGGCCGGCAACCTCATGCACCGTGCATCCACGCATGGCGTGGATCTACGGAGCATCGGTAGGTACTAACGTTGAGCGGCAAGACTGTGTCGGCCCAGCACGACTTTGCTGCTCCTTCAGCAGTTAACGCGAAGTGGGTCTCAATCTGCCCTCCGCATGTGCTCTCCGGCCCGATGCCTGCGCTATATTTGCGCCCCCCCCTCCGGGATCAGGGACGGCACAATGCAACGGAATGCATCAGGCACACTTCGCCGCCTGCTTGTTTTGATTTTCCTTCTCGCCGGGACGGCGCCTGTTTCCAGCGCTATCGCCCAGGACCTCAGGAAAGATCTTGAGTTCTACGCCTACTGCGAGACAGGCCCCTGCACGATTTTCACTGGAGGGAAAGCAGGACCATATGAATATCGCAGCCCTCAGTATTCGACCGAAGCTCAGGCCAAAGCCAGAGGGATTGGGGACTACATCAACAAGAACGGCTGGGATCTTCCTCAACCTGCTTCGGTCTGGAGGACAAAGTGTGGGCCGGTGAAAACGGATTACACGGAAGTCAGCTATAACGCGTACACGCAGCGTTGGTACGGAGCGCTGAAATTCACGCACACCTGCCAAAGCTATCGCCCTGATGGCCTCTCTCCGCCAGGAAACGCCTACGACACCTCGCGATACCTCAGCATCTACGGAGTCTGCAGGCCTGGGTTCAGTATGATGTTCAGCAACGGAGAATGCCTGCGCCCTGCAGGTGATTGTGCAAAATACCCAGACAACAAGAATTTCGGGTGCGGCAAGAGCATCGCCCAGCTCGAGACATCAACACCGGCGCCCTCCAGTCCGACCTATCCATTCCATGTACAGCAGACCTGCATCGCGCGGGAATCCTGCGCATTGCGATGTGATATGGATAACTGCAAATGGATGGACAACGTCATTCCGGGCTTTGTCGACCCATATCTGGAAAAGCAGAACTCCTGGCAGCCTATAGAGACTTCATGCACCGCGAACATGATAAGGCTGAAAGCGAAATTCGGAGGTAACTGGGTCGCAAAGCAAGAGTGCTTCGCCCTTATGGGCTGGTATCACGTCGCGACAGATCTTCGTAACAGCCTGGTCGTACACGGCTGCGGTAGTCAAAGAGACTGGAACCTTGTCGGCGAAAGGATCGAACCTTGCCTGCGGGAAACCCAGCCAGGGTTTCCAGAGGTCTACTACAAGTTCGGCAGCACCCTGATCAGCGCCGTTCGCGGAGAGATTCGAACCCTCTGCGAAGCTGAGAGATTTCTGGATGGCCGCCCGAAACCAATCAACGACGAACTCAAGGGGCAAGTATGCGAAGTTGGACCCTGACCTCACTCACCGGCCTCAGCCTTGCATTGATCAGCTTCGGAGCGGTCGCTCAGGAGGACCAGCCTCCTACGTGGTCACTGCAGGCCTCCCTGGAAGGTAAAGAGCTCGTCGGCGAATGGGAGCTTTCCAAAATGCCGATCGTTGGTGACGGTGAGAACGTCAAGGCAGCAGCGCTCGACTCCTCCACAGGTGTCAAAGTGGGGTCGACCGTGCAGTTCCGGGTCAAGTTGATCGACCCAAATGGCGTTGCCACCGACATCACCGGATCGGACAAACTGATGTACCTGCCGAAGGGATGCCTTGTGTTCACACCGGACGGCAAGGCAACAGTATCGCAGGCCTCAACCCCACCGTGGTCCTGCGACAAGGGTGACCCGGTAATGCTGTCGATCATCTACGCAGATGACGTTACGAACCAGACAGCAATCAATATGTACCTGCTCAGGATTCAATGAATGGTGCCGGCCATTGGCCGGCAGAGCCATGCATCATGCTAGCCGCGCGTGGCGCGGATCTACTGCATCAATCCTTGGTGACGCGGTTAATCTCTGCCAGGCTGGTCACACCTGCAGCCGCCTTCTTCAACGCCGACTGCCGCAGGTCGTTCACACCGATCGCCTGCGCAGCCTCGGCAATCTGCAGCGCGTTGCCGCCCGCCAGCACGATGGTCGCGATCTCGTCGGTCATCGGCATCACCTGGTAGAGACCGGTACGGCCCTTGTAGCCCTCGGTGCATTCATCGCAGCCGACCGCTTCGTGCAGCTGGATGCCCGCATCCAGCTGCGCCTGGGTGAAGCCTTCTGCCAGCAGCGCATGCGCGGGCAGGTCTGTCGGCCGCTTGCAGTTCGAACACAGGCGGCGCGCCAAGCGCTGGGCGATCACCAGCGTCACCGAGCTGGTGATGTTGTACGGCGCGATGCCCATGTTCATCAGGCGCGCGATGGTCTGCGGCGCGTCGTTGGTATGCAGCGTGGACAGCACCATGTGACCGGTCTGTGCGGCCTTGATCGCAATTTCCGCCGTTTCCAGGTCGCGGATTTCGCCGACCATGATGATGTCCGGATCCTGTCGCAGGAACGAGCGCAGGGCTGCGGCGAAGGTCATGCCGCGCTTGTTGTTCTGCTGCACCTGGTTGACGCCGGGCAGACGGATTTCCACCGGGTCTTCGGCCGTAGAAATATTGCGGGTTTCGTCGTTGAGGATGCCCAGCGCGGTATACAGCGACACCGTCTTGCCCGAACCGGTCGGGCCGGTCACCAGCACCATGCCATACGGTTTGTGGATCGCTTCCAGGAACAGCTTCTGCTGATCCGGCTCGTAACCCAGCTTGTCGATGCCCAGCTTGGCCGCGCTGCCATCGAGGATACGCAGCACCACCTTCTCACCGAACAGCGTCGGCAACGTGCTGACACGGAAGTCGATCTGCCGGGTCTTGGACAGGTTGAGCTTGATGCGACCATCCTGCGGCACGCGCTTTTCCGCGATATCCAGCTGCGCCATCACTTTCAGGCGCGCAGCGATGCGCTGGTTGAGCTTGGTCGGTGCGCGCGCGACCATCTTCAGCAGGCCGTCAATGCGCAGACGCACGCGATAGTCGTCTTCGTAGGGCTCGAAGTGGATGTCCGACGCGCCCTTGCGGATCGCATCGATCAACACCTTGTTGATGAACTTGACCACCGGAGTATCGTCGCCCTTGGCGTCGATGCCGCTGTCGGTGCTGGCCATGTCATCGTCGCCACCGCCGATGTCGAGATTGGCCATGGCGTCGTCGTCGCCGCCGAGCGCATCGCCCATGGTGTCGTGGCTGGCATGCCACTGCTCCAACGTGCGGCGTATCTGGTCCTCGTCCACCAGGATCGGTTCAACCACCAGATTGGTGTGGAACTTGATCTCATCCAGCGAGTGGGTGGGGTTGCTGGTGCCGACGAACAGCTTGCCGCCGCGTTTGAACAGCGGCAGCACGTTGTGCTTGCGCAGCAGTTCCTCGCTGACCAGGCTCATCGCGTTCTGGCTGCTGTCGAAGGTGGACACATCGAACAGCGGCATGCCGAACTCGAGCGAGTTGGCGGCGGCCAACTGGGCCGCGCCGACGACCTTGTTCTGTGCGAACCATGTTGGCAGCGGCTGCCTGGCGGCCGTCGCCTTGGCCATGGCATCGCGGGCGCCGGCTTCATCCAAGGCGCCGTCCTGCACAAGGCGACGGGCCAAGCCGGTAATGCCGACGAGATTGGCGGTGGTGACGGCGTTCATGCGATTCCTCTACTGGGGCCGACGCTCCGCCCAAGGCAGACGCCGTGTTGTGCATAGGGGTGACATACTAACCGCGTAGCTGGCGTGAACGCATGCCTCTGGGCTACACGCCCAGGCTCAGAAGGGCTGCGCACGGTGCCACCGCCAGGCGCTTTCGATGATTCCGCCCAGGTCGCGCCACTCACGTGTCCATCCCAGCACCTCCTGGGCCTTTCCACTGGAGGCAACCAAACGTGCAGGATCACCTGGGCGGCGCGCCGCCAGCTCAAAGGGCACGGCCCGGCCAACCACCTCGGCAGCCGCCGCGACGATCTGCAGCACCGACGACCCTTCCTCGCTTCCCAGGTTGAAGTCGTGGGCGCCGGGCGAACGCTCAAGCAGCTCCACCGCCAAGGCATGGGCACGGGCCAGGTCCTGGACATGGACGTAATCGCGGACACATGTGCCATCGACGGTGGGGTAGTCGGACCCGAATATCCTGAGCGGCGGCGCTTGCCCAGCCGCGGCACGCAGGACGTTGGGAATCAGATGGGTTTCACAGGCATGCGCCTCGCCGATTCCGTGGTCGGCAAGCGCCCCTGCTGCATTGAAGTAACGCAGCACCACCGAGGACATGCCATGCGCAGCCCAGACATCGGCCAGTATCCGCTCCACCATCAACTTGCTCGCCCCATACGGGTTGATCGGATGCATAGGGTGCTGCTCGTCGATCAGCCCGGTCGGGGACTGCCCGAAGACTGCTGCGGTCGAGGAAAACACCAGCCGATCAACGTCCCGACGTCGCATCTGCCGCAGCAGATTCAACGACCCGGTGATGTTGTTCTGGTAGGTGTTGAACGGGTCCGCCACGGAGTCGGCCACCAGCGAAGTCGCTGCAAAATGCATCACGACGTCGAAGTGGCGCCCCGCAAATGCTCGTTCCAGGGCTGACTCATCCAGCAAGTCCGCATGGATGAAGTCGCCCCATTTCACAGCCGCACGGTGGCCCGTGGACAGATTGTCCAGCACGGTAACCGAATGACCCTGTTCGGCAAGCCACTGCGACATGTGGCTGCCGATATACCCTGCCCCTCCGCAGACCAGGACGTTCCACATCTGCCTGTCTCCACGCAAAATCCCATACCGCAACAACTCGACCCCACGCCGCAACTACCACGCGGCAGGTGCAGGCTTGATCAAGACTGACTGATCTCAGGCCTTGGCCTCTTCGTGGTACTCGTCGTCCACGTTGATGGACCACAGGCGGCTCTTGTCTACGTTGCCGCTCGTGATCTGGTCGGCAGCTTCCTTGGCCGTCAACATGGAATGATCCTGGTTGTTGTAGCGGTGCATGCCATTGCGCCCCACCAGAAACAGATTAGGCACCGTGTCCAGCGCAGTACGCAGTCGATCAAAGTTCGCGTAGGCCTCGCCGAAGTAGCCCGGGTAGGCCTTGGGCACCCGGATGACGACCGCATCCTGTGCCGATGCGGCTGAGACCAGACCGATCTGCAGCATTTCACGCTGCGCGAGCGCCTGCAGTTCCGCGTCAGGCATCTTCCACAGATCGTCTGTCTCGCAGCAGAAGAACTCCAGACCCATCCAGACCATGGATGCGTCCTTCACCATGTACGGGCTCCAGTTGTTGAAGACCTGCACACGCCCCACATTCACGCCGGGTTCCTGGATATAGATCCAATTATCGCCGAGTGCGCGCGGCAGCTCATCGGCGCTGTACAGCAAGCCCACCGTGATGAAATCGCGGTACTGGAGATTGTCGGCGATGACCGCAACCTCGTGGCTCCAGCTCTGTCGCGAGGCCGCCACCAGATCGCGCACCGGCATGGTGGAGACGACATGGGTGCACTCCAGCTGGATCGCTTCACCCGATTCGCCCTGCACCGTCACGCTGCGCACTTTCCCGCCCTCAACCGCCAGTCCCACGGCCTTGTGCTTCATCAACAAGGTGCCGCCACGTGCCTGGAACACCTGCGCTGCGGTTTCCCACATTTCACCCGGGCCATGCTTGGGGTACAGGAAATTCTCGATCAGCGAGGTCTGCGCGACCTTACCGTTCATCCCTAGCATGCCACGCAGTGCGTGAAACACGGCCTTGGTGACGGACAGGCTCTTGATGCGTTGCGCACCCCACTCCGCGCTGATCTGGTTGCACGACACGCCCCAGACCTTCTCGGTGTATTCCTTAAAAAACTGGCGGTACAGGCGCTGACCGAAGCGATTGATCAGGAAATCTTCAAGGCTGCGCTCAGGCTCGATCTTGCTGATCTGCGAGCGCAGATAGCTGAGACCAAACTGCATGGATTTGCCAAGCCCGAGGTTGCGGAAACTGTCCGCATTCAACTTCAGCGGGTACGAGAAAAAGCGACGATTGAAGTAAATCCGCGAAAGACGGTTGCGCACCAGCATGGCCGTCGGCTCGGCGCCCTCGGCCCGTGTCGCGCCTGGCGGAACCCCTTCGCGGGCCTGTCCCTGGTAGCGCAGGTTCAGCGGGACATCGCCGGCGTGCTCGATGGGCATCAGATTGGCCCACCACTGCATGACCCAATCGGACTTGGAAAAGAACCGGTGACCGCCGATATCAATGCGGTTTCCATTATGGTTGACCGTGCGCGAAATACCGCCCACGCAATCGTCGGCCTCGACAATCGTCACCTGCACGTCGGGCTGCCCCACCAGCTCCAGTGCTGCGGTCAGGCCGGCGGGGCCGGCGCCGATTATTACTATCTGCTTGCTCATGATGCTTCCCCTTCCACAATGGACCGGCCGCTCACGCGCGACCGGAACAGAATCAGTTTACGCAGTACGAAGTTGCTGGTGAACGAAAAGCCCACCGCAACCACCCTGGCAATGCTCCCCCGCACGCCAAACCACTCGATACACACCCACATTACGCCTTGCACGACCAGCAAGCCTAAGCAGCCGATCAGCACAAAGGTCGCCAGTTCCGCCGAACGGGAACGGAAACTGCGCGCCGCGAACACCCAGCGCACGCTAATGACATAGGCCACCACACTGCCCAGCAGGAAGCCGCCCGTCGCGGCGGCATACCAGTCCCACCCCAGGTGGGCCAGCAGAGCGAACACACCCAGATCAGCCAACAGCGCTGCCGCCGAGGCCAGCAGATAGCCGCTTCCCTCGGACAGCCAACCCCGCCGGGTCGCGAGGTCCGCCTCGAGCTCCACCAGCGGCTGCTCGCTCATGGCGTGGCCTCACCCTCGGAAGCTACCCAATCCGAGCACTTGTACAGATACTCGGTGGAGATCACTTCACCGGTGCCGGGGTGGCGTACCTGCCACCGGCCGCGTACGTGCTTTTCTTGGTCATACGGCAGCACGAAATAGTCGGGCGGCGCCAGTTCGCCATGTCGGGTGCACAGGTGACGTAGCCCCAGTTCGCTCACCCGGCAGGGCTCCGGATTCTCCTGCACATTGGCCAGCACGCCGCAGATTTCAGCCTGTAATGTCACCGGCTCGACCTGGGTGTTCAATTGTTTTCCAAGCAGCGCCGTCTGCCGATTGAACATCTGCCCGGACAGCTGCTGCGGACTAAAGTAGTTGGCGCGACGAAGTACCATCCAAGCGGCGCGCGGGGACGCCTCGCTGGCATACCAGAAAACAACTGCGCTACGCGGAATATTTTCGGCAAATACAGGAGTGCCGTGCGCAGACTCCTGGGCACGCGTCCACGGGCTACGGGAATCCCACAGCCACAACGCCCCCAGCAGGGCCAGTACTGACAAGGCTCCCAGCAACGCCTGACCCTTTTCACCACTGCGCTGATAGCCCCAAACCAGCAAGGCCACGGTCCCACCGCACAGCAGCGGGTAGGCGAAGATCATCACGTCCTGGCGGATTATCTCGGAGTTGCGGCCCGTCATCTCGTACACAGCCCAAATCTGCAGCTGGTATCGGAAACAGGCCACGGCCAACGCTAGTACCAGGCCGACCAGCAACAGGCGGCGGATGGGAGCACTGACCTTGGCCGCGACCAAGGGCCAGACCATATGCAATGGAATAAGACCGAGTACCGCCCAGGGCAGCGTGCTGCGCGGCACGCTGGCACCAATGACGGCGATGGCAATGACCAGCAGCGGGCCTACCCAATCACGCCCGCCGCGTTGCCACTGCTCCCAGACCAGGAAGGGAATGGCTGCAGCCGCCAGCCAATGGACCAGCCACAGCACGCGCCACAACTGCAGGCCGACGGGCAGAATCAATCTCAGCACATCGGCCAGCAGATAGCTCAGGCCAAGGCCCACAATCATAGCGAGCAGCAAGGCCTTGGCCAGGCGGCCAAACAGTGTGTTGGCGCCACCGTGCTGTGCCACCAGATGGAGCAGATAGATGTCGGCCAGCACGATGCACCAGTCCCGAAGGGCCCAGGCGCCCAGAAACACCTGGTCGCCCACGCCATCGATCATGGCGCGCCACTCTAGATCCATGACCTGCAGCAGACCGCCCAGCGGCCCCACCTTCAGGGCGGCCAGCACCAGTACCGGCACCGCCAGCAGTAGCGACCACAGCCAGCGGCGATCCCCGAGCACCAGCCAACACAAAGCCGCCAGCACCGCCGCGATGGCCTGAAGTGGGTGTAGCAGCCCCGCTAGGGCGAACCCCACTATCGCCCAGCCCATCCGCCCTTGGACCAAGGCCGCCAGCGCGAGCAGGCACAGAGCCTCTGCAATTGGCCGTGCGGTCAGGAAGGGTTCGGCATACGAGAACATGCTGAACGCGCCGTAGCCGGTGGGCATTACGATCAACGCCAGCAACGCGGGCCAGCGCCAGCGCGGCGGGAACAGCACGTGCACACACCACGCACTGGCCGCGTAGAAAAGAAAGCGGCCGACGAAGGTCAGCGCCATGAAGGCCTTGCCCGGCTCCACGTGGGCCAGCAGGAGCGCCAGCAACTGAGGGAACAGGGTGAAACTGGCCTGACTGCCTGCCACGAAGAACAGGTCACGATTGAAGATGTCCGGCGAAATCAGTCGCAATGCCTGCGCGAGATACAGCGTCGCGTCATGGCGAATACCTGTATAGGGCCTGAGATAGACGATCAGCGCCAGCGCAAAGCACCACGGCGCGATCCTGCGCAACGTCAGCATGAACGAGGTCCGCATCCAGAAAAAGCGAGCCCCGCAGACGCGGGGCTCGGGTACAACGTCTGGCGTGTTATGCCTGCCGAATTACTGGCAGGTAGCCGGACGGTACTTGGCCGGGATCGAGCCACTGCAGATCCAGGTCACCTGGCCGTTGGCGGCCTTGGTACCGGTCAGGGTGATGTTACCGGTGGCGCTGCCGCCCAGAGCCTGCGAGGTGGCGGTGATCACGCCTGTAGCGTAGGTCACGCCCGAGACATACTTGGACGACTGGGTTTCGATAGCGACGGTGGCCGGCATGGTGGTGGCGGTGTCCGAAGCAGCCGCTTCCGCAACGGTAGTACGGGCCGACGAAGCAGCCAGCACGACTTCCGAAACGCGCGACTTGATCAGGTAGTCCTGGTAAGCCGGCAGAGCGATGGCGGCCAGGATGGCAATGATCGCAACAACGATCATCAGTTCGATAAGGGTGAAGCCCTTCTGGTTCTTCATAGTGATACATCCCCAAGATAGTGGTGGTTGAGTCAGTGCGCAGGATCGATCCGGCCATCGGCCGGCTGAGCGGGTCCTACACCCTGCGGGTGGATCAACGCAGGTTGCGTGCCAACCCCGGCACGCCTCCCCCTGGATTTCCCCGCGCCCATGATGGCAGCAATTTCCGGGATGTGAACCCCCCGGTCATCATTCTGCGACGGACCCAGCAATGTGACGCAGTACGTCACCTTTGGTCGGTAGCCGGCACGAATTCGCACTCTTGCCCGCTCAGACTCTGCCAAGTCGGCGATGAACCCGCTACCATCGGCAGATGCCCGTCTGGGGATGGCGGGCCGGGGAGCCAATATGTCTGTCAGTCGCAGTGCGATGAAGAAGGAGCCCGTGGCCCGCGCCACGATGGAGCTGCAACCGTTTGTCTGGGAGGGGACCGACAAGCGGGGAATCAAGATGAAAGGCGAACAGTTGGCGAAGAACGCCAATCTGCTACGCGCCGAACTGCGTCGCCAAGGGATCAATCCGGGGCAGGTCAAGCCGAAGTCCAAGCCGCTGTTCGGCGCGGCGGGCAAACGGGTCACCCCCAAGGACATTGCGTTCTTCAGCCGGCAAATGGCGACCATGATGAAATCCGGTGTACCGATCGTATCGGCGCTGGAGATCATTGCCAGTGGGCACAAGAACCCACGCATGAAGAAGATGGTCGACGGGGTTCGCACGGATATCGAGGGCGGCTCATCACTGCACGAAGCCGTCAGCAAACACCCGGTTCAATTCGACGAGCTATATCGCAACCTGGTCCGCGCTGGCGAGGGCGCAGGCGTACTGGAGACGGTGCTTGATACCGTTGCCACCTACAAAGAGAACATCGAAACCCTCAAGGGCAAGATCAAAAAAGCCATGTTCTACCCTGCGATGGTGGTAGCCGTTGCCATCATCGTCAGCTCGATTCTGCTCATCTGGGTCGTCCCTCAATTTGAAGACGTCTTCAAGAACTTTGGCGCCGATCTACCAGCCTTCACCCAGATGATCGTGAACGCGTCGCGCTTCATGGTCTCCTGGTGGTGGCTGATGCTCCTCGTAGCCGTCGGCAGCGCCGTAGGATTCATCATGGCCTTCAAGCGCTCTCCCGTTCTGCAGCATCGCGTTGATCGCATCATCCTGAAGGTGCCGGTGATCGGCGAAATCATGCATAACAGCGCCATTGCCCGTTTTGCCCGGACGACTGCCGTGACCTTCAAGGCCGGCGTGCCGCTGGTGGAAGCCCTGAGCATTGTCGCCGGCGCAACCGGCAACAAGGTGTATGAGGAAGGCGTCCTGCGGATGCGAGATGACGTGTCGGTAGGCTACCCGGTCAATATGGCCATGAAACAACTCAACCTGTTCCCGCACATGGTCATCCAGATGACCGCGATCGGTGAAGAGGCTGGCGCACTGGACACCATGCTGTTCAAGGTTGCCGAGTACTATGAGCAGGAAGTCAACAATGCCGTGGATGCCCTGAGCAGCCTGCTGGAACCGATGATCATGGTGTTCATTGGTACCATTGTCGGCGGTATGGTCATCGGCATGTACCTGCCCATCTTCAAACTCGGCGCCGTCGTCGGCTAAAGGTAACAATGGCATTTCTCGACCAGCATCCCGGCCTCGGCTATCCCGCTGCGGCCGGTCTGGGACTGCTTCTGGGCAGCTTCCTGAACGTTGTCATCCTGCGCCTGCCCAAGCGGCTGGAATGGCAGTGGAAGCGCGATGCGCGCGAGGTTCTGGAAGAGCCGGACTTCTACGAGCCGCCCCCGCCGGGCATCGTGGTGGAGCCTTCGCACTGCCCGCACTGCAAGCACAAGCTGGCCTGGTACGAGAACATCCCGCTGTTCAGCTGGATGATCCAGGGCGGCAAGTGCCGCCACTGCAAGGCGCCCATCTCCATCCAGTACCCGCTGGTGGAAGCGCTGACCGCGGTGATGGTGCTGGCCTGCGTGTGGCAGTTCGGCTTCGGCTGGCAGGGCTTTGGCGCGATCGTGCTGACCTGCTTCCTGATCGCCCTGTCCGGCATCGACCTGCGCACCCAACTGCTGCCAGACCAGTTGACCCTACCCCTGATGTGGCTGGGGTTGATAGGCAGCATCGACAACCTGTACATGCCCGCCAAACCGGCCCTGCTCGGCGCCCTGCTGGGCTACCTGTCGCTGTGGTCGGTGTGGTGGCTGTTCAAGCAGCTGACCGGCAAGGAAGGCATGGGCCACGGCGACTTCAAGCTGCTGGCCGCGCTGGGCGCCTGGTGCGGGATGAAGGGCATCCTGCCGATCATCCTGATGTCGTCGGTGCTGGGCGCCATCATCGGCTCGATCTGGCTGTACAGCCGTGGCCGTGACCGGGCGACGCCGATCCCATTCGGTCCCTACCTGGCACTGGCCGGCTGGCTGTTCTTCATGTGGGGCGAGCCCCTGCTGAACCAGTATCTGGTGATGAGCGGGCTGCGCTGAGGGGAGTCCCCATGAGCCAGTATGTGGTTGGCCTGACCGGCGGCATCGCCTCGGGCAAGAGTGAGGTGACCCGGCGCTTCGAGGCGCTGGGGATTGTTGTGGCCGATGCCGACCTGGCCGCGCGCGCGGTGGTGGCAATCGGCAGCCCTGCCCTGTCCCTGATTGCCGAACGCTTCGGCGCGGACATGCTGCTGGCCGACGGCGGCCTGGACCGGGCGCGTCTGCGTGCCCACATCTTTGCAGACCCGGCCGAGCGGACGGCGCTGGAAGCGATCACCCACCCGGCCATTCGCCGGTTGATGCAGCAGCAGTGCGAGCAAGCCGCCAGCCCCTATGCGCTGGCGGCGATCCCGCTGTTGACCGAAGTGGGCGGCCGCCAGGCCTACCCGTGGCTGGACCGGGTGCTGCTGGTGGACGCGCCCGAGGCGGTGCAGCACGCCCGACTGATGCAGCGCGACGGCATCGACGCCGCGCTGGCCGACCAGATGATCGCCGCCCAGGCTACCCGCGCAAAGCGCCTGGCGCTGGCCGATGACGTGGTGGTCAATGATGGCCATCCGGATGACCTGCAGGCACAGGTGGAGCGACTCGACCACACGTATCGTCGACTAGCGACCCAGTGAAATTGACATCTACATTCTCAAGTGGAGTTTAGATACTGAGCACAATCAAACTTTCACTAAGTCTTGATGCACTCACCTCCCCTGATCACTTTGAAAATATCTCGTCAATTCCACTCCCACACCGATTTGGAACTGCAATCCGTACCGAATCGAGGGCGTGAGCGATGAACTAGGAGATACACCACCATATTCAGAATTCTTCAGGCGCCCCTTGGAGTCTCGTGACTGAGTAGTTCCATAATTCCAGCCCCCTCCCACACCGACGCCGTAAGAAGTCACCGAGGCTTCACCATACACGCCAAAGCCATTAGCACCATCGCACGCAGTATCGGCTGTCGAATCTGGGGCTCCGCCCATAGGATCAAAGGAAGCTCCACCGCCGAGCCCCAACCCTCCGCGAAGGCTAAACGATGTCACCGAAAAGCCCTCGCCGGAGACAACTAGGAATCCGCCCGGGCCAACTGGCCCTAATATTTCTGATGGGATGTAGCCTCCTACAGACAAACTCCAAAGCCCAACCGGATCAATAAGATTCGTTGGCGCAGAGTAAACATATACATACGCTCCACCCCCCCCAGCTAGCCCAATCGGATCACTCTGAGAGTACCGCCCCACTGCCGGGTCATACTCCCGCTGGTAGTTGTAGAACAGCCCACTCGCATCGGTCGCCTGCTGTCCCGGGAAGCGCAGCGCCAGATCAAACACCACGCCATCCCCATCGGGGTCATTGGCCGGTGCCTGGTCGCCAAATACCTCACTCTTGTTGCTCCACTCCCAGATCGCGACATCGCGCACGGGGTCAACCACTACGCGCGGTGTCCCCAGGTGATCGGGCTGGATGTAAGCCTGCTCCGGCACGCCCGTGGCTGGTGTCTGAATCAGCGCCACAGGGTAGTTGTCCAGCCAGACCGCCTGTTGCTGCGCCTGACCGGTGGCCGAATAGTTGCCAACCCACTGCCCGGCTTCATCATAGACCGTGATCTGAGCATCGCCGCCAGCCGGGCTGCGCAGCACGCGTTCGCCGCGGTGGTTGTAACCGTAACTCTCCACTACAGCAGCGCCGTGCTTCACCGCATTCATGCGGTTGGCATCGTTGTAGGCGAACGTCTTGCCGCCAATGCTGGTGGTATTGCCCGCGGCATCCTGGTTGCGCGCCTGACTATCCACGGCAATCAGGCGATGGCTGTCAGACGGATAGGTGTAGCTTGCGGTCCCCGCCGAGGTGGTCAGCGACGTGCGGTTGCCTGTGGCGTCGTAGCCATAGGTTTCGATCGGCGTGCCCGTCGCACCGTCCTGCGTCTGGGTCAGTCGGCCGAGCGTGTCATAGGCGTACTTGGCCAGCATCTCGGAGCCTGCACCGCTCTTCAATTCGGTGATCGAGCCGACGGGATCGTAGCCGTAGCCCAGTGACAGACCGCCTGCCGCGGGGTCATGCACCGCCTGCGGACGGTAATCCAGATCCAGCGGGCGCTGCAGTTGGCGGCCGTTGCCGTAGGTCCAGCCGGTCGCCGGCCCGAAGGCCGCGTAGGTCACGTTGTTGACCACCACCTGCCGGGTCTGTCCCGGGCGAGTCATGCCAATCTGGTTGATCTGCCCTTGGGCGTTGCGCACATAGTCGGCAACGCTTCCGTCCGGGTACGTCAACGCGGCCAAGCGACCGGATTTGCTGTAGGCGTAGCGCAGCGTGCTAGCTAAACCATTGATCGTCTGCACCTTGCGGGTGACCTGGCCGAAGCGGTCATGGCAGTACGCGGTGCTGCCATTGGCGTGCAGCACCTGGCCCAGGCGCCCCTTGGCGAAACTCTCATCATTGGCGCATACCGCTGGTGCGCTGTCGTACTGATAACCCACGTCCAGGCTGGGGTCCGGATACGCGACGCCGACCAGTCGGTTGAGCGCGTCGTAGCTGTAAGCGGCAGTCACGCCGCGCGCATCGGTACGGGTCTTGCGGTTGCCAGCGTCATCAACGGTGAAAGTGGTGTTACCGCTGTCCGGGCTGACCTGCCCGGTCAGATCGCCGAAGCCGTTGTAGGCGTAGGTGGTGTGCAGCCCCTTGGGATCGGTCACCTGGGTGACCTGATCCAACGCGTTGTAGCTGGAGCGGATTTCCGCAGCAACGCCGCCCACGTCCTGCAAGGTCTGCGCCAGCCGGTTCAACGGATCATACTGCTGCTTCGTCACCCGCTGCAGGGCATCGGTGACCGACTGCGGATTGCCATTGGCATCGTAAGTAAAGCCGGTGGCGTTGTTGCCGGCATCCTTCAGCGTGGTCAACTGCCCTAGAGTGTTGTAGACGCGGGCCAGCGTGCGGCGCAGCGTCCCCCCTGCATCGACCGTATTTTCCTGCAGTCGGTTGCCGGCGTTGTCCAGCGTGTAGTGAATGGTGTTGCCGGCACTGTCCGCAATGTCCGTCAGCCGCTGGGCTGCGTCGTAGACATAGGTGACGCTGCTACCGTCGGGCTCGGTGATCCGCTGCACGTGGCCGGTGGGCCAGTAGCTCAGCTGGGTGCTGCGGTCTTCGGCAGTAGTGCCGCCACGCACGGTGATCGACGTCGGCCAGCCACGTGGATGATAGGTGTAGTCGGTCACCACGCCATTGGCATCACGCACTGACAACGGGCGCCCGAAGGCATCGTAGGCTAGGGTCTCAACGGTATGACCCAGCGCACTGGTGATGCTGCGCAGATCGCCCTTGCGGAACGCACAGGTGCCGCTGGTCGCACACCCCGCATCATCAGCGGTGTACCAGGCATAGGTCATGGTATCGGCCACGTCCGTTCGCGGACCGTCGATGCTTCGCAGCAGGCCTATCCGAGGGCAAGTCCCGGCGCCTACATCCGCAGCCTCGCAGTAATTGAATGTTTGGAAACGCGCCTCAAGAGACACCGGATCTAGCGCAGCACTAGTTGATACCTGACCACGCGAGTTGTAAGACCAGCGGACGATGGACACCACCCGCCCCTCCGAATCCAAGACACGACGCTCGATAGGTGAATTTATGGATTCATCCCAATCTATTTGAACGATACGTCGCACAGAGGTCCCGACTGCTTCTTCTACTGAAACGCGATGCGCACCTGCATATGAAAATACATCCACAGCGCCACGACGCCCGGTGCGTTCGAGCAATCGACCTTGGGCGTCGTGCTTCATCAGCTCGCTACCGCGCGAATCCTGGACCGATATGGGTGACCGATAAAATGTGCTATCAAACTTATAGGAAACGACCTCGCCAGATGAGACCTTTACAAAGACGTGCTGATCATCCTTATAGGAAAGATATGTACCCTGCACTTTTCCTTCGACGGTGTGCAGCTCACTTGATGTCACTCGCCCCCACAGGTCGTAGCCGAAGCTGGCATAGCGAGCGCCATCCTCGCCGGTGATGCCAGTCAGCAGATAGGGACTTAGACTTGTGGCCAACCCCTCCTCACCATAATGATAGCGTTTGACCTGACCAGCACCGTAGTCCACAGCCAACAAACTCCCCAGATCGTTCTGAGAATAGACAATATGCGCCCCACCGGGCAGCTCAATTGAATCGAGGCGCCCATTTGCATAGTGAAATCGAACTACTCGCCCAGCACCGTCTGTCAGACTGGCGATACGGAACGCCTCGGATAAACCTGTCACTGGCTCATGCGCCACAACAACGTCGTTGGCAGGATTATTCAAATCCTGAACAACCACCAATCGACCTTTACCATCAAAAATCCGAACGCCGCCAATCCCGTCACGAAGAACATACTTATCACTAGAAACTCGCGTCAGCGTACTCGTCGACATTCCCACACTGTACACGTCGCCAGCCAACCGAGTCAGCTTTGCGTAGTACCCCTCATCGGAAATTATGTACCCGTAAGGAAAATCAAGGCGCGCGCTATAGGTATAGGTCCAACCAAGGGGAAAATCGCGACCAAAACCCACTTGCCGCAACGAATGATAGTAGCGATTAAACAGCTTGCCAGCAAACTCGAAATCCGCTTCAATCCGAGACTTATCACCATTATCAGGGTGGCATGGATATGGATTTGCCGGACACGAAAAAGTTTGCGTTATTTTCCTAACTACAATATGCGGCATGGAGCGGGATGGAGCACATACCGCATTGAGCGAAGGAGTCCGCGATTGCTCACCATAGAAGCCAGCCGGACATATATATGACTGGAACTTTACGAGAGGAACTCCGCCCTGATCAGGCGGCACATCTCCCCAGCCGGAACAGTAGATATCCCACTTCAACTCCTTGCCAGGAGACATAAAATGGACATATCCATAAGGGCCGGGAGGATTCGGCGAGTGTCCCGATGGAGAAGATCCATAACCTCCAGTCACTTCAACATTGCTATATTTGCATTGAGCCGATTCCTTTAAATATTTCGCCTTGTACTGCTCAATCAAATAGGCCTCATTCAAACATAGGAGTTGATGATGAGGGTCGCCATTAGCTAAATTCGCTTCGCATACGGGACTGGAATCTTGCCAGCCAGCAATTCGATAAACAGGCGGAAATAGTGTCTTGGGAGATTGCTTGTCGACGGCATAATCGATCCGCAAGGATTCAGATCCTGCCCCGTAGGGCCGAGCACTCTGTTGACGGAGCAATCCTTGATACTCCGGATACTCCTGCTCCAGCGCCTGCTCCGCCTCATGAAGACTTTTAAAGCACCCCCCTGTTGACGGGCAGTAGTTCTCAAGGGCGGGGGGGGCAGATGGCGGAAGGTCGTTAGCTTGACTCCCAGCGGATGCCCCCAATAGACCAGAAAAAATCAGAACACTGCCAATCGCGCCCAAAGGGCTGGCTTTTCCACGCATCACTATCCCCTGAAGTTCAGATTCACACCAAGGAATACCGATGATGTCTTGCATCCGTCCTTGGAGCCCTAGTCCGTCAGGCTAGGACGATCCAAACTTGGCGACAAGGCCAGAAATCAAAAGTGAGACCAGGGTCCATTCCCGCCGCCCACTTGACCACATCGACTTCCCAGCGGCTTCTCTAAGCCGCCACCGCGCATGTGAAGGCGACGACTCCCTTGTTGACCGAAGTGGGCCGCCGCCAGGCCTTCTCGTGGCTGGACCGGGTGCTACTGGTGGATGCCCCGGAGGCCGTGCAGCACGCCCGGCTGATGCAGCGCGACGGCATCGACGCCGCGCTGGCCGACCAGATGATTGCCGCCCAGGCCAGCCGCGCGCAGCGCTTGGCGCTGGCTGATGACGTGGTCGTCAATGATGGCCATCCGGATGACCTGCAGGCGCAGGTGGAGCGGTTGCATGCTCGATATCTGGGGTTGGCAGTCGGGTAAGCCGGCAGGTCTGCCGGCTCCGACCGAACAGGCATCCACGCACGGCGTGGATCTACTCCAGCTGCTGGCGGGCGTAGCGGGCCAGTTCGCGGGCGGCCAGCAACAGGCCTT
This sequence comes from Stenotrophomonas sp. 14P6.2.3, assembly GCF_057799055.1. NCBI lineage: Bacteria > Pseudomonadati > Pseudomonadota > Gammaproteobacteria > Lysobacterales > Lysobacteraceae > Stenotrophomonas > Stenotrophomonas sp. 14P6.2.3. The sequence continues at coordinate 100,174 of NZ_JBYOLA010000011.1, forward strand.
CCACTACGTCCGGCGGCAGTTGCTGGCCTGCACTGCCCTGCACCCGTGCCGCTTCAGCGGCGTGCAGCATCTGGATCAACGCATTGAGGCCAGCCAGCGTGCGGCTGAGGCTGGCCAGGGTTACCGCTTGCGACGGGGTGAGACCCGCGCCCTGCCGGGTCTGGCCATCGGCGTTGTCGCGGCCATCCATGCGTGCCATCAGTGCCGGCAGCAGGTCGCTGGGTTCGGCCAGCACGTCTTCGATGCGTTCGGCGATGTCGGCCGGCAACTGGTCGGCGGATTCGCCGACCAGGCGGCGCAGGTTCGGATAGGTGGTGCGTGTGGACATGGCAGTGCTCCTCGCAGACGGCAAGGCCACCCGCAGAAGCGAGGTGGCGGACGGTGCGGGTTGGCGTACCGGAGACCCAACAACTCAACAGCAAGGAAAAAGACTCCAGCGGATTCTGGTGAATCCCCACGCACCGCCCGCCGAAGCAAGAGCATGCGGTGCATTTTCCATGATGGCCTAGGCGCATCAGGAGCTGTTGAATTGTCGGGTTTGTTCGGGACGCCAATCCCGGCCAGGGCGATGACCCCAGCCATGCCATCTCGCCAGCTGCATGCAAAGCGGTCATGAGGCGAAAACGCCATGCGGGCCAACCGTCTGCGGAACCGTGCGGTGTGACACGCGCAGGGCGCGGAGTGCGTCACGCAGGTGTCGTGCGGGGCCAGAAGCGCCGCGCCTTCGCGAAAACTGCATTGGCGCTGCATGCGACATTTCGCGCCGAGTGGGAGATTTCGACGACGGATGGATTCGTGCCGACCAAGGTCGGCACCTACCAAAGCAGCAGCCAGAATGAATTACAACGGCTTCGGCGAGAACGTCAGGGTGGCGATCACGCCGCGGGCGCCGCCCGGGCGCACGCTTACCTGCCAGCCGTACAGGTCGCACAGGCGGCTGACGATCGACAGGCCGATACCGCCGCCCTGCGAATGACCGGCATGGGTGCCGCGATAACCGCGCTGGAACAGCTTGGCGGCATCTTCCTCGCTCAGGCCCGGCCCGCTGTCGGTCACCGATACGGCGTTGGCACCCACATGCACGCGGACTTCGCCATCCTGCGAATACTTCACCGCATTGCCGATCAGGTTGCCCAGCGCCACCGACAACGCCGCTTCGGGGGCGTCGATGACCAGATCGCGTTCGCCATCCAGATGCAGTTCCAGCGGCTTGCCACCCAACTGCGCGCGATGCGCATCCAGCAGCTGTTCGGCCACACGCGCCACATTGCTGCTGCCCTGGCCGCGTTCGTTGCGCGACAGCAGCAACAGCGCGCCGATCAGATCGCTGCACTGTTGCTCGGCACGTTGGATGCGCTGCAGGCGCTGCAGCACCTTCTCGTCCAGGCCCGGGCGGGTCAGCAGCAGCTCGGTAGCGCCACGGATCACCGCCAGCGGCGTACGCAGCTCATGGCTGACGTCCGCATTGAACTCACGGTCGCGCTGCACCACTTCGGTCAGCCGCGAAGAATAGTCATCGAGCGCCTGGGCCAGCTGCCCCACTTCGTCATCGGGGAAGCGCGGCGCCAAGGGTTCGGGGTCGCTGGTGCCGCCACGGTACGCACGCAGGCGCGCGGCCAGATCCGAGACCGGCTTCATCACCTTGGAGGCCGACCACCAACCCAGCACCAACGACAACAGGCTGAACACCAGCACCGACAGGAACAGCGCGCGGTTGAGCTGCTGCCCACCGCGAACGCTGTCGGTCATGTCGTAGGCCAGGAACGCCCAGGCATCAGGGGTCTTGCGCACGGCCAGCTTGTAGGAATAGCGCTCTCCGCGCTCGTCCACACCGCCCATGTTGTACAGGCCGTCCTTGAACTCGTACCAGTCCGGCTCCTCCTCGCGCAGCGCCTCGAACTTGTCCGGCTTGATCAGGCGCGCGCGCATCTGCTGCACCGGCAGGTCGGGGTTGCGGTCCGGGCTTTCGTAGTAACGCCGCACGTACTCGCTGATGTTGCGGTTCATCACGTCTTCCACCAACTGGTTTTCCACCCGCATGCGGGCCCAGTTGGTGGCAAACGCGAACAGTGTCGTCAGGCAGAAGCCCAACAACACGAACGAGACGATGATGCGGCTGCGCAGACGCCGCCGATAAGGCGTGCGCCGGCGCTCCCCCTTGCTTGCCACAGAATCAGGCTTCCGGCGTGGCGATGCGGTATCCGATGCCATGGCGGGTCTGGATCATCGGCACTTCAAAGGGCTTGTCCACCACGGCGCGCAGGCCATGGATGTGCACGCGCAGCGAATCGGAGTCCGGCAGCTCTTCGCCCCAGACACGGGTTTCCAGTTCCTGTCGGGTGACCACGGCCGGGGCCGCTTCCATCAACGCCTGCAGGATCTTCAGTGCGGTCGGGTTGAGCTGCAGCAGCTTGCCCTGGCGACGCACTTCCAGCGTGTCCAGGTTGTATTCCAGGTCACCGGTTTCCAGCACGCGGGTCTGCACGCCCTTGCCGCGACGCGACAGGGCGTTCAGACGTACCTCGACTTCCTGCAGCGCGAACGGCTTGATCAGGTAGTCGTCAGCACCGGAATCAAAGCCGGCCAGTTTGTTGTCCAGCGAATCGCGCGCGGTCAACATCAGCACCGGGGTCTGCTTGCGTGCTTCGTTGCGAAGCTTGCGGCAGACTTCGATACCGTCCATGCCCGGCAGGTTGAGATCCAGGACAATCGCGTCGAACTCGTGCACGACAGCCAGATGCAACCCGGTCACTCCGTCGGCAGCGAAGTCCACGGTGTGGCCCCGGTCCTCCAGGTAGTCGCCCAGATTGGCCGCAATGTCGCTGTTGTCTTCGATTACCAGGATTCTCACTGTCACCTCTAATTGACGAATTTACCGACGCGCTGGGCCTGGCCCATGTCGCGCTGTGCCTTGTCCTTCTGCCGAGCACGCTCGGCGACGGTCATGCATTGCGTGGACGACATGTTGGAACCGATGGCCTTCTCACGTCGGCATATTAGACGACTATCTTCACGCGCCTGTGTCAAAACGGTGTTCACGACCTGCTGATCGTTGAAGACCTCAGTTCGTACCGATTCAGGCATCGCGTCCCTGGTCGGATACTGCTCGGCGGCGGTACGGATGCGAACCAGGGTCTCACGGACCTTGCCCCGCTCTTCCTGACGCAGTTCGGAATAGGTTTCGCCGTCGTTGAGTTCGATCTCGATGCGCTCAATCTGCTGCAGCAGCGGCTTGCCCGGCAGGAACACCTCTTCGGCACTCTTGGCCCCTGCCGAGGCAGCGACCAGGACCAATGCCGAAACCAGAACCGCTGATATCACTGGATGCTTCATGACAAACGAATCCCTGTTTGAGGTGAACGCCGACTGTATGCGGATGCGCGCGCTGCCAGCAAGTGCTGGCCGGCAGGGTGCAGGTGGCCCTAAAGCTTGGAATCCGGATTCAAGTTGCTGTAGGTGCGCTGGTCGTTGAGCAGGGCCTTGCCCTTCTCTTCGATACGGCGCCGTTCGGCCACGGTCAGGCAGCGGCTCTTGGGCATATTGCTGCCCGTGGTGCGCTGGTATGAGCAGATCTGGCGACTGTCGTCGTGGGCGCGCGTCAGGATGCTGTTGACCCGCTCCTGATCGTTGAAAACGTCATTCTGTACCTGCGGCGGCAGCTCCTGGACGGTCTGGCGGTCGCCCAGCCGCTGGGTGATCCGCGCCAGTGCCTGCTGGACCTGACTGCGGTCCTCGGCGGAGATTTCGCTGTAATCGCCCTGCTGCAGGGCTTTTTCGACCTGGCGGACCTGCTCGGCCACCGGGCTCTGGCGGTCCATCTGCACAGCCGCCTTTTCCGGCTTGGCCAGTGCAACGCCAGGCAGGCACAGCAACAGCACGATCATCGTGGTGCGGTACATCGCCAACCTCCCGATCCTTCGGAACGAAGGCCCAACTCTACGAGTGTCCCCGCGCGCCCACAAGGGACCCTTGGCAGGGGGGCATCGAGCATAAAAAAGACCCAGGCGGTGCACCCGCCTGGGCCTGAAGTTGTATCCCGATACCGATCCTGCTGAGAGGCAGAGCTGCGGTTCGTTGAAGGCTACGCCCGGGGCGATTAAAGCGGTGTTAAACCCGCCAACCCTGCCTGAATTAAATTTCAACCCGCTGAAATATCAAGGTTTTTTGATTTTCTCGACATGCGCGATGATGCGTGCGGCCACGTCCACCCCGCAGGCAGCCTCGATCCCTTCCAGACCCGGGGTGGAGTTCACCTCCAACACCAGCGGGCCGCGCTCGGAGCGGATCAGGTCCACGCCACAGACGCCCAACCCCAGCGCCTTGGCCGAACGCACCGCCACCTGCTGCTCGGCCCGGCTGGCCTTGGACGCCACCGCGGTACCGCCGGCATGCAGGTTCGAGCGGAAATCCCCTTCCGGGGCCTGACGCTGCATCGACGCCACCACCTGGTCGCCGACCACGAAGCAGCGCAGGTCGGCGCCCTTGGCCTCGCCGATGAACTCCTGCATCAGGAAGTTGGCATACAGCCCACGCAGGGCTTCGACGATGCCGCGCGAAGCGCTGGCCTTCTCGGTGAGGATCACACCGCGGCCCTGGGTGCCTTCGTTGAGCTTCACCACGTGCGGCGGCGGGCCGAGCATGGACAGCAGGTCGACGGTGTCGTCAGGGTTGTCGCCAAAGACGGTGACCGGCATGTCGATGCCCTTGGCCGCCAGCAGCTGGTGCGCCCGCAGCTTGTCGCGCGAGCGCAGGATCGCGTCGGACGGATTGGGCGTGCGCGCGCCCATCAGTTCGAACTGGCGCAATACGGCGGTGCCATAGCGGGTGACCGAAGCGCCGATGCGCGGGATGACCGCGTCCACGCCAGTCATCGGCCGGCCCTTGTAGTGCATGGAAAAGCCGTCCGCGGCGATGCGCATGTAGCAGCGCAGCGGATCCAGGATGCGTACGGTATGGCCGCGCGCGCGCGCGGCCTCGACCAGCCGACGGGTGGAATACAGCCGGGTATTGCGGGACAGGATGGCGAGCTTCATCGCAGTGGGATCGGTCGGCAGGCGCGCAGCATAGCGTGGCGACGTTGCGTCTGGATGATGCTGTTCGGTCCACGCGCGGCAGTGGCTGCCCAGCTCAATCGGGGCCTGGCAGCGCCAACGGATAAGTGCGCGCCGCTTCGCCCAGCGCCGCGATGCAGGCCATCTGGATCGCCGATCCACTGAAGGCCTCCTGATAGATCTGCCCGATCAACTGCGCCGCCTGCGGGCCACCGGCGCGCCCGAGTGCTCGAACCGCTTCAACCTGTTTGGCCGAGCCGATGCCAGCGGAAAGAAAGATCCGATGCAGCGCGGTGACGACGTCATCCCTGCGATCCATGCCTGCGTACTCCCTGAAATGAGAGCAATACGCTAGCGAAGACCGCAGCGGTCGGACATGCGGATTGTTTGAATCTGTACGCCGTGCGCAAACGAAAAACCCCGGAAACGACAATGCCGCTTCCGGGGCCTGGATTCAGGAGCGGGCGAAGGGAATCGAATCCCAACCCGCCCAACCGAAGCGGTAGGGTCCATGGTGGTCAACCAAATCTATTCTCTTCCTCGCTGCCGGGGAGAAGCATCACCGGAAACAGAACGAACACCCCTAGAGGAACCAACGCAATCACAACGAACCACCCAGACTCATCAATGTCGTGCAGTCTTCGAACGGTCAGTGCGAGCATTGGCAGAGGGAAAAGTATGAGTGCAACCAACGCTACCACCCGTCCCGCATCCCCGAGACGCGAGGACAGTTCCCAGCTGTGCAGATCGGTGCCGATCAGCCAGTAGCCGGCATTGTCCAAGCTATAGCTGAGCGCCGCGACGAGAGCAGCAAGCAGAAAGAACGACCAGAATTCTGTCCGGTTGGATCGCCCTGAAAAATCGAAGCACCGTCTGATTGGCAAAAGTGCAGCGATCATTCGCGCTCCGGACAACGGATGATGAAAACCCCTAGCTAACGATCTTTTAGCATCTCCAAACCAAGCAACAACTGAACTATCGGTTCGACAGGAACCGGAAGGTCGAAGGAGGAGCGAAGGGGATTTTCAATTCCGCGATCTCCACGCCGAGACGGCGCAGACAGGGCCTGTTTGGCAATCGACATTCGCGAGGTGCCGGCCCGGCTGGGGCATTGACCGGTCACCACGACCGGGATCCACGTCCAGAAGAAAAGACACTCCAAAGCCACTTCGACGCAGCGAATTGCGGAGCGGTCCGGATATCGCGGAGTGGTTGGAGAAGCCGCGGACCTTTGGGAGACATGGAGCGGGCGAAGGGAATCGAACCCTCGTCAGTAGCTTGGGAAGCTACAGCTCTACCATTGAGCTACGCCCGCGTTGCCCGACAAGTCTATGCGGGGCACGTGTTCAAACGCAACGGGCAGGCCCTTGCAGCCTGCCCGTCGAGTAGACGGCAAGCCCGCAGGCCTGCCGTCGTGTGCATCAGAAGCTGCCGCTGAAGCTGGCAAACAACGTCGCGTCCTGCGCACGCTTCTGCAGGGTGGTGGCGCTCAGGCCGATGTTGCTCTGCAGGCCGAACAGTTCCATGCGCGCGCCCAGGATGGCGGTCGCATAGTTCTTGTCGAAGTCCATGCCCGGCACGCGGTACATGCCCACGTCCGGCAGGCTCTGCACCCAGGCGCTGGCCTGCTTGGTGTCTTCGAACTCGTGGTCGTAGGTCACCTGCACGTACGGCTTGACGGTGCCGCCGTCGAAGCGGGCCTGCCAACCGATACGGCCCACGGTGGAATCGACATCCTGCTTGCCGTAACCCAGCGCGGTGGCGAGGGTGCCGGCATCGGCGCTTTCGGTGTAACCGTCGATCTTGACCTGCTGCCAGATCACCGAGGCGATCGGGCCGTGGCGGAAACCGCCCTCGGTGCCGAACTCGTAACCGGCGTTCAGGGCGGCGGTCAGGTTGCTGCCGTCCGGCGAGCCGCTGTGCTCACGGGTTGCCGGGCCGAGCTGGACCTTGCGGTTCACGTCATAGGACAGCCAGGTGTAGCTGACCTGGCCATTGACCCAGATGCGGTCGCCGTACCAGCCAGCGAACAGACCTGCGGTAGTGTCCTTCTGGGTGAAGTCGCCACGGCTGTTGCCGAAGTCGGCATTCAGACGGCCAAAGCCGGCGAAGCCGCCGAAGACCATGCCGTCACGCGCCCAGTCGATACCGAACAGGCCGGCCGGGGCCAGACCGTCGTACAGATCGGCGTGGTCATAGCGCTGCATGTCGCCGCGCACGCCGCCCCACCACGACAGGCCGTCAGCCGGGCGACCCGCCTGGTGCAGGCTGACCTGGTCGGCACGCGAGCGGCCGATGGTCTGTGCCGAATGGCTCAGCACCTGCTGCAGGCGCGGACCTTCGAGGATCGACACCGCGTACTGGCCCAGCAGCGCATGGCCGGCAGTGGTCGGGTGCACGCCGTCGGCGAACAGATAGGCGGTGGCCGCATCCGGGCTGACGTAGCTGGTCGGGTTGCAGGTGAGGATGCTGGTGGTGGTGTCAGCAGGGTTGATCCTGCAACCGGTGTCGGTGACGTTGCGGAAGCCGTACATGGCCGGGTTGGCCGCCACTTCACGCAGCACGGTGAAGGTATCGAGCGGGATGAACTCGATGCCGGCCTGCTTCAGGCCGCCATACAGGGCCTTGTTGTAGCCAGCCGCCAGCGCGGTGGCCTGCGCGGCACCGGCCGGACCCAGCGAGCGGAACTGCGGGGCAATGCCGACGTCGGGCAGGTTGGGGACGAGCACGTACTCGGCACCGGCCTGCTTGAGGGCGCCCACCAGGGCCACCTGGTCGGTGACGGCCGCGCCGATGATGGCCTGCGCCTGGGCCGGCGCACGCGCTGCGGCGAACAGGTCGTTGGCACCGCCCCAGACCGTGTACAGGGCATTGGCGTCAGCCTTGCCGCCGTTGGCGGCCAGATAACGGGCCGTCTGGCTCTTCAGCGATGGGATGGTGCCCAGGGCACTAGCCACGTCGACGCCGACACGGGCACCGCCGACAGCGTAGTTGTCGCCGTTCTGGCCGTTGCCGTTGGCAGCGCCATTGAGGCCGTAGTAGTTGGCCACCTGCTGCGACCACACCCAGCCCGGGTTGGTGGTGAACTGGCCCGTGACCGGGCGCACGTCGGCCGGCAGCAGCGGACGGAAGTAGCCAGCGTCGGTCAGGCTGTCGCCGAAGAAGACCGCGTGGCTGTAGGGGGATTCGCCTGCCATGGCCGGCAGCGCGGCCAGCGCGATCGCGGCCGCCATGAGGGAGCGGATCGGGCGTTTGCTGAGCAGCATGTAAAAACTCCTGTGGGGATATCGTTGAGGATCCGACGCACGTACGCCGGCGCACGGTGAATGGTTTCACTGCGCCGCCAATTGCTCACGCTGCGCCGCCGCATGGATTGTCGCCCGAGCCAGGCCTGGTGGGCTTTGCCGGTGCGGGCGTAGCGCGCAACTTGCAACGGTTCCGATGCGAACCGGCGATCAGCGACAATGGCCGCATGAACATCCAGCTCAATGGCGAACCCCGCACCCTGCCCGCTTCGGCGACCCTCCTGGACCTGCTCGCGGCCGAGCAGCTGCTGCAGCGCCGGGTGGCGGTGGAGGTCAACGGCGAGATCGTCAGCCGCAGCCGTCATGCCGAGCATGTACTGGCCGAGGGCGATGTGGTGGAGATCGTGCATGCGCTGGGCGGTGGTTGAAGCAAAGCCCGCGCCCTGCGGACAGCGGGGGTCAGAGCCCTTTGCCTGTGGCAAAAGGATCCGACCCCGCCTTCTGCGACGACCCCATCTTCAGGCGGATAAGCGATAATCGCGCCATGAACGCTCATGTCTCCCCCGATTCGCTGGTGATCGCCGGCAAGACCTACAGCTCGCGGCTGCTCACCGGCACCGGCAAGTTCAAGGATCTGGAAGAAACCCGCCTGGCCACCGAGGCCGCAGGCGCCCGGATCGTCACCGTGGCCATCCGCCGCACCAACATCGGCCAGAACCCGGGCGAACCGAATCTGCTCGACGTGCTGCCGCCGGACCGTTACACCATCCTGCCCAATACCGCCGGCTGCTACACCGCCGAGGATGCCGTGCGCACCTGCCGCCTGGCCCGTGAACTGCTGGACGGCCACAACCTGACCAAGCTGGAAGTGCTGGGCGACCAGAAGTCGCTGTACCCGGACGTGGTGCAGACCCTCAAGGCCGCCGAACAGCTGGTCAAGGACGGTTTCGAGGTGATGGTCTATACCTCCGACGACCCGATCCTGGCCAAGCGCCTGGAAGAGATCGGCTGCGCTGCGGTGATGCCGCTGGCCGCGCCGATCGGCTCGGGCCTGGGCATCCAGAACAAGTACAACCTGCTGCAGATCATCGAAGACGCCAAGGTGCCGATCATCGTCGACGCCGGCGTGGGCACCGCTTCGGACGCGGCGATCGCGATGGAGCTGGGCTGCGACGGCGTGCTGATGAACACCGCCATCGCCGGTGCGCGCCACCCGGTGCTGATGGCCAGCGCGATGCGCAAGGCCGTGGAAGCAGGCCGCGAGGCATACCTGGCCGGCCGCATTCCGCGCAAGCGCTACGCCAGTGCGTCCTCGCCGATCGATGGGTTGATCGGCTGATGACCAATCCATTCGACAGCGCCGGTTCGAAGGCGCCGCCCAAGCCGTTCACGGTCAACGAAGGCCGCCGTGAAGTGCGCAGCTTCGTGCTGCGCCAAGGTCGTTTCACCCCCGCCCAGCAGCGCGCGTTCGACGAGCGCTGGCCGCGTTTCGGCCTGGATTTCAGTGGTGAACCGCGTGATCTGGATGCCACCTTCGGCCGCGATGCACGCAAGGTGCTGGAAATCGGCTTCGGCAACGGTGCCGCGCTGCGCTTTGCCGCACAGCACGACCCGAGCCGCGACTACATCGGCCTGGAAGTGCACGCGCCCGGCGTCGGCCGCCTGCTGAACGCGCTGGCCGACGACAACGCCGACCACGTGCGCCTGTACCACCACGACGCGGTGGAAGTGCTGGAAAAGGAAATCGCCGATGGCGCACTGGACGAAGTGCGCATCTATTTCCCCGACCCGTGGCACAAGAAGCGCCACAACAAGCGTCGCCTGATCCAGCCGGGCTTTGCCGAGCTGCTGGTGCGCAAACTGCGCTCCGGTGGCCGTCTGCACTGCGCCACCGACTGGGAAGATTACGCCGAGCAGATGTGGGACGTGCTGGATGCCACCCCCGGCCTGGTCAACCGTGCCGGCCCGCGTGGCAGCGTGCCGCGCCCGGACTGGCGCCCGCAGACCCACTTCGAGACCCGCGGCCAGAAGCTCGGCCATGGTGTCTGGGACCTGTTGTACGACCGCACCTGATGAACGCCTGAGGACGCCGCGCCCCACATGGATACCGCGCTGACGCTGACCACTGACATGAAGCTCGTGCTCGGGCTGGTCGGCTTCACAATGGCGATGTTCCTGTTCGAGCGCATCCGCGCCGACGTGGTCGCGTTGGTGGTGCTGGTGGTGCTGGGCGTGACCGGCCTGATCGCGCCGGAGGAGATCTTCGGCGGTTTCTCCGGCAACGCGGTGATGAGCATCATCGCCACCACCATCCTCGGCGCCGGCCTGGACCGCACCGGTGCGCTGAACCGCCTTGCGGCCTGGCTGCTGCGGCGAGGCCACGGTGTGGAGCAGCGGCTGCTGATGATGACCACGGCCATCGCCGGCCTGAACTCGTCCTTCATGCAGAACCCATCGGTGATGGCGCTGTACCTGCCGGTCGCCTCGCGCCTGGCCGCGCGCACCGGGCTGACCATGCAGCGCCTGCTGCTGCCGATCTCGGCGGCGATCGTGATGGGTGGCGCGCTGACCATGGTCGGCAACTCGCCGCTGATCCTGCTGAACGATCTGCTGGCCTCGGCCAACAACAACCTGCCCTCCGGCCTGGCCACCATCGAGCCGCTGCGCATGTTCGCGCCGCTGCCGATCGGCATCGCCCTGCTGATCGCCTCGCTGCTGTATTTCCGCTATTACGGCGACCGCAAGCTGGTGGAAGAGGAAAGCCTGGTCAACGACGGCACCACGCCGGCCCGCACCGAGAGCTACTTCGCCAAGACCTACGGTATCGAAGGGGATGTGTTCGAGCTGGTGGTCACCGCCGAGAGTCCGCTGGTCGGCATGACCCTGGGCGAAGCGGAGAACCTGCATGATTCACCCCTGCTGCTGGCGCTGAAGACCGGCAATGACACCCGCCTGGCGCCGCCAGCGGAAATGCGCATCTGGGTGGGCAGCGTGCTGGGGGCGATGGGCCCGCGCGAGCAGATCCACGATTTCGCGCAGAACCAGTTCCTGCGCATGTCCTCGCGCCTGAAACACCTGGGCGACCTGTTCAATCCCAGCCGCGCCGGCATTTCCGAAGCAGTGGTGCCGCCGACCTCGAACGTGATCGGCAAGAGCGCGGCCGACCTGCGCCTGCGCAAGGAACGCGGCATCAGCCTGCTGGCGATCAACCGCGACAAGCAGGTGATCCGCGAGGATGTGCGCGATGTGCAGCTGCGCGCCGGCGACATGCTGGTCTTCCACAGCATCTGGACCGACCTGGCGCAGGCCGCCAAGAGCCGCGACTTCGTGGTGGTCACCGACTACCCGACCGGCGAGCAGCGCCCGCACAAGTTCAAGATCGCCATGGCGATCTTCGCCCTGACCATCCTGATCGCGCTGACCAGCAAGCTGCCGGTGGCGCTGACCCTGATGACCGGCGTGGCCGGCATGCTGTTGACCGGCGTGCTGCGCATGGACGAGGCCTATGCCTCGATCAACTGGAAGACGGTGTTCATGATGGCCGGGCTGATTCCGCTTGGCTGGGCGATGGATTCCAGCGGCGCCGCGGCGTGGGTGGCCGGCCATACCATCGACAAGCTGCCCACCGGCATTCCGATCTGGGTGCTGGAACTGGCGCTGGCGCTGCTGACCACGGTGTTTTCGCTGGTGATCAGCCATGTGGGGGCGACGATCGTGATGGTGCCAATCGCGGTGAACCTGGCGCTGGCGGCAGGCGGTAACCCGACCGCGTTCGCGCTGATCGTGGCGCTGTCGGCGTCCAACAACCTGATGACGGCGTCGAACCCGGTGATTTCGATGATCACCGGCCCGGCCAACTACACCCCGCGCGAGATGTGGCGGGTTGGCGGCCCGCTGTCGCTGATCTATACGTGCGTGGTGGTGGTGATGATCAACCTGATGTTCTGAGGGTGGGGGTTTGTTGGCAGGGCTGCGCCCTGCACCCGCAGAGGCAACGGCAACGGCAACAGCCGGAGCAACAGCAAAAGCTGGCTATCCGTGGGATGGCGGGGTGGGCCCGGTGGCGGGGGACGCCGCAAGTACGTCCCTGTAGGCTTGGCCGTGGCATCCATGCCGCGGACACCCCCGCAACCGGACCCACCCCGCCTTCGACAAATCGCCGCAATCTGCAGTAGATCCACGCCATGCGTGGATGGATCTCTGGATACCTGTTGATCTATTGGGTGCGGACTGTTGGCTTGGTGGGTGCGGACCGTTGGTCCGCACACCGATGCATCAGGCCAGGTAGACCTGCCCGTCGCGGACGTCCACCGGCACGGCGCGCAGGCGGTCGCCCTTGCAGGGGCCGGCGATGCAGTCGCCGCTGTCCAGCGCGAACGAGGCGCCGTGGGCGGCGCAGACCAGATGGCCTTCGCGGCTCTTCAGGAACTGGCCCGGTGCCCAGTCCAGGCGGCGGCCCGCGTGCGGGCAGATGTTCAGGAACGCGCGCACCTGCTCACCGTCGCGGTACAGCAGCAGCGACTCGGCATCGCCATCGACCACCGCTTCAACCTCGGCAAACGCACCATCGGCAATGGCATCAAGGGTGATCAGGGCGACAGCGGCAGTCATGGCGAAGGCTCGGACGGAATCGCGCATTGTCGCATGCCTGGTCATGTGACTAGCTGCGACATGAACACAAGTCATTGATCCGTAATAAGCCAAGGCTATATTTAACGAGTTTTTCACTCAATGACAGTGGCAGCTGCCGATACTCATGGCTCGCTGATTTCCAGCCTATCGAGCCACCATGTTCAATCGCGATTTCGCCTTCAACCAGTTCCGCACCCTGTTTGCCCCGCGCAAGCCGCGTCATCCGCTGGTGCGCGTTGCCGTGGGCCTGCTCGGCCTGGCGATCCTGGCCGCGATGGTGTTCATCGGCGTATTCGTCGGTGCGGCCATGATCCTAGTGGGCCTGGCGTGGAAGCTGCTGGCTTCGCGCAAGCCCGGCCCGAGCCGCCCGGCCGACCCGAACGTGGTCGAGGGCGAGTACCACGTGGTGCGCAAGTCGGCGCTGCCGGCCTCGCGCTGATCGACGCTGCCCGCTGACGGCGGGCCTTGCTGCGTTCTAGACTGCGGGCACTCCCTTCCTGGATGCCCGCATGTCCGATGTCTCCGATGTGATCCCTGCTGCAGCCACGCCGCGTGTACCGGTCGTTGGCGGCGGCAGTTTTCCCGTGCACCGCATTTACTGTGTCGGCCGCAACTTCGCCGACCATGCGCGTGAGATGGGTGCTGCCGTGCCTGCAGCCGACGATCGCGGCCGCCCGATGTTCTTCACCAAGCCGGCCGACGCCATCGTGGTCGGCCACGATGATGTGATCCCCTACCCGCCTGCCACCAGCAACCTGCACCACGAGGTGGAACTGGTGGTGGCGATCGGCCGTGACGCACCCGCCGGCGAGCTGGCCGTGGCCGATGCCGAGGCACTGGTGTATGGCTATGCCGTGGGCCTGGACCTGACCCGCCGCGATCTGCAGGCCGCCGCCAAGGAAAAGGGCCACCCGTGGGATTCGGCCAAGGGCTTCGATGCCTCCGCGCCGATCAGCGAGATCGTGCATGCCGGTGAAGTCGGTGACCTGGCTGCGCTCAACCTGTCGTTGGAGATCAACGGCGAAGTACGCCAGCAGTCCCTGCTCGATCAGATGATCTGGAACGTGCCGGAGATCCTGCACGAGCTGTCCAAGCTGTGGCAGCTGCGTGCCGGCGACCTGGTGTTCATGGGCACGCCGTCCGGCGTGGCCGCGCTGAAGCCCGGCGACCGTTTCAGCGCACGCCTTGAGAACGTGGCCGAGCGCCACGGCGTGATCGCCGGCTGACATCACCTGCGCTACCCTGCGCGCTGTCCCCCCTCGCCCTCAGGAGAAAAACAACAATGGGAATGCTCACCGAGTTCAAGGAATTCGCGATGCGCGGCAACGTCATCGACCTCGCCGTCGGCGTGGTCATCGGCGCGGCCTTCGGCAAGATCGTCACCGCGCTGGTGGAGAAGATCATCATGCCGCCGCTGGGCATGCTGATCGGCAAGGTCGATTTCTCGCAGCTTGCGTGGACGCTGTCGCCGGCCAGCATCGGTGCCGATGGCAAGGAAATCCCGGCCGTGGTGATCGGCTACGGTGATTTCATCAACACGCTGATCCAGTTCGTGATCGTGGCCTTCGCCATCTTCCTGGTGATCAAGGTGATCAACCGCCTGTCGCGCAAGAAGGAAGCGGCACCGGCAGCGCCGGCCGAGGAAGTTCTGCTGCTGCGCGAGATCCGCGACAACCTGAAGAAATAAGGTGGTAGCGCCGGGCCATGCCCGGCGGAACGCCATCTTGCCGCTGCGCTCGCCGGGCATGGCCCGGCGCTACCGCAGAGGCATGCGAAAGCCCCGCTCCGGCGGGGCTTTCGCTTTGCTGCATCTGGCGGAAAACAGCATCCGCAGCGGCCATGACCTCCCGCCCATGCGCGGCGCTGAACGACTGTTAAGCTCCAAGGCTTACACCCTTCCCGGAGCTGTCCATGCGTCGCCGCGTCCTTGCCATCGCATCCTCCCTCGCCCTGCTGGCCGCGCCGGCCTTCGCGGCGCCGCATGCCACCACCCTGCCGCCGGCCTCGCTGGCTACCGCCGCACAGCTGCGCGACCAGGCGCTGGCCGACGACACCGGCTGGAAGGTGGTCGAATCGCTGACCACCGAGATCGGCCCGCGCATCGCCGGCAGCGAGGCCGACGCGCGTGCCGTGGCCTGGGCCGAAGCCAAGTTCAAGGCACTGGGCTTTGACAAGGTGTGGAAGGAACCGGTGACCTTCCCGAAGTGGGAGCGCCGTAGTGAACACGCTGCGGTGACCGGCAGGAACCCGCAGCCGCTGCAGATCACTGCGCTGGGTGGCAGCCCGGGCGGTACGGTGGAAGCCGAGGTGGTGCGCTTCGCCGATCTGGCTGCGCTGCAGGCCGCACCGGCCGGTTCGCTGAAGGGCAAGATCGCCTTCGTCGATTACCAGATGCTGCCGTTCCGCGATGGCCGCGACTATGGCCGTGGCGGCGCGATCCGCAGCAAGGGCCCGTCCGAGGCCATCCGCAAGGGCGCGGTCGGCTTCCTGATGCGTTCGGCCGGTACTGATTCGCACCGTGTGCCGCACACCGGCATCACCCGCTTCGATGACGGCCTGACCCCGGTGCCGTCGGCGGCGCTGTCGGTACCCGACGCCGACCAGCTGGCCCGCCTGCTTGCGCGTGGCGCGACCACGGTGAAAGTGGCGCTGGACTGTGGCTGGGATGGCACCGCGACCTCGTACAACGTGATCGGTGAGATCACCGGCCGCACGCTGCCGAAGGAAGTAGTCGTCATCGGCGGACATCTGGATTCATGGGACCTGGGCACCGGCGCGGTCGATGACGGTGCGGGCGTGGGCATCACCATGGCCGCCGGTCATCTGATCGGCCAGCTCAAGCAGGCACCGAAGCGCACCATCCGCGTGATCGCCTTCGCCAACGAAGAACAGGGTCTGTATGGCGGCAAGGCCTACGCGGAGGCACACGCCAAGGACGTGGCCCTGCACCAGCTGGCCGCCGAGAGCGATTTCGGTGCTGGACGCATCTACGCCTTCAACACCGGTTCGCCGAACCCGGAAGGCTCGCGCGAGGCAACGAAGCAGATTGCCGAGGTGATGAAGCCGCTGGGCATCGAGTACCAGGCCGACAAGGGTGGCCCGGGCCCGGACGTCGGCCCGCTGGCGGCCAAGGGCGGTGCATGGGCGTGGCTGGCGCAGGATGGCTCGGACTACTTCCACCTGCACCACACCGCCGACGACACGCTCGACAAGATCGACCCGAAGGCGCTGGCGCAGAACGTGGCGGCCTACACCGTGTTTGCCTACCTGGCCGCCGAAGCCGATGGCAGTTTCGGCAGTGAAGCGAAGGCCACCACGCCGCCGAACGAGTGAAGCCGCATCCACGCATGACGTGGATCAACGCTTGACCAGGTAGCGCCGGGCCATCCCGGCGCTACCTGCCTGGGCACTTACTCCGCCCACACGCTGGTATTGCGAACTCCCAGCAGCTTCGGATTGAACAACGGATCACGCCCGTGACGCCGGTGGTTTTCGTAATCACGCAGTGCTGCCAGCGCGGGCCTCTGCAGCAGCAGGATGGCGATGATGTTCAGCCAGCTCATCATGCCTACGCCGATATCGCCCAGCGCCCACGCGACTGTCGCACTCTTCATCGCCGAGTAGCCCGTAGCAGCCAGGAACAGCAGCTGGAAGGCACCCATCACCCACTGTCGGGGACGATCGCGGCAGAGGTAGCTGACGTTGGTCTCGGCCATGTAGTACAGGGCGAGGATGGTGGTGAAGGCGAAAGGCAGGATCGCCAGCGCGACGAATGACTTGCCGAAGCCGGGCAAGGCCGACTCCACCGCGTGCTGCACGAAGCGCGGCCCCGCTTCCACGCCAGGAAGGTTGCCCAGCAGCAGTCGTGCCTCATCGGGCACACCGTTCACCGCCGGGTCGTAGACGTTGTAGAGCCCGGTGGAGAGAATCAGGAAGGCCGTCGCGCTGCACACGACCATGGTGTCGATGTACACCGAGAACGACTGCACCAGCCCCTGCTTCACCGGGTGTGACACTTCCGCTGCGGCGGCAGGATGCGCGCCGCTGCCCATGCCCGCTTCGTTGGACAGCACGCCACGACGCACCCCCCATTGGATCGCGGTGCCGATCATCGCGCCGAATGCGGCGTCAACACCGAACGCGCTGCGCAGCACCAGGGCGATGACCTCAGGCACTTTCTCGACATTGAGCACCATCACCACCGCAGTGACCAGCAGATAGGCCACGGCCATCACCGGCACCACCCATTCGGCGACGCGCGCGATGCGACGCACGCCGCCGAGCAGGATCGCCGCCAACACCACCAGCAGCACACCGGTGGTGACCATTACCGGAACATCCCACGCTTCGTTCACCGCACTGGTGATGGCGTTGGACTGCGTGCCCGCCAGCATCGCCCCCGCCAGCACCGTGACCAGCGCGAACAGCACGGCGTACCAGCGCTGGCCCAACCCCTTTTCGATGTAGTACGCCGGACCACCGCGATACTGCCCCTTGGCATCGCGATCCTTGTAGATCTGCGCCAGGGTGGACTCGATGAACGCGCTTGAGGCACCGAGGAAGGCGACTACCCACATCCAGAAGATCGCGCCGGGACCGCCGAAGGCAATGGCCATGGCGACACCGGCGATGTTGCCCACGCCCACCCGGCTGGACAGCGACAATGACAACGCCTGGAACGGCGAGACACCGGCATCGGAGCGTTCGTGGCGGAACATCAGGCGCAGCATGTCCGGCAGCGCGCGCAGCTGGATGAAGCGGGTACGCACGCTGAAGTACAGACCCGTCGCCAGGCACAGCACCACCAGGTACGGGCTCCAGACAACGGCAAGAACGGCATTGACGATCGTTTCGACATTCATCGCAGGGCCCCCATCAGAAGAACATGCCCAGGGCGACCTGGGGGCTGATGATGCGGCCGGTATTGCGACCGGCAACGGTGAATTCGACGCCGGCAATCACCCCCAGCGACGGACTGAAGTGGTACTCGATCGCCGGCGCGAAGGTCAGGTTGCGGCTGGCAGGACGGGCCTCATCGATGCGCTGGAGCGTACCGGCCGCGTCCGGTGCGAAGCCGGTCAGCCGCTGGCCGCTTTCACGGCTGGCGGCCATTTCCATGACACCCACCCAGCGTTCGTTGAAGCTGTACTCGGCGCCCACCGAAAGACCCAGCACCGAACCGCGCGCGATATGTCCCTGGAAGCCGTCATCGGTGCCATACACGCTGCCGCCGGAAATCGCAGTGCGTGAGGGCGATGGCCCGGCACTGAGCTGCGCGCGGCAGCGCAGCGGGCGATCGTTCGCCAGCCACAGCACCTGCTGCACCGCCAGCGCAGCCACGGTGCGCTGCGTGCCGTCACCCTGGGCGTCGAGCGGGTTGCCGGTGATCCGGTCGTGACTGCCGGTGCTGAAGCGCTGCACCAGTGCAACTGACACCGCCGGGGTGGTGCCATCGGCACTGGAAGGCTGCAGCAGGTACTGCAGGCGTGCGGTGGTGTCGCCGGCGCGGAAACCACTGCTGCGCGCGTTGCCTGATTCTGCACGCGAGGCACTGAGGTTGACCTGGGCGGTCACCCGATCGCTGAACCCGTAGGCGATGGGCACCACCATCGCCCACGCGCCACTGCGCTCGTCGCTGCGTTGACGGTCGCCGTTGTGGTCGAAGGACGAGGAACTGTCGACCCGCACCAGATAGGGTTCGACGTACCAGCGACCTGCCGGCATACCGGCAGGATTGGGGGTGATCAGCGGGCCGGTGAAGTTGACGCCGTCGAGCGTGCGCTCGTTGGCCTGCGCGGACACGGCGGCAAGCGCACTGAATGCCAGTACCAGGCAGACACGCACCGTACTGCGGGGAGGATGATGCATGGGGACCACTCCTGTACGACGTTGGATGGACTTCCACCCTGCGTCGCCGGGAACGGCACACCAATAAGGAAACTTTCAATTCGTCATGCATGCTTTGCGCATCGCACTGTCAGGAAATCCACCGGGCGTTGCCCGGCGCTACCGGTGAACCGTGCATGCCGTGCGTAGTGCAACGCAGGAGGCACCTTCCCGGCATGAGGAAATCCCGCACGACGTGGATCTGCTCCGATCCGCGGGCACCGGCGTTACCCGGCGCCCGCAAACCCACCCATCAGCGGCGCTGGCTGACCCACTGCGCCAGCAGCACGGCAGTGGCGGAAGCGACATTCAGGCTTTCAACCGCGCCACTGCCGGGAATCGACAGTTGCTGGTCACACTGGCTGGCCAGGCCGCGATCCATGCCTTCACTTTCCGCGCCCATCACGTAGACCAGGCGGGCCGGCAACGATGCGCGGAACACGTCATCGCCACCGTCGACCAGGGTCGCGGCAAGGCCGAAACCGGCCGCGCGCAGCTGCGCCATCGCTTCTGCGTCTTCAGGCAGCTGCACCAGCGGCACCGACTCTGCTCCGCCCTCGGCCACGCGTGCGGCCGCGCCGGACAGTGCCAGCGTGCTGCTGGCAGGCAGCAGCAGCGCCTTGGCACCGAAGTGCGCGGCAGAGCGCAGGATCGCACCGAAGTTGTGCGGATTGCCGACGCCATCCAGCCACAGTGCCAGCGCCGGGCCTTCGCCCAGTTCGGCCAGCCACTGCGCCAGCGGCACCACCGGTGCGCGCAGCACGTCGGCCACCAGGCCTTCGTGATGGGTGGTGGCGGCCAGCTTGTTGAGGTCGCCCTCTTCCACCACGCGGTAGCCCACGCGGTTGGCCACGCACCACTTCAGCACCGGCTGCATGCGCGGAATCAGCGACTCCACCAGGTACAGCTTGCGCAGCGCCTGCGGACGCTTGGCGAACAGGGCCTGCACCGCGTTCCAGCCATACAGGCGCAGTTCGTCGTTGCCACGCCCCGGTGGCGGCGGGGTGCCGCCCTCACGCGGTGGCAGCGGGGTGGCCCGCGGCGGTCGCGACGACGGGCGGCGGGCATTCTTCCAGGGATCATTCACTACGGGACAACTCCAGCTTGCGTTGACGCCAGAAATCGGCGTTCTTGATGCCCAGGGCATCGGGGTCGAAGATCGGATCCAGGCCGAGCTTCTTCTGTCGTTCGTAATCGCGCAGCGCCAGCATGGCCGGCTTCTGCACGATGAGGATGGCGATGATGTTCAGCCAGGCCATCAGGCCTACGCCGATGTCGCCCAGCGCCCAGGCCAGGGTGGCGTTGTGGAAGGCACCGAACACCACCATGCCGATGATGCCCAGGCGCAGCAGCAGCACGGTGAACGGCCGCTTCCTGTTGTGGTTGACGTAGGTCAGGTTGGTTTCGGCCATGTAGTAATAGGCCATGATCGTGGTGAAGGCGAAGAAGAAGATCGCCACCGACACGAACGCCGAACCCCAGCCCGGCAGCACCGCTTCCACACCCGCCTGCGCGTAGCCCGCACCTTCTGGAATGCCGGCCAGGCCCTGGAAGATCGGCTCAGCACCCGCGACCGGCGAATACACGTTGTAGGTGCCGCTGGCCAGGATCAGGAAGGCGGTGGCGGTGCACACCATCATGGTGTCGAAGTAGATGGCGAAGGCCTGCACGTACCCCTGCTTGGCCGGGTGCGAGACCTCCGAAGCCGCCGCAGCGTGCGGACCCGAACCCTGACCGGCCTCGTTGGCGTAGATGCCGCGCTTGATGCCCCACTCCACTGCCAGGCCCATCATCGCGCCGAACGCGGCGTGGGTACCGAAGGCGCTCTTGAAGATGATGCCGAACATTTCCGGCACGCGGTCGTAGTTGATGATCATGATGACGATGGCCATCAGGATGAAGCCGGCCGCCATGAACGGCACCACCACTTCGGCGAAGTTGGCGATGCGCTTGACGCCACCGAAGATCACCACGCCCAGCAGCAGGGCGACGACGATGCCGATGCCCAGCTTCAGCGCCTGCACCGATTCCATGCCGAAGGACTGGCCATCGAGCGGACCGCACAGCGCGGTGCCACGGCAGGCATTGATGATGCTGTCGGCGATCGCGTTGGCCTGCACGCCGGGCATCAGGAAGCCGGCAGCGATGATCGTGGCGATGGCGAAGGCCATGGCATACCACTTCAGGCCCATCGCCTTTTCGATGTAGTAGGCCGGGCCACCGCGGTAGCGGCCTTCGGCATCCTTGGTCTTGTAGATCTGCGCCAGGGTGCATTCCACGTACGAAGTGGATGCGCCGAGGAAGCCCATCACCCACATCCAGAAGATCGCGCCGGGGCCGCCGAAGGCGATGGCGGTGGCCACGCCGGCGATGTTGCCGATGCCCATGCGGCCGGCCATCGACATGGCCAGGGCCTGGAACGAGGACACGCCGGCGTCGGATTTCTCACCGGACACGGTGAGGCGGCACATCTCGACGAAACCACGGATCTGCATGAAGCGGGTGCGCAGGCTGAAGAACAGGCCGGCGGCCAGGCACATGAAGATCAGCGCCTTGCTCCAGATGATGCTGTTGATGAAATGTACGGTAGCTTCCACGCGCGCTCTCTCCAGTCGGCGGGTTGTGAGGACGTCCCGTCGGCTGGAAGGGACCGGTCGATTCTCCCTGATCGAAGGTCGCTGCGATAGCGCCGGATGCGGGGGCGTGTTCTCCGCCGGGCATGGCCCGGCGCTACCCCCGGAGACGGCAGCACCTCCGGCGGTCAATGGAAACGGCGGCGCACCCGGTAGCGCCGGGCCATGCCCGGCGGCCTTTCAGGGCAGCGCGGTCCGCACCCGGGCGAAGCGGCGCAGGTCATGCAGGACGCCGCGCTTGTAGACGGCGCAGCGCTCCACGCCCTCTTCCTGGAAACCGTTCTTTTCCAGTACCCGGGCCGAGCCCAGGTTGAAGTCGACCACCGTGGCCTGCAGCCTGAACAGGCCAAGCTCGTCCATCACCCAGGGCGCGAACAGACCGACCACGCCGGTCATCAGGCCCCGCCCCCAATGGACCTGGCCGAGCCAGTAACCCAGTTCAGCGGTATGCCCGCGCTCGGCCACGCCTTGCTGGGCGCCCACGCTGCCGCAGGCCTGGCCGTCGATCTCGATGGCCAGGTTCAGCGTGCCGGGGGCCAGCACGCGCCCGCCCAGGAAGGCTTCGCCATCCTCGCGGGTGTACGGATACGGGAAGCGGTCACGCAGTCCACGCGAGACGTCCGCGTCGTTGGCGTGGCGCAGCAGCGACTCCAGGTCATCGCTGCGCCAGGGCCGCAGGAGGAAGCCTTCGCCCTGCAGAATGCGCGCCGGCTCAGGCATGACCACCCACCGACGGCGAGTCGGCCTCCTGCTTCTCCAGCTCGCGCTTCACCGCCTCTGGCGAGCGGGTATACGGGGCCAGCCGCGCGTAGAACGCCGGCACCACGAACAGCGACAGGAAGGTGGACAGGGTGACGCCGAAGATGATCACGATGCCGATGGTGCCACGGCTGGCCGAACCGGGGCCACCGGCCACCACCAGCGGAATCGCGCCGACCACGGTGGCGATCGAGGTCATCAGGATCGGACGCAGGCGCACCATCGCCGATTCGATGATTGCTTCGCGCACGGTTCGCCCGTCGTCGCGCAGCTGGTTGGCGAATTCGACGATCAGGATGCCGTTCTTGGCCGCCAGGCCGACCAGCATGACGATGCCGATCTGGCTGAACAGGTTCACCGTGCCGCCACTCAGCCACAGGCCAACCAGCGCACCGAGCACACCCAGCGGCACGGTCAGCATGATCGTCAGCGGGTGGATGAAGCTCTCGAACTGCGCGGCCAGCACCAGGTACACCACCAGCAGGGCCATGGCGAAGGTCAGCAGCACCGCGCCACCCGCACTCTGGTACTCGCGCGATTCGCCCTTCCAGTTCACCTGCGCGTACTGCGGCAGCTCTTCGCGGGTCACCTGCTGCGCCCAGGCGATGGCCTCGCCCAGCGGGTAGCCAGGTGCCAGGCCGGCACTGATGGTGATCGAGCGCAGGCGGTTGAAGCGGTTCAAGGTGCCCGCTTCGGCCACTTCGCTCAGCGTGACCAGGTTGGCCAACGGCACCAGTTCGCCGGAGGTCGCACGCACGCGGATCGCGGCGAGGTCAGCCGGGCTGGCGCGGCCATCACGGCCGGCCTGGACCAGCACGTCGTACTCCTCGCCGTTGTCGACGAAGGTGGTGACGCGGCGCGAGCCCATCATCGTTTCCAGCGCCGAACCGATCGCGGTGACCGGCACGCCGAGGTCGGCCGCACGCTGGCGGTCGATGTTCACCCGCATCTGCGGACGGGTTTCCTTGTAGTCCGAGTCCGGACCGACCAGGCCGGGGTTGTCGGCCATGCGCAGCAGGATGCGGTCGCGCCACTGCGCGATCTCGGCGTATTCCGGGCCACCCAGCACGATCTGGAACGGCTGCCCGCCACTGCGCACCAGGCCGCCACCGACCTGGGTACGGACGCGCACGCCACGGATGGTGTCCAGTTCCTTCTGCAGTTCATTGGCCACTTCCGGCGTGCCTTCGCTGCGCTGGCGCCACGGCTGCAGGAACACGCTGACGCGGCCGGTGTGCATTTCCTCGCTTGCGCCGAAGCCGCCGGGCACGCGCGGGTTGGCGCGCACGATCGGCTTGTCCGCGCCCACATGCGGTGCCAGCAGCGCTTCGACCTGCTGCACCTGCTGCACGGTGTAGTCGTAGCCAGCGCCCTCCGGGCCATCGATCATGATCTGGAACGAACCTCGGTCTTCGGCCGGAGCCAGTTCCGAAGGCAGCACTTTGATCAGCAGCCAGCTGGCCGCCAGCGCTGCGACCATCACCAGCAGATAGATCCACGTGCGATCCACATGATGATCGAGCACGCGACCGTAAGCGCTGGCCAGGCATTCCAGATTGCGGTTGATGAAACCGTGCAGCCCGCGCGGGGCCTGCCCGGTATGCGGCTTGAGCAGCTTGGAGGCCATCATCGGGGTCAGCGTCAGCGCGACGAACGCTGACAGCGCAACCGCTGCGGCCAGGGCCACCGCCAGTTCACGGAACAGGCGCCCGGTATTGCCTTCCAGGAAACCCACCGGCAGGAACACCGCCACCAGCACGGCGGTGGTGGCGATCACCGCGAAGGCGACCTGCGCAGTGCCGCGCTTGGACGCCACCAGCGGCGGCTCGCCCAGGTCGATGCGGCGTTGCACGTTCTCCACCACCACGATCGCGTCATCCACCACCAGGCCGATGCACAGCACCAGCGCCAACAGCGTCAGCAGGTTGATCGAGAAGTCGAACGCATACAGCGCGATGAACGCCGCCACCAGGCACACCGGCACCGTCACCGCCGGAATCAATGCCGCGCGGAAACTGCCGAGGAACAGCCAGATCACCGCCAACACCAGGATCATCGCCTCCACCAGCGTGGCGTACACGCGGTCGACAGCGGCCTCGATGAAGGTGGTGTTGTCGAAGGCAACGAAGATCTGCGTGCCCTTGGGCAGGGTCAGCGCAACACGTTCGGCCTCGGCGCGCGCGGTGCGCGCCACGTCCAGCGAGTTGGCGGTGGAGGTCTTGACGATGCCCAGGCCGATGCCGGGCTCGCCGTTGCTGCGGTAATACGCGCGACGCTCGGCCGAGGCCAGCTCGATCTTCGCCACATCGCCCATGCGCACCACATAGCCATCACTGCCCTTGCCCAGCGGAATGGTCGCGAAGTCTTCGGGCTTGATGTAGTTGCGCTCCACGCGCAGGGTGAAATCGCGGTCGGTGGATTCGATGCGGCCGGCCGGCAGTTCCACGTTCTCGTTGCGCAGCGCGGTTTCGATGTCGCCGGTGGTCAGGCCACGTGCGGCCAGCTGGTCGCGGTCCAGCCAGATGCGCATCGCATAGCGCTGGCGGCCACCGATGCGGACCTGGGCCACGCCATCGAGGCTGGAAAAGCGGTCGACCACGTAGCGGTCGGCGTAGTCGCTCAGTTCCAGCGTGTCCATGGTCGAGGACACCATGTTGAACCAGATGATCGGATCGGCATCGCTCTCGACCTTGGCGATCTCCGGTGGCCGCGCCTCTTCGGGCATGCGGTCGGCCACGCGGCTGACCGCATCGCGCACGTCGTTGGCCGCCGCTTCGATGTCACGATTGGAGGTGAATTCGATGCTGACCTGCGAACGGCCGTTGGTGCTGCGCGCGTTGATCGTATCGATGCCTTCGATGCCGGCCAGCGCGTCTTCCAGCACCTGGGTGATCCGGCTCTCGATCACCGCTGCCGAGGCACCGGTGTAGTCCACCGACACCGAGACGATCGGCGGGTCGATGGCCGGCAGTTCGCGCAGGGTCAAGCGAGTGAAGGACATCACGCCCAGCACCAGCAACAGCAGGCTCATCACCACGGCAAACACCGGCCGCTGGATGGAGATGTCAGACAGCTTCATCCGCCGTGACCCTCGGCAGCGACCGGTGCTTCAGCCGTCACCGGCTGGGCGCCACTGGCGGGCGCGGCGTCGGTGGCCGCCACCTTCAGGCCTGCACGCAGCTTGCCGGTGCCGTCCACCACGATGCGCTGGCCTGCCTGCAGGCCCTGCTTGATCTCGACCACGCCAGCGCGGCGTGCACCGGTGACCACGTCCACGCGTTCGACGGTGTCATCGGCCTTGATGCGATACATGAAGCTGTCGCGACCGACCTGCACCACGGCGATTTCCGGCACCACCAGTGCCGGTCGATCAGGATGGAACAGGCGCACGTCTAGCAGCATGCCCGGACGCAGTGCGTGGTCGCCGTTGGCGAAGTCGGCACGCACAGTCACCGCACGGGTGGCCGGGTCGATACGTGCATCGATGGTGCTGACCTCGCCTTCGAAGGTGCGGCCCGGCCAGGCCACGCTGGTGGCCTGCACCTTGTCGCCGATGGTCAGCGCGGCCAGCTCCACTTCCGGCACCTGGAAATCGATGTGCATGCGCTCGACGTCGTCGAGGGTGGCGATCACCGTGGTCGGCGTCAGCAGCGTGCCCGGGCTGATCTGGCGGATGCCGAGGACGCCGGCGAACGGCGCGCGCACACGACGATCACCGATGTCCGACTGCATCTGCGCCACGCGTGCTTCGGCGGCATCACGGATCGACTTCTGCGTATCCAGGGTCGCGCTGGACACCAACCGCTGTGCCGCCAGTTCGCGCTGGCGCTTGTACAACTGGTCGGCTTCGCGGAAGGTCGCCTGCGCCTGCACCAATGCGGCTTCCTGGGCCTGACCGCGCAGGGTCACCAGCGGCGCGCCAGCGGCGACCTGCTGGCCACTTTCGAAATGCACGCGCTCGACGATCTCGCTCACTTTGGCGGTCACGCTGATCGACTCGCGCGCCTTGGCCGTACCCAGCGCCTGCAGCGTGTCGCTCCACTGCATCGCCTGCACGACCTGCGCGGTGACCGGCACGGCTTCGCCCTGCCGACGCGCGGCGGCCTCCTGTTTGCCTGCGCACCCGGCCAGCACGGCCAGGCTGAGGCCAAGGGCCAGGGTCGAAGCGATACGAGCCAACATGAACAATCCTGAGCGATCCACGGCCGCCGAGTGTAGGCAAGGCCCCGCAAAAGCGATATGTGCCAAGCGTTTACCGGCGTGGAACGGGTGCTGCGATAGCGCTGCGCGCCCATTCCATGCAGGGGTCCGCAGCACGGTGTCGGTGTATGTCGGGATGTATCCCGGCGCGCCATGAGCGGCGACGCCGTCGTAGAGTCGGGAGGCCCGGCCGAGGGCGCCGGGCGGGGTCGGAACCTGGCGGGGATCCGACCCCGTTTTCTTTGGACGCAGGCCTTCTTTGCCCGGCGCATGGGTAGCGCCGGGCCATGCCCAGCGGATCAGTATCGGTAGTTCACCTTCATCCACAGGCTGCGGCCGGGCTCGTTGATGCGTACCGGATCGGCCGGGAAGCCGAAATCGGCGCTGCCGGCCAGATTCAGATGCTCGCTGTAGGCGCGGTCGAACAGATTGTCGACACCGGCGCTGAGCTGCAGCTGCGAACTGAAACGATAGGCCGCATTGAGCGCCAGCGTGGCGAAGCCACTGCTCGGCCCGAGGTCCTGCGCCACCACGTTGCCCTGCCCGTCCGCGACCCGGTGCTGATGGGTGACCGCGCGCACCAACGCACCGGCACTCCAGCGCTGGCCTTCCCAGTCAGCGCTCAGGCGCGCTTCCAGCGGCGGCATCTGCGGCAACGGGCGATGCTGGTCGCGGTTCTCGCCCCAGGCATAGGCCAGGGTGCCACCCAGCTTCCACTGCGCGTCGAGCTGCAGCTGCACACCGGCCTCGGCACCGGCGATGCGCGCCTGCACGTTGTCGGCCTGGCTCATGCCCATCATGCCGCTGCCGCGATAGGTGAACAGGATGTAGTCCTGGATCTGCCCCGCATAGGCGGAGACCCAGGCCTGCACGCGCGGGCCTTTGTATTGCAGGCCGACGTCGAGCTGGGTGGTGCGTTCGGGCTGGATGCCAGCGAACGCGTTGACCGCACCTGCCGGGCCATGATCGGGCGAGAACAGTTCCCAGTAGTCGGGCATGCGCTGGCTGTGACCAAGGCCGGCATACCAGGTCAGGCCATCGGCGAGATCCTGTTCGTAGCGCAGGAAGCCACTGCCCAGCCAGTCCCTGCGGCGCTGGCCGGCGGTGGGATTGGGCATGGCCATCATCATGCCGCCGATGTCGGCGCGCTCATCGCGCACGCTAGCACGATCGACGCGCAGGCCGCCGATCCAGCGCTGGTCGGTGCCGGCGCCGAGGGTCAATTCGGTGAACGCACCGTAGCGGCGGAAGTTGGCGTCGGTGTTCCAGTCCGCCTGTCTGTAGGTGCCGCGGCCCATGCCCATGCGGCCGCGATGTCGGCTGTCCTCGCCGTCGACGCCGGCCACCAGCTGCACGTCCTGCCAGCGCCATTCGGAGCTGATGCGCCCACCCTGCGTGCGGCGATCCACGTTCGACGCCATCGGCATCGGCATCATGCTGTGCGGGTTCGGCTCGCGCAGCGTGTAGTTGTCCATCACGTGGTCGGCTTCGTTGTAGTACACGTTGGCCTGCAGCGTGTCCCACGCCCCGGGCAGGTTGCGCTTCTCGAAGCGCGCGGCGTAGCTGGTGCGCTCGAACGCGGCACCGTCCATGCCGCGCCCGGCGTAGCGCGCGATCGCATCGCCGGCACCGGCGGATACTTCGAGCAGGGTATCGGCATCAGGCGTCCAGCCAACGGCTACGTCGCCATTCCATTTGCGCCATTTCGACGGAACCACATCACCGTTGCCGTCCTTGTAGTCATCGGCTTCGGAGCGATTGCCGCTGGCACGCACATAGCCCGTCGGATTGCCCAGGGTGAGGTCCAGCACCTGGTCGTTGCGGTTGCGCGAACCAACCAGCGTGCTGGCATCGGCACGCAGCCCGGGCTCGTCGAAACGCGGGGTATCACGCTCAAAACGCACGGTGCCCGCAGACGCACCCGCGCCCCAGCGCACGCTCTGCGGGCCCTTGATGATGGTCAGCCGGTCAAAGCTCTCCGGCGAGATGTAGGACAACGGGTTGTCCATGCGCGAGGGACACGCACCAATCAGATTGCCATCGTTGCTGAGGATATTCAGGCGCGAACCGAACATGCCACGCAGCACCGGGTCGCCGTTGGTGCCGCCGTTGCGGATGGCGGAAAAGCCGGGAACGGTCTTCAGGTAATCGGCGCCATCGCTGGCCGGCACCGGCTGTCGCGGCAGGCGCGGATCGGTCACCCAGTGCAAGGGTGAGGACGGTGCAGCGGCGGTGACCACCAGCGTATCCAGCGTCCGCGCATCTTCAGCGGGCGCGGCATGGGCGAAGGGCGCGGCCAAGGCAACGCCAAGGGCAAGCGGCAGGCGCGCACGGGCGCCCGCGTCGGGGAAAGTCATTTTCATGGGAACAGCTCCAAGGTACGCACGCGCGCACGACGCCCTTGCAGGCATCGTGCGACGGATTCGATAGGGAAATCAGCGGACGGTGGAGATCGGCGGCGGGCCACGCGCGGCGTGTGCCGGCCAATGCAGCAGCGGCAGGCGCAGCTGTGACCATGGGAACACCAGCTTCGGCCGCCACAGCAGTGGCAGCAGCAGCACCAGCACTGCCAGCCACGGCAGCAGGCGCATGGCCAGCACGCAGTACTCGCAGGCCTCGCCATGCATGGCGTGCGGATCGGCGGGCGGGCGGGGCACAGCCGGATCTGCATCGTGGTGCGCGTGACCGGCCATGGCCATGTCGTGCATGTCGTGGCCCATGGCCGTGTGGTCCATGCCTGCCATGCCCGCATGATCCATCGGCTGCGCCTGAAGCGCGCGGCTGACCAGCGGCGCGAGCACCATCAGCAGCGTCGCCATGAAGGCAAGCTGGAGCAGGGTTCGATGCAGCTGGACGGTACGGATCACCGCGCTAGTGTAGAGGTGCCCCCCGGGGGCGCCGTGCGACGAACCGTCGCAGGAGGGGGGTATCGGCAGGGCTGCGCCCTGCACCCGCAGAGGCAACAGCAACGGCAACGGCCGAAGCAACAGCAGAAGCTGGCTTCCTGTGGGATGGCGGGGTGGGTCCGGTTGCGGGGGACGCTGCAAGTACGTCCATGTAAGCTCGGTCGCCGCATCCATGCGGCTCACGCCCCCGCAACCGGACCCATCCCGCCTTCGACAGATTTCCGCGATCTGTAGATCCACTCCATGCGTGGATGAATCTCCAACGAAATCGAATATTTCGGCAATTGATCGAAAAGCATCCACGCATGGCGTGGATCTACCGTGTCGACCAAGGTCGACACCTACCAACAGCCGTCGAAATCTGTCAGAGGCGGGGCGGTGTCGGATTGCGGGGTGTCCGCGGCATGGATGCCGCGGCCAAGCCTACAGGGACGTACTTGCGGCGTCCCCGCACTCCGACACCGCCCCGCCACCCCACGGAATGCACGCTGTTGCTGTTGCTGTTGCTCCGGCTGGTAGCGGGTGCAGGGCGCAGCCCTGCTCGACCAACCCTCAAACCGTGATGGTCTGCGTCAGCGATTCCCAGGTCGGCGGCACCGGCCAGGACGCGGCCTGGTTGCCGTCCAGCACCCGCCGCAGATCGCGTGGATCGATCTGCGGGGCCAGCACATGCACCAGCTCCAGCGCGTAATCGCGCAGCACCCGGTCGCGTGGCAGCACCGCCCAGGCGATGCACTCGGTGATCGGCGCCGGTGCCGGCCACACCCGCAGGTCCTCGTCGTTGGCGCTGATCGCCATCTCGGCCAGCAGCCCCACCCCCAGACCTGTGCGCACGTAGGTCTTGATCAGGTCGGCATCCAGCGCGGTCAGCGCCAGATCGGGCACCAGGCTCTGCGCGGCAAAGGCACGCTGCAGGGAGGAGTTGGGTCGGGTCGAGGATTCGTAGCTGATCAGCGGCTGGCGGGCCAATGCTGCCAGGTCCGGTACGCGGCCGGCGCGGTCCAGCGGATGGCCCTTGGGCACCACCACCAACCGCCGCCAGCGGAACAGCGGCACCGCGATGCCGTCGCTGGGTTCGCTGCCGGCGGTACTGATGATCGCGATATCGGCATCGCCCTGGTTCAGCCGGTCCAGCGCATCGGCCTCACCCGCCTGCTGCAGGTGCACGCTGACCTGCGGATAGGCCTGCTTGATGCGCGCCACGGCCGGCGGCAGTACGAAGCGCGCCTGGGTGTGGGTGGTGGTCAGGATCAGCTGGCCCTGGCTCTCGCGGCGCTGGTTGGCCGCGTAGGTGCGGATGTTGTTGGCTTCGGACAGCACGGCGCGGGCGCGGCTGATCACTTCGGTGCCGGCCGGGGTGACCGACTCCAGGCTGCGTCCCTTGCGTACGAACAGCAGGAAGCCCAGTTCGTCCTCCAGCTGCTTGAGCTGCTTGGACAGGCCGGGCTGGGTGGCATGCACCCGCGAGGCGGCGAGCGTGATGTTCAGCTCGGCGTCGGCGATGGCAACCAGGTAGCGCAGCTGGGTCAGCGTCATGGCAGGCGGGCGATGTGGGGGCGGAGGTCCACTCTAGGGTCAATTGCCGTCACCAGCTTATAACCAAAGGTTGTTTAAGAAAGGTATCTGGTCATTTCCGGGCGTCATATGCCGGCGCTACGGTCAGCCGGCAGCCGCTGGCCTGAACAGCCAGCCTTCTTCCCTTATGCCCGCCGAGCCCGGCGCGGCCTGTTCCTGGAGCGCTCCCATGGCCCTGTACGACTCCATCCTCGACACCATCGGCAACACCCCCATCGTCAAGCTGCAGCGCCTGGCGCCGCAGGGCGTGACCGTGTACGCCAAGGTTGAATCCTTCAATCCGGGCGGCTCGGTGAAGGATCGACTGGCGCTGGCGATCATCCTCGATGCCGAACAGCGTGGCCTGCTCAAGCCGGGCGACACCATCGTCGAAGCCACCTCGGGCAACACCGGCGTCGCCCTGGCGATGGTGGCCGCTGCACGCGGCTACAAGTTCGTGGCGACGATGGTCGAGACCTTCTCGGTGGAACGCCGCAAGCTGATGCGCGCCTACGGTGCGAAGGTCATCCTGACCCCGGCCGCCGAGCGCGGCAGCGGCATGGTGCGCAGGGCGCGCGAGCTGGCCGAGGAGCACGGCTGGTTCCTGGCCAGCCAGTTCGCCAACCCGGCCAACCCGGCCTACCACCGCAACACCACCGCCGCGGAGATCCTGCGTGATTTCGCCGGCAAGCGCCTGGACTACTTCGTCAGCGGCTGGGGCACCGGCGGCACCCTGACCGGTGTCGGTGAAGTGCTGAAGGTCGCCCGCCCCGACACCCGCATCATCGCCACCGAACCGGCAGGCGCCGCCTTGCTGAAGGGCGATGACTGGAAGCCGCACAAGATCCAGGGCTGGACCCCGGACTTCGTGCCCGATGTGCTCAACCGCAATGTGGTGGACGAACTGGTGACCGTGGAAGATGATCGCGCGATCGCCACTGCCCGCCAGCTGGCCGCAGAGGAAGGCATCTTCGTCGGCATCTCCGCCGGTGCCACCGTGGCCAGCGCACTGGACGTGGCACATCGCGCTGAACCGGGCGCGGTGATCCTGGCGATGTTGCCGGACACCGGTGAACGCTACTTCTCCACGCCGCTGTTCGCCGACGTCAATGAAGGTTCCGACGACGACTGGCTGGCCGGTCTGCCCTGATCGCCGCGTTGTCGATGACAGCAGGATGACGCCCACCCTCGCGGTGGGCGTTTCCATTTGGGCAATCCTGACTGGGCATTGCCGTTGCAAGCGGACCGTTTTCCCAGGAAATCAGAAGCATACCGCCTCGGAAACTTTCGTTTCGCCCGCCTGCGGCGCTCGCTTCAGCCTGCGTGAAGGCACTGCCGGCCATCGTGCATGAACAGGGCAGATCGCAGTGCGTGAGACGGTCATGACGCAGCATCGATGCCCTGTCCCGCAAGATGCGGGTGCAGCCAGCGTGGGCACGGCGCGCAACAACTACAGGCAGGAGACGGACGCATGAAGATCGAAGTGTGGCAGGGCGACATCACGGCCCTGGCGGTGGATGCGATCGTCAACGCGGCCAATGAATCACTGCTCGGTGGCGGCGGTGTCGACGGCGCGATCCATCGTGCGGCTGGCCCCGGCCTGCTGGCCGAGTGCGAGCGTCTGCCGGAGCTGCGCCCCGGCGTGCGCTGCCCGACCGGTGAGGTGCGCGCAACGGATGCCCATGCACTTCCGGCACGGCACGTACTGCATACCGTCGGCCCGGTCTGGCACGACGGCCAGCGCGACGAACCGGCACTGCTGGCCAACTGCTACTGGAAGTCGCTGCAGCTGGCCGAATCGCTGAACCTGCAGTCGATCGCGTTCCCGGCCATCAGCTGCGGGGTGTATGGCTATCCGCTGTACCAGGCGGCGCAGATCGCGGTGACCGAAACACTGGCCTGGCAGCGCAGCCACGCCCAGCCGATGCGGATCGTGCTGGTGGCATTCAACACGGCGACCGCCAAGGCCTACCAGCAGGCGCTGTCGGCCGCAGGTCAGGTCGCCGACAGCGGGCGCGGGTCGCTGCTGCCCCCACTGGGCGATACCGGATTCGTGCCGGCGCATTGAAACAATGCGGGGCGTGGAAGAAAAAAAGGCCGGGCATTGCCCGGCCTTTTCGTTTACATCCGTCGCGACAGCGTCAGTTCGTTACTTCGGCGGCAGCGTCGGCCGCCGCCGTAGCAGCCGCCGATGCCGCGGCCGAAGCGGCGCCGTCGACCTGCACACGCACTTCCACCATGCCCGCTTCGCCGCTCAGGCTGGTTACGTCCACGGTGTAGTGGCCGGCCGGCAGCGATTCTTCCAGGCGTGCGTTGGTGCCATTGCCACCATCGTCGTCCACCAGCTCCACGTTCGAACCGACCACGCGCAGCACCGTATCCACCTGGCTGGAAATCGCATCCAGGCGCACATCGGCCGGACGCGGCAGGCTCAGCAGGAAGCGGCGGCGCCCTTCGCCATCAAGCATGGCGAACACGCTGCCGGAGTTCGGCAGGGTGGTGCCATCACGCATGACCATGTTGGCCGGCAGCTCGGTGCGCTTGGCAGTCAGCTTGAAGGCGCCGGTACCGTCTTCGCCCAGGCTGCGCACGCGCAGGGTGTACTTGCCCGGTTCCAGCGGCATGCCGATGCGCGAATTGGTGCCGTCGCCGCCGTCGTCGTTTTCCGACTGAGCGCCGTTGCCGTCCAGCTTCAGCACGGTATCGAACGCATCCGATTCCAGGCGGATCTCGTACATGCCCGCCTTGTCCACCTGCAGGGTGTAATCCTGCGACTTGGAGACCAGCAGGTCGACGATCTCGCCTTCGGCCACCATCGGCTTGCCGTCATACGGCACCAGCTTCTCGGCGCGCAGGCGGTACGGGCCGAAGGCGGAGGGGCCGTCGGCATTGATGGCCACCTGGTAGCTGCCGGTGCCATTGGCGCGGAATGCCAGCGAGACGTCGTCGCCGCGCTCGTAGCCCGAACTGCTGCTGGCCACCAGCACGCCGTTGTTGAACACGGCGATCGAGCCGCGCAGCGCGCCGGTCAACTTGATGCCGACCAGTTGCTTGTCGTCCAGCTTCAGCTGGTACAGCTGATGGTGGCTGCCATCATTGAAATTGACGCCGCTGCGCGAGGTGATTTCGCCGGATACCGGCTTGTCGAACTCCAGCGAGGGGGCCTTGCCCACGTCCGGGCTGCCACCCATCCGGTTGCAGCCGCCGACAGCCAGCACCGTGGCAACGGCCAGCGTGATTGCGGTAATACGCATGTTTTTTCTCCTTGGCCTTCCATGTATGCCCCCACGCACTGGCCTGGCGTGCGGGAGGCGGCAACGATACCGGCAAAAGCAAACGCCGGCGTGATGCCGGCGCTGCCTTGTTCAGTTCATGCTGCGAAACGACGGATCAGCCGTTCCACTTGCCCAGGGCGGCCTGGCCGTTTTCCTTGGCGCGCTCGTAGACGGTCTTCTGCGCGGCGGCGTAGTTGCCCTTCATGTCCTTGCCCCACAGCTTCAGTGCCGCCTGCTGCATGGCACGGCCATAGGAGAAGCTCAGCGGCCACGGCAGGTGACCCATCTGGTTCATGGCATTGAGGTGGGCGGTGGACTGCTCATCGCCCTGGCCGCCGGACAGGAACACCACGCCCGGCAGGATCGCCGGCACGGTGCTCTTCAGGCACATCACGGTCGACTCGGCCACTTCCTCGACGTCGGCCTGCTCGTCGCAGCCCTTGCCGGAGATGACCATCGAGGCCTTCAGGATGGTGCCTTCCAGCAGCACGTTCTGCTGGTACAGCGCGTCGAACAGCGAGCGCAGGGTGGCTTCGGTGACTTCGTAGCAGGTCTCGATGTCGTGCTCGCCGTCCATGATCACTTCCGGCTCGACCATCGGCACCAGGCCGCATTCCTGGCACAGCGCGGCATAGCGGGCCAGCGCATGCGCGTTGGACTCGATGCAGGTGCCCGACGGAATGCTCTCGCCGATGTTGATGACCGCACGCCACTTGGCGAAGCGCGCGCCCAGCTTGTAGTACTCCTGCAGGCGCTCACGCAGGCCGTCCAGGCCTTCGGTGACCAGCTCGCCCGGGCAACCGGCCAGCGGGTGCGCACCCTTGTCCACCTTGATGCCCGGGATCATGCCGTGGTCGGCCATGTACTTGGCGAACGGCACGCCGTCCTTGGTCGACTGACGGATGGTCTCGTCGTACAGGATCGCGCCGGAAATGTGCTCGTTGAGCTTCGGCGTGGTCAGCAGCAGTTCGCGGTAGGCGCGACGGTTCTCTTCGGTGTTCTCGATGCCGACGCTGGCAAAGCGCTTGGCGATGGTACCGGTGGATTCGTCGATCGCGATGATGCCCTTGCCCGGGGCAACCATGGCCTGGGCGGTTTCAGCCAGCTGTTCGATGCTCATGTACTTCCTGTGGCGGGTGCGGGAAAAACGTAAGTATAGCCCCGCTACCCGTTGCCCCGACGTGGAGGCTCGGATGGAACCGGTTCCACTGTCTGTGCGGGTCAGGAAATGTCCTGCCGGATCGGGTCAGAGCCCCTTCGGGGATCTGACCCCGGGGTCGGACCCGCGCAGCGGCTCCGACCCGACGCGACACGTCTTACAGGTCGCCGAGACCGCTGGCGCGGCCGTCGTCGCCCACTTCCAGCAGGCGCAGGGTATTGGTCGCGCCGTGGGTTTCCATGTGCTCACCGCTGGTGAACACCACGCGGTCGCCGGCCTGCAACATGCCGCCTTCCACCAGCAGGCGGATGCTGCCGCGTGCGGCTTCGCGCGGGGTGAAGCCACGGCTGTCGAAGTTGATCGGGAACACATCGCGCATCAGCGCCATCTGCCGGCGGGCGCCGTCGTGGCGGGTCACCGCGAACACCGGAGCCGAGGCACGGAAACGCGACAGATAGCGGGCGGTGCCACCGGATTCGGTCATCGCCACGATCGCGCGCACGCCCACGTGCTGGGACAGGAACATGGTGGCCATGGCAATGGCCTGGTCGGCACGTTCCAGGTTGCGCGGCGAGGCGCCGAAGTCGGTCTCGGTCTGGAACTGGCGCTCGGCGCCCAGGCAGATGCGCGCCATCGCTTCGACCGCCTTGACCGGATACGCACCAGCGGCGGTTTCGGCCGACAGCATCACCGCATCGGTGCCGTCGATGACCGAGTTGGCCACGTCCAGCACTTCGGCGCGGGTCGGGATCGGGCTTTCGACCATCGACTGCAGCATCTGCGTGGCGGTGATCACCACCTTGTTCTGCGCCAGCGAGGCCTTGATGATCTTCTTCTGCAGGCCCGGCAGCTCGGCATCGCCGATTTCCACGCCCAGGTCACCACGCGCCACCATCACCACGTCACTGGCGTCGACGATCTCTTCCAGGTTCTCGATGGCTTCGGTGCGCTCGATCTTCGACACCAGCGCGGCGTAGCAGCCGTGCGATTCGGCGATCTCGCGTGCATCGTTCATGTCCTGCGCGTTGCGGCAGAACGACACGGCGATGAAGTCCACGCCGATCTTGGCGACGATGCCGATCAGCTCCTTGTCGCGCTCGGTCAGCGCGCCCAGCGACAGGCCACCGCCCTGCTTGTTCAAGCCCTTGCGATCGGACAACGGACCGTCATTGAGCACGGTGTTGATGATGCGCTCGCCCTGCACTTCCACCACCTGCAGCTGCATCAGGCCATCGTCGAGCAGCAGCACGTCACCGGCGGTCACGTCCTGCGGCAGGCCGAGGTAGCTCACGCCCACCTGGGTCGCATCGCCCGGTCCGGCATTGGTGCTGGCGATCAGGTCGAAACGGTCGCCGGCCTTGAGATGCACCTTGCCTTCGGCGAAGCGCTCGATGCGGATCTTCGGGCCCGGCAGGTCGGCCAGGATGCCCACTTCCACGCCCACCCGCTGCGCGGCGGCGCGCACATCGGCGGCACGCTTGGCCTGGCCGGACGGGTCACCGTGGCTGAAGTTGAGGCGCACCACGTTGACGCCGGCGCGGAACAGATCCTCCAGCACGCCCGGCGGATCGGTAGCCGGACCGAGGGTGGCAAGGATCTTGGTGCGACGCTGACGCTCGAACATGATGGATGGGCCTCTCCCGTTAAAGGACGGAAATTAGCACATCCTTCACGTCCCATGTATACGGTTACAGCCTTGTGCTGCCTGACTCTGCGGGACATCGCACGGACATGTTCCGGACATACGCCGGTCGATGGCAGCGGAAACGCCGCCGGGCAAGGCCCGGCGCGCTGCCTCGTCTACTTCAGGCCAGCAATGCCAGCAGCTGCGCCGGATCACGGGCCAACTGCCCTGCACCGGCCTCGGTCAGCTCCTGCTCGCCACCAAAGCCCCACAGCACGCCCACGCTGCGCAGGCCGTGATGACGGGCACCTTCGATGTCCATGCGGCGGTCGCCGATCATCCAACAGCGTTCCGGTGCCAGCTGCAGGCGATGCAGCGCTTCGCCCACCAGCTGCGGCTTGCTGCTGCGCGAGCCATCCGGCGTGGAACCGATCACGTCCTCGAACAGGTCACCGAACGGCAGATGCTCGACGATGCGGCGGGCATGCGGCTCGTTCTTGGCGGTGACCACGGCCAAGCGGTGCCCCCGTTCGTGCAGTGCGCGCACCACCGCTTCGATGTCCGGATAGATCGTGTGCTCGCGCCAGCCTTCCACGTCGAAGCGCTCGCGATAGAAGGCCACGGCCTGCTCCACCCGTTCGGCATCGCCGAACAGCGGCGCGAACGTGGTGCGCAGCGACGGACCGATCCAGCCCAGCAGGGTTTCCTGCGACGGCACCGGATGGTCCATCTTCTGCAGCGCATAGGCGATGCAGGTGGTGATGCCCACTTCCGAATCGATCAGCGTACCGTCCATGTCGAAGAAGAGCGTTGCACGCTCTTCTCCGTCCACCCGCAGGTCGACGCTCATGCGCCGCGCGCGGCCAGGGCGGCAACGGCCGGCAGGGTCTTGCCTTCCAGGAATTCCAGGAATGCGCCGCCACCGGTGGAGATGTAGCTGACCTGCTGGGCGATATCGAACTTGTCGACCGCGGCCAGGGTATCGCCACCACCGGCGATGGAGAACGCCGGCGAACTGGCGATGGCGCGGGCCAGCGCTTCGGTGCCCTTGCTGAAGGCTTCGAACTCGAACACGCCGACCGGACCGTTCCAGACCACGGTGCCGGCCTTCTGGATCAGCTGCGCGTACTGCGCGGCGGTCTGCGGGCCGATGTCCAGGATCAGATCATCCTCGGCCACCGCATCGACGGCCTTCACTTCGGCAACCGCGTCGGGCAGGAACTGCTTGGCGGTGACCACGTCCACCGGCAGCGGGATGTCCGCACCGCGCGCCTTGGCGTCGGCCACGATCTTCTTCGCGGTATCCAGCAGGTCCGGCTCGTACAGCGACTTGCCGACCTTGTAGCCGGCCGCCGCGATGAAGGTGTTGGCGATACCGCCACCGACGATCAGCTGGTCGACCTTGCCGACCAGGTTGGCCAGCAGTTCCAGCTTGGTGCTGACCTTGCTGCCGGCGACGATGGCCAGCAGCGGCTTGGCCGGTGCATCCAGTGCCAGTGCCAGCGCATCCAGCTCGGCCATCAGCAGCGGGCCACCGGCAGCAACCGGGGCAAAACGGATCACGCCATGGGTGGACGCCTGCGCACGATGCGCGGTACCGAACGCATCCATCACGAACACATCGCAGAGGGCGGCGTACTTCTTCGACAGGACTTCATCGTCCTTGCCCTCGCCGACGTTCATGCGGCAGTTTTCCAGCAGCACCAACTGGCCCGGCTGCACGTCGACGCCGTCGACCCAGTCACGCACCAGCGGCACTTCGCGGCCCAGCAGCACCGACAGGCGCTGCGCAACCGGCGCCAGCGAATCGGCTTCGCTCCACACGCCTTCCTTCGGGCGGCCCAGGTGCGAGGTGACCATCACCGCCGCGCCCTGCTCCAGCGCGCGCTTGAGCGTCGGCAGGGAAGCGGTGATGCGCTGTTCGGAGGTGATGCGGCCATTCTCGATCGGCACGTTCAGATCCTGGCGGATCAGCACGCGCTTGCCGGAGAGGTCGAGGTCGGTCATGCGGACGATGGACATGGGCAACTCTTTGGCTCTGGAGATGGGATGCCGGTTTGCGGCAGACGGTCATTGTATCGGGTGCGGCTGGCGGCCGCGCCGCTGCCTGCGGCAGGCTTCGAAGCAACGGCAACGGCAACGGCAACAGCAACGGCCGAAGCGCTGGCGCTTCGTGGTGCTGTGGGTGGGCCGGGGCGGTGTGGGCCCGCGGGGGACGCCGTGAATCCATCCCTGGAGGCTCGGGCGCGCCATCCATGGCGCTTACGCCCCCGCGAGCCCACACCACCCCGGCCTCGACAGGTTCATGAGGCGGAGCGGATGGCGAAAGCAAAGGCGGTTTCTGGTGTCGGATGAAGGAAGAAGGGGTCTCGAGCGAAGCGACCCGCTTCTGCTCTTGCTCTTCTTTTTTTCTCTTCCGTGGGTGGACGCACACGGAAACTGTCAGAGGCCGGGCGGGTGGGCTGGGCAGGGGTGTCAGCCGCATGGATGCGGCTGCCAAGCCTACAGGGACGTACTTGCGGCGTCCCCTGCCCAGCCCACCCGCCCGGCCAAGCGAGGCTTTTGCTCCCTGCGACCAACCGACCACCCACGAGGGGCTGCGCCGTTCGCTGCAAACTACGCCGAAGGCGACGGCTTCTGCTTCAGCAGGCTCAACGCCAATCCGCCGACAACCAGCACCCCCAACCCCAGCAACGCCCACAGCAGCCACGCCTTCCAGTCGTGCTGCGGCTTCAGCGCCGCATCACCGGCCAGCGTCTCCGGGCTGCCTTCCAAGCGTGCCAGCGTCGGCTGCCACGAAGGATCATTGCGCTGGCGCAGTTCCTCGATCAGCACCGTGATCGGTGCCTCTGCGCGGCGCGCGGTGGTACTGCCCACGGCCAGCGCGTAGGGCGCCGCGCCCTGGCTGAGGAACACCATCACTTCCGGTTGATAGCCCAGGCGCAGGGTCGGCGCGCTGGTGGTCTCCACCGGGCTCGCTACCAGCTTCCAGTAGCGGTCGCGGTACATGCCGCCCAACGGCTGTGCCGCCGATTGCTGGCGCTGGCCCGGTGCGCCCTGCTGCAGCTGATAGGCAATCCAGGGCGCGCTGCGGCGCTGCCATTCGGCGGCAGCGTCATCGCGACTGAACAAGGTCCACTGCACCAGGCTGTTGTCGGTGCTGGCCACGTCGGCGCGGGTCACCGGGAATCGACCATCCAGTTCAAAGGTGAATTCCCCCTTGCCCTGCGCGGTCGGTTCCAGCGACAGCCACTCCCACGGCACCGTTGCCGGCGCCGGCGGCAGTTCCGCCAGGACGCTGCGCAGCTCCGGCAGGCGCGCCTCGCCCTGCGGCAGGATGCGCAGGTAGCGCACGTTGCTGTCGACCTGCAGGCGGCGCTGCAGCAGGCGCTTGCCCGCGCGCTGCAGGTCCACCAGGGGGACGTCGCGGGCGATCGACTGCCAGCGCTGCAGATCGTCGCTGGCATCCAGCTGTACCTGCGCCTGCAGTGGCTGGCTGCTTTCGGCCCAGTCCAGCACCAGCGCTGCCAGCGGTTGCTGGCCGAGCACACTGGCATCGATCAACCAGCCACCCTGCCCGTTCGCCACCGCACCACCACCGAGCCGGGCTTCGACCCGGCGCACACGGCCGTCAGTATCACGCTCGGTCAGCAGCTGCAGGTCGTTGCGCTGGGCCTCGGCCAGCGGCGGTAGTGCAAACCACGGCAATTCGCGCTGTACCGGCGGCTGCGCCAACGGCTGGTCCGGTGCCAGCAGCGCCGACGGCAATGCCTGGCCAGCGGCGTTGAACACCTGCAGGTCGCCCAGATCGGCTGTGCCTGCACGGCGATAGATCGCCGGCTCCAGCACCACCCGGTAGGCACCGGACTGTGCGCTGGACAGGCTCAGCGGCCATTGTTCGGCGTACTGCGCGCGGTAGTCCGTGGCCTGTGCAGCAACTACACCGGCCACCCCGAACAATACCGGCAGCAACGCTCGGCTCCACTTCCTCATTGGTTTTCCTCCACGGTTGGCGGCGCGCTCGGCGGCGCGGGCGCCAGGTAACCCACCACGGTGCACAGCAGGCCGTAGGCGATGAACGATGCGATTCCCAGCAGGTTGCCCAGGTGCTGTCGGTCGATCAGCACCAGCTTGGCCAGCACCACGGCCATCAACACGGCACCGACCATCCACAGCACACGCTGGCCGCGACGCGAGCCCCACACCCAGGCGATCACGCCGAGCACGCTCCACAACACGGTCAGGCTGGTCTGGGCCAGGCTGAAGCGGGCCATTGTCGGATCCCAGACCACCCCGCCCCAGTGATGCACGCCATGCAGCACGGTGCTGGTCAACGCGATGAAACCGGCCACGGCCAGCACCGGCACACGCAACCGCTGCAGCGGCGCCGGTCCCTGTACGTCATACAGCCAGCGCGCGATCAGCAACAGGCTGACCCACTGTGCCAGTTCGGCAGGATTGAGCAGCGGCAACCACGGCAACGGCGTGGCGTCACCCGCCAGGGTCAGGCCGAACAACCAGGCCAACGCCAGCACCGCGAAAATCACGCTCTGCAGCGGCAGGCGCACCGGATCAAACGCAGCACCCAGCGGCCAGCGCAGCACGTTCCAGCGCCACAGCGACAGCGCCGCCAGCAGCAACCACGGCAGGGTGACCAGCAATGCGGTCCAGCCCTGCGCCAGGCGCGCGTCGCCGCCGCCCCACAGGGCCAGCAGCGAAAGCAGCGATGGCCACAGCAGCCACCACAGGAACTGGGCGATACGGGCCACGCCACCACTGCCCTGACGCAGGCACAGCAGGCTGCGCACGCCGAGCACGGCGAACACTGCCCATGCCAGCGCGCCATAGCCGGCAAACGGCTGCTGGTGCGCGTCGCTCTGCAGCAGCGCCAACGGGAAGCCCGCTGCCAGCATCACCAGCGCGGTCACACCCAGCGCACGTGCCGGCATGCGGCGCTGTACTTCCGACGCCAACCAGGCGGTGATAGCGGCCTGCACCAGCACGGCATCGGCCTGCGCCGAATGCTGGAAGAAGCGGCCGATTTCATGCACCAGACCACCCAACCACCACAGCAGGCCCCACAGGTAATACGCCAGGGCGATGTCATGGCGCTGCCTGCGCTGATAGCTCCACGCCGCCGCGAAGCCCGCCACGGCCAGCAGCAGCGCGCCGATCGCGGTCGGGTTGAGCAGGAAGCGCTGGTCCTGATGCCAATGGTCGGCACCCACCACGAACGCGAATGCGGCGGCGAGCTGCAGCAGCGCACCGGTCACCTGCGGCAACCAGCGCTTCTGGCGCAACCCCAGCCACGCCAGGCCGGCACCTTCAAGCGCGAATACCGCGCCGGTGGCACGCGCCGAGAATGCCAACGGCACCGCCAGCGTCGCAAAGCCCACCGCCAGTACCGCATGCGACTGCGCCAGCACTGTGTACGACGCGCGCGCGATCAGAGCGCGGGCCAGCAATGCATAGATCGCGGCCAGGCCCAGCGCACACAGGGCCAGCGTCATCGGCTGTTCGTGCAGCATGCCGGCCTGCAGCGAGAAGGCGATCAGCGGCGTGCCGAACACCAGGCTGCCGTCGACCAGATCGCGCCGCCCAGCCGGCTGCCGGCGCGCATACAACAGCGGAATCAGCAGGTAGAAGGCGAAGAACAGCAGCAGGAACGGTTCGGTGCTGGCGAACTTGGCCGCGTCGTACTGCAGCACGCCCCAGAACGTGCCGATGCCGAAGGTGAACGCGAAACCGAGCAGGTTCAGCACACGCCACGGCCGATACCAGGCGATGACGAAAATACCCGCGTTGAGCACGGCGTAGTAGCTGAACAGCCCGACGTGGTTACCACTGCCTGTGGACAGCCACAGCGGCGCCATGAAGCCCGCCAGGATGCCCAGCACCGCCAACGTGCGCGAGTTCTGCACCACCGCCAGCACGCACAGCCCCGCCACCAGGGCGATCGAGCTGGCAAAAGCGAAACCGGGCGCGAGCAGATCGAAACGCTTGAAGGCGGCGAAGATGGTCAGCAGCAGCACGCCGATGGCGCCACCCTGCAAGGCCAGCGCGAACATCCGCCGGCGCTCACGCTGGTGCCAGCCGAAGGCCAGCAGGCCCAGCGCACCGACGGTGATGCCCGCCAGCCGCAGTTCGACCGGTACCACCAGCCAGCCCTGGTCGCTGACGTACTTGAGCAGCGCGGCGACACCGGCCAGCAGCACCAGCATGCCGATCTTCACCGGCACGTTGCCCTGGGTGAACCAGTGTTTGACCGCACCGATCACGCGCTCGACCAGGTTCGGCGGGGCCGGTTCGGCCGGCAGCGGCGGCACTGTGGGTTCCG